>DATJTQ010000087.1:0-17436 GCA_035503355.1 Solirubrobacteraceae bacterium
ACAGGCCGCAAGCGCTGACGGCGGCGGCGAACGCCTCGGCGGCCTCACCGCCCCGGACCGCGAAGACGATCCGCTCCAGACCGCTGCCGGCCTGCAGATGCGCGCGCACGGCGTCGGCCTCGATGCGCGCAGCATCCTCCATCGAGAACCCGCCCACTCCGGTGCCGAAGGCGACCAGGGCGAGTGACCTCGCACCCAGCTCGTCAGCCCGGGTGAGGGTGCTCTCCGTCGCCCGGCGGATGATGTCGGCAGATGTTGGGCCCCCGAGCTCCATGGTGGCCGCGTGGATGACCCACCTGGCGGGCATGTCGCCGCCGGAGGTCTCGATGGCCTCACCCAGCCCGATCGGCGCCTTCGCGTCGCTTTCGGACTGGATCGCTGAGCCGCCGGCGCGGGCGATGGCGGCCGCGACGCCACCGCCGTGCCTCAGGTCGGTGTTGGCGGCGTTGGCGATCGCGTCGACGTCGAGCGACGTGATGTCGCCCTCGATGACCTCGACGATCGTCAGGAGACTTCGGCGGGCTCGTCCTTGCCGGCGAGCCGGTCACGGCCGCGCTGCACCGCGGCGATGAACTTGGAGAGGTTGACCTCAAGCGTGTTGAGGATCTCGTCGGCGTAGTCCTCGGCGCCGAGACGGATCTCCCGTTCGCGGCCCCGGGCGTCCTCGATGATGTCTTCGGCGGCGCGCTCGGCCTGCTTGGTGATCTCCTCCTCGGAGATCAGCCGTTCCTGGCGCTCGCGAGCCTCCTTGACGATGCGCTCCGCCTCGCGCTTGGCCTCGGCCAGCATCTCCTGGCGTTCCTTGACGATCCACCGGGCCTGCTTGATCTCCTCGGGGATCGTGGCGCGCATCTGATCGAGGATGTCGTAGATCTCCTCCTTGTCCACGCGAACCTGATCCGTCAGCGGGACCGGCTTCGCGTTGTGGACGAGATCATCCAGCTTGTCGATGAGTACTAGGACATCCATTTAGCGACCTCTGTTTCGTCAACGGCCGGCGCGTTCCTTCAACGCCTCGGCCACCTCGACGGGCACCAGATCGTCGATATCGCCGCCGAATGTGGCGAGCTCCTTCACACCGCTCGACCTCAGGAAACTGTACTTGGGCGATGCCATGAGGTAAACGGACTCGATGTCGGGGGCCTGGCGCCGGTTGAGCTGATTCATCTCCAGTTCGTACTCGAAGTCGGAGATGGCACGCAGTCCCTTGATGATGGCCATCGCCTTCTTCTCACGGGCGAAATCCACCAACAGGTTAGAAAACGTCTCGATCGACACGTTGGGCAGATCGCTCGTGGCGTTCTGGAGGAAGCGAATTCGCTCCTCGGCGGAGAACATCGTCTGACCCTTTCGCCAGGGCAGATTCACGATGGCGACGATGACCTGGTCATACATCGCGGCGGCCCGGCCAATGACGTCGAGATGCCCATAGGTCACCGGGTCAAAGGTGCCGGGGCAGATGCAAATGCGGTTATCAAGGGGCATATATCTGGATCAAGGTGTCGCCGTAGCGGCGCTCATCGACCAGCCTGAGCTCCAGCCCGAGCGGGCTGCGCCGGTCGCTCTCCGCCACTACCCGCGCATCAGCTGCAAGTATCGGCTTCAGTGCCGACGTCAGCTCCCGTCCGAGGGCGCTCGCGTGGCGGTATGGGGGATCGAGGAAGACCAGATCGTATTGACGCGCGGCGTGCGATGCGGCCTGGAGGAACCTCTCTGCCGGTTGGAACACAACCTCGCCCTCCAGTCCCAGCGCCTCCAGATTGCGCCGGATCGCGGCGATCGCGGGCCGTCCGGAGTCCACCAGCGTGGCCTCTCGCGCACCTCGTGAGAGGGCCTCGATTCCCAGCGCGCCCGAGCCCGCGAACAGGTCCAGGACCCGCACGCCGTCGAGGTCGCCGAGGATCGAGAACAGCGCTTCGCGGACGCGGTCAGAGGTGGGTCGGGTGGCTCGGCCCTTGGGGGCGACGAGGCCGCGGCCGCCGTGGGTGCCGGCGATGACGCGCATGGTTGCATCGGGATTCTTCCGGGGCCTCGGCGTTGGGTGGTCTGCCGTCAGCGTTGTGGCACGACACGGGCGAACGTCAACGGCCTGCCGGGGAGGGCGACGAGGTGCTGGCCGCGGTGGCAAAACATCCGCGTTTGCAGGGGACCTTGGGAGATAACAATCACCACGTGGTGCTTATCTACCACGGTTGCCCGTGAGCGCCTCGCGGGCCGCCGCCGACGCCGCAGCCCCGCCCTTCGATTGCCGCAGTTGACGTTCCCCGATACCCAGCCAGACGCCGAGGGCCGAGGGCCCGCGCGAAAGCTCAGGCGCGGATCGGCGCCCGGGCCTCCTCCCCAAACACCGCCCCCAGCGCGTCGGCCAGCAGCGCGTGCTCGGGCATCTCCAGGTCCGGATCCACCTCGTCGATCCTCTCGGCGCGCATCCGCGCACGCTCCTGGAGCTCCCGGTCGCGGGGCAGCTCGGCGACGCGGAACTGGGCCAGCCCGCTCTGGCGCACGCCGACGAGCTCCCCCTCGCCGCGCAGCTCGAGGTCGATCTCGGCCAGGCGGAAGCCGTCGGTGTGGGCCTCCAGGGCCTTCAGACGCGGCGAGCCCTTGGGCCCGAAGAGCAGGCACACCGAGGCGTGCTCGCCACGCCCGATCCGGCCGCGCAGCTGGTGCAGCTGGGAGATCCCGTAGCGCTCGGCGTCCTCCACCAGCATCACCGTGGCGTTCGGAACGTCGATGCCGACCTCGATCACGGTGGTGGCCACCAGCACGTCGGCCTCACCGGCGGCGAACGCCCGCATCACCTCCACCTTGTCGGCGGACTTCAGCTGCCCGTGCATCAGCACCACCCGGAACTCGCGCAGCTCACCGGTCCGCAGACGCTCGTACTCCGCCACCGCCGCCCGGGCCGCCAGCGCCTCTGACTCCGAGACCAGCGGGCAGACGACGAAGGCCTGGCGGCCCGCGCGCAGCTCCTCCCGCATGCGGTCATAGGCCCGCGCCCGCTCGCGCTCGGTGGAGCACAGGTGGGTCTGGATCGGCTGGCGCCCCTTGGGGAGCTCGCGCAGGACCGTGAAGTCGAGGTCCCCGTACTGCGACAGCGCCAGCGTCCGGGGGATCGGGGTGGCCGTCATGTGCAGCACGTGAGGGCTACATCCCTCTCCCGCCTTGGCATCCAGCGCGGCCCGCTGGCGGACCCCGAAGCGGTGCTGCTCGTCGACCACCGCCACTCCAAGCGACGCGAAGCGCACCGGGTCCTCGATCAGGGCGTGCGTGCCCACGATCAGCGACAGCTCGCCGGACCCCAGCTTGCCCAGCAGATCGGCGCGCCGCCGCCCCGGAGTGGAGCCGGTGAGGAGCCCGATGGGCACGGCCTCGCCCGGCATGAGCGCCTGGATGGTGGCGAAATGCTGCTCGGCCAGCGGCTCGGTGGGCGCCATCAAGGCCCCCTGGTAGCCCTGCTCCACCGTGCGCAGCAGCGAGTAGAGCGCCACCACGGTCTTGCCCGAGCCGACCTCCCCCATGAGCAACCGCTGCATCGGCCGGTCACCGGCCAGGTCGGCGTCCACCTCGTCCATCGCGTGGCGCTGATCGGCCGTGGGCGCGAAGGGCAGCATCTCGGTCAGCCAGCGCGCGCTGAGCGAGGGCGCGGCGTCGAGCACCGGCGCCTGGCTGCCGGCCCGCCGCAGCCGGCGGCGGCGCAGGAGGGCGAGCTGGACGAGCAGGAGCTCGTCGAAGGCCAGGCGCCGGCGCCCCAGCGCCTGTTCCTCGTCGCCCGCCAGGTGCACCGCAGCCAGGGCACACCGGCGCCCCGGCAGCCGCTCGGCGACGCGCAGCTGTGCCGGCAGCGGCTCGGGCACGTCGGCCAGCGCGCCCGCGTGGGCGCGCACCATGGCCAGGATCTGGGTCGAGGACAGCCCCTCGGTGGCCGGATAGTGGGCCACGCCCTCGTCGCCGGCGCCGGCCTGCGTGGTCGGGGCGTGGCCCTGCACGCGGAAGCGATTGCGGGCCTCGAACTTACCGTGGAGCACCAGGCGGGTCCCCGCGGGGTACTTGTTGGCCAGCCAGGGCTGGTTGAAGAAGGTGGCCTTCATCGCGCCGGTGGCGTCGGCCACCGTGGCCTCGACCAGCGGGCGCATCCCGCGGCGGCGGACCGGCCGCGAGGCGATCGAGCGCACCTCCACGACGACCGTGGCCGTCTCCCCCGACACCAGCTGGCCCACCGACCGGGCCTCGCGCCGGTCCCGCGGGAGGTGCTCGAGCAGGTCACCCACCGTGTGAAGCCCCAGGCCGCCGGCGGCCTTCTCGGCCTTGGCGTGATCGAAGCGCAGGGGCTCGGCCAGGACCGAGGGGCGGGGATAGCGGACCGGCGCGTCGGCCAGCTCGTCGGGTGAGAGCTCCCGGAGCTCGGAGAAGGCGGTGATCGACATCGGCGGCCTTGACAATGATGACCGGGCCGCCGGTCAGCTACCGGCTCACTCGGCCGAGAGCAGCCACCAGTAGCTGGGCTGCCCGCCCTCGGACAGTTCCAGCTCCGCGGCACCGTCGGCGGCCAGGCCCTCGACGGTGGCGTCATCCAGCGGCGCGTCGGCGCCACGGAGGATGGTGATGAGCTCCGCGTCCTCGCCCAGACGCTCCAGGACGTCGCGCAGGGTCCTGAGCGGTTCGCCCCAGGCCACGATCTCCTCGTCGACGAAGCCCACCGCCTCGCCGGCCTGGAAGCGGCCCTGGGCATCGTCACGGCCGGCGGGAGCGACGCCCCCCGTACGGACGCGTTCGAGGGCGTCGACCATGGCCTCGGCGTTGTCGACGGCGCGCCGCGACGGGTCAAGGCTCACCGCCGCCGCCAGTCCCGCCTGCGGCGAGCGCGAGGGAACCACCGACACCGCCTTCTCCGAGAGCTCGGCGGCGCGCTCGGCGGCCATGATGACGTTGGAGCTGTTGGGCAGCACCACCACCTCCTCGGCGGGGACGGCGTGGATCGCCGCCAACAGGTCATAGGTCGAGGGGTTGAGCGTGGGTCCACCGTCGAGGACCTGCAGACCGAAGCCCGCGAAGAGGCCGGCCATCCCGTCGCCGTTGACCACGGCCAGCCCGCCGCACACCGAGGCGACGACCGGCACCTCGAGGCGCTCGTCGCGTCGCTTGACCTGCTCACGCATGTCGGCGACATCGAGGTGGGAGACAACGCCGGCGCCGGCGAAGAGCGCGGTGGCGGCATCGGGGTCGTCGGTGTGGACGTGGACCTTCAGCGTCGTCGGATCCCCCACCACCAGGACCGAGTCGCCGATCTGCTCCAGCTCGCTGAGGTAACGGCGTTGCTCCAGGCCCGTGCCGGTGACGGCGAAGTTCGTGCAGTAGCGGAAGGTGGTGGAGCTGTGCTGGGGATGCGTCACACGCGCGGCGTGGTGGTGCTCGATCGCCGGGGGCTCGGTCCCGCGCAACGCGCCGACGATCCCGGCCAGCAGCACGGTGAGCCCATAGCCGCCGGCGTCCACCACCCCGGCGTCGCGCAGCACGGGCAGCAGGTCAGGACCGCGCTTGACCGACTCCTCCCCCGCCTCCAGGGCACTTTCGATCACGCTCGCGATGGCGATGTCCTGCTCGCCGGCGCTGGCATCGGCGCCCAGGCGCGCGTCGGGGATATGAGCGATCTCGGAGGCCACGCGGTGGGCCATCTCACGCACCACGGTGAGGATCGTGCCCTCGGCCGGGTCGCGGACCGAGCCGTAGGCCTGGTCGGCGGCGCGAGCCAGCGCGGCCCCGATCAGCACCGGGTCCACCAGCTCGCCGGGGCGGCTGATGAGCTCCTCGGCGGCGCCGCGAATCAGCTGGGAGAGGATGACCCCGCTGTTGCCGCGCGCGCCGAGCAGCGCCGCCCGCGCCACGGAGGCCACGATCTCGTCGCGTCCGATCTCGTCGATGGTGCGGCCCTCGGAGACATCGGCGAGACGGTCGAGCTCAGTGAGGACCGCCCGCAGGGTGAGGACCATGTTGTCCCCCGTGTCCCCGTCGGCGACGGGGAACACGTTAAGGTCGTTGACCTCCTCGCGACGGGCCTCGAGCGCGGCCAGACCCGCCTCCACCAGAACACGGAAGCGGACGATGCTGGGATCGGAGATCCCAGTCTGATCGGTCGCTCGCCCGGGCGCAGCCACCGCGGCGGCTCAGCGGGCTTTGGTGATCTTGCCGGCTTTGAGGCAGCGCGTGCAGACGTACACGCGTCGCGGTGTCCCGCCGTCGTCGATGCGGACCCGCTGGAGGTTCGGATCGAAGCGGCGCTTGGTCGCGACCATCGAATGGCTGCGGTTATGGCCGAAGGACGGACCCTTGGCGCACACGTGACAAACTTTGGGCATCGCGCGCAGTATAGGAGACGCGCACACCGGACCTCCCGAGCCGTACCATCCGTATCTGACCGTGGATTCAGAACGCACCAGCCGGGTACCAATCCGCCTCAATGGGTTCTAGAGGGCAGCCGCGGGCAGAGCCCACCGACCTGCGCCTTCCGGACCGCTACCGGGTGCGCCGCCGCCTCGCCACCGGAGGCATGGCGGCGGTGTGGTGCGCCGAGGATCTGGTGCTGGGACGGACGGTGGCGGTCAAGGTCCTGGCCGAGCGCTTTGCCTACGACGAGATGGCCATGCGCCGCTTCAAGCGCGAGGCGCGCGCCGCCGCGCGCGTGTCGACCCACGCGCACGTGGTCACCATCTACGACGTCGGCGACCTCGAGGTCGACGCGCGCGACATCGAGTCCAGCGCGCGCCCGTTCATCGTCATGGAGTACCTGGCGGGCGGCACGGTGGCTGACGCCATCCGCGTCGGGGCAGTGCGTCGCCAGGAGGCGATGCGCTGGATCCGCGAGGCCGCCTCGGCGCTCGATCACGCGCACGCCCGAGGGATCGTCCATCGCGACATCAAGCCCGCCAACTTCCTGCTCAATCGCAGCCGCGTCCTGCACGTCGCCGACTTCGGTATCGCGCGCCTGGTCTCCGAGGACACCATCACCAGCACCGGCGAGCTGTTCGGCACCGCCGCCTACCTGTCGCCCGAGCAGGCGCTGGGCCGCGACGCCACCGGCGCCTCGGATCGCTACGCGCTGGCCGTCGCCGCCTTCGAGCTGCTCGCCGGCGAGCGGCCCTTCGATGCGCCGCACTTCGCCGCTCAGGCCCGTCAGCACATCGAGGATGAGCGCCCCCATGCCTCCGATCGCGACCGGACCCTGCCGCCGTCCGTCGACGACGTCCTCATGCGCGGGATGGCCAAGGAGCCCGATGAGCGCTTCGAGACCGCCGGGGACTTCGTGAACGCCCTGGAGACGGCCCTGTCGGGCGGCATCGCCGTGACTCAGCGCACCACCACCCAGCGGCGCCGCACCCCGGGCGCCTTCGCCGGCGCCGGCGGACTGGGGGGCAATGGCAGCAACGGAAACGGCCATGGCAACGGGCGCGCCAGCCAGTCGCGCTCCCGGGGCACCACCGGCCGGCACCGGCCGCTCACCCAGGTGCAGCGCTCCACGGGGCGGGCCGGGGCAACGGGCTCGTGGACGGCCGCCAGCACCATCCAGCGGGGGTCCACGACGCGGCGGCGCACCGGACGGCTGCTGGCCCTGGTGGCGCTGGTGGTGGTCATCGGCGCCGCCGGCGCCCTCGCGCTGGCCGGCCTCGGCGGGACTTCGCATCAGCCCGCCCGCTCGGCCAAGAAGCCGGCGACGACACCGACGCGCAGCCACACCACGGCCGCCAAGCCCAAGCCGGCCGCCACAGCGGCGGCGTCCGCGCCCAAGCGGCCGCCCACGCAATCCTCGACCTCCACCACTCCAGCCGCACCGGCCCCACCCACCGCCGAGCAGCTCCAGCTCACCGGTCACAACGAGATGCTCGCCGGAAACTACCCGCAGGCGATCGCCACCCTGCGCAAGGCGGTGTCGGCGGCCGATCCCTCAAGCCTCACCTACGCCTACGGCCTCTATGACCTCGGCGTGGCGCTGCTGAAGTCGGGTGATCCCGCCAGCGCCGTGCCGGTCCTCGAGCAGCGTCTGAAGATCCCCAACCAGACGGCGGTGGTCCAGCAGACGCTCAACGAGGCGCTCCAGGCCAGCGGGCAGGCGCCCGCCCCAGGACCCGGTAATAGCCAGGGGAAGGGCAAGGCCAAAGGCCACGACGGAGGCCCCGGTGCCTCCGGCGGCGCCGGGCTGACCCCGCCATCGGGCCCCGGCGACGACGAGCACTCGAACTTCGTCGACTGACCGTCAGACGATCAGACCGAGAAGCCGGCCTTGCCGCGGCGGCCGCTCAACTCGTCTTTGACGTCCAAAGAGGCCAGCACCGCGTCGACGGCGTGGCGGCCGCTGTCGCGCTTGGCGCCGCCGGTGACCCGCTCACGGGCCTGCTCCATGGTGTCGACGGTCAGCACGCCGAAGCCGCAGGGGACGCCGGTGTCCAGCGCCACCCGCGTGATTCCGTCAGCGGCGGAGGAGCAGACGTACTCGTAGTGGTCGGTCTCGCCGCGGATCACCGCGCCGAGGCACACCACCGCGTCAAAGCGTCCTGACTCGGCGGCGTACTTGGCCACGAGCGGAAGCTCGAAGGCACCGGGGACGGTGAAGCTCTCCACCGTCTCGACGCCGGCCTCCTCGAGCGCAGCGCGCGCACCCTGCTCCAGTGCGCTGGCCAGGTCCTCGTAGAAGCGCGCCACGCACAGCGCGACGCGACGGTCAGTGGCCATCGCGGCGATGACGATCCTGCTCGTGCTCTCGCTCGAGCATCTCCTCATCCAGCGCCAGCCCCTGGTGGTGCAGAGTGTGGCCGAGCTTCTCGCGCTTGGCGCGCAGGTACGCCTCGTTGTGGGGGTTGGGGGCGTGCTGGATGGGGATCTGGTCGGCGACCGACAGGCCGTAGCCGGCCAGGCCGGAGATCTTCTTGGGGTTGTTGGTGAGGATCCGGATGCTCGACAGTCCCAGGTCCACGAGGATCTGGGCCCCGATGCCGTAGTCGCGCAGGTCGGCCGGCAGGCCGAGGCGCAGGTTGGCGTCGACGGTGTCCAGGCCCTCCTCCTGCAGCTTGTAGGCCTTGAGCTTGTTGAGCAGCCCGATGCCCCGGCCCTCCTGGGAGAGGTAGAGCAGGACGCCGGTGCCCTCCTTCTCGATCATGGCCAGCGCCGACTCGAGCTGCTCGCCGCAGTCGCAGCGCAGCGAGTGGAACACGTCGCCGGTGAGGCACTCGGAGTGGACGCGCACGAGCACGTCGTCCTTGCCCTCGACGTCGCCCTTGACCAGGGCGACGTGGTGCTTGTTGTCCACCAGTGAGCGATAGCCGACGGCCACGAAATCCCCGAATGCCGTGGGGAGCTTGGTGTCGACGACGCGCTCCACCAGCTTCTCGTGGCGGCGGCGGTAGGCCACCAGGTCGGCCACGGTGATCATCTTCAGGCCGTGGCGCTCGCAGTAGGGCACGAGGTCCGGGACCCGGGCCATCGTCCCGTCCTCGTTCATGATCTCGCAGATCACGCTGGAGGGGTTCAGCCCGGCGAGCCGGGCCAGGTCCACCCCGGCCTCGGTCTGGCCGACGCGCTCCAGCACCCCTCCCGCCCGGGCCTTGAGCGGGAACACGTGACCGGGCTGGACGAGCTCGCGGGGGCTTGACTCGGGGTCGATGGCCACCTGGATGGTGCGAGCCCGGTCAGCGGCCGAGATGCCCGTGCTGACGCCCGAGCGCGCCTCGACCGAGACCGTGAACGCCGTCTCGAACGCCGACTCGTTCTTGGCCGCCATCAGGTCGAGGCCGAGCGCGTCGCAGCGCTCGGGGGTGAGGGCAAGGCAGATCAGCCCGCCGCCCTCCTTGCGCATGAAGTTGATCGCCTCCGGGGTGACGAACTGGGCGGCCATCGTCAGGTCGCCCTCGTTCTCGCGGTTCTCGTCGTCGCAGACGACGACCATCTTGCCCTGGCGGATGTCCTCGATCGCTTCTTCGATCGTGGAGAAGGCGGACGTGGTCGAGCTCATCGTGCGGTCGCCACCAGCCTCTCGACGTATTTGGCCAACACATCCACCTCCAGATTCACGGTTGTCCCGACCTCAGCGTGACCGAGGTTCGTGCGCTCGAGCGTCTCGGGTATGAGAGAAACGGTAAACGATGCGTCTCCGAGCCCGGCGACGGTGAGCGAGACGCCGTCGACGGTGATCGATCCCTTGTAGACGAGGTAGCGGAGGATTTCTTCCCCGGCTTCGATCTCCACCCGGCGCGCGAACCCGTCGGCGGCGACGCCCCGCACCGTCCCGACGCCGTCGACGTGGCCCTGGACCATGTGGCCCCCCAGCCGGTCGGACAACCGCATGGCCAGCTCGAGGTTGACCGGCGCGCCCGCCCGCGCCTCGGCCAGCGAGCTCAGCCGCAGGGTCTCGTTCATCACCTCGGCGGCAAACGCCGTCGGCCGCACGTCGGTGGCCGTCAGGCAGACGCCGTTGACGGCGACCGAGTCGCCCTCGGCGATCTCACCGGCCAGCGATGAGGAGACGATCAGTCGCACGCCGTCGGCGGAGCGCTCGACGTCCTCGATGCGTCCGAGATCGGCGATCAGACCGGTGAACATCGGCCTCCGGGCCTACCACTTCCTGATGCGCGCGGAGACGAGCAGGTCCTCTCCGATGCGCTCGCACTGCAGGTTCTGGGCGCGCACCGCGTCGGCGATCTGCTCGGCGCCCTCGCCCTCCAGTGGATCGCGCGCCGTGCGCCCGCCCAGGATGAGGGGCGCCAGGAACAACCGGATCTCGTCGATCTCACCCGCGTCGAGGAAGGCGCCGGCCAGACGGGGCCCGCCTTCCAGCAGCATCGAGGCGATACCGGCGGCGCCGAGCTGGTCCAGGGCCGACACCACGCGGGCCGGCTCGTTCTCGCCGGTGGCGACGACGACATCGGCGCCGTGGGCCTCGAGCGCGTCGGTGGCGGCGCGCGGAGCCGCGCGCGAGACGACCACCGTGAGCGGGACCTGGCGGGCGTCGCGGACGAGCTGGGCGTCGAGCGGAAGGCGGCCCAGTGAGTCGAACACGACCCGCCGCGGTTGGCGCGTGACCCCGGGAAGGCGCGCCGTGAGCAGTGGGTCATCGGCCAGGGCAGTGCCGACGCCGACGGCGACGGCGTCGCATTCGGCGCGCCACTGGTGGGCGCGCTCGCGGCTGGCCTCGCCCGAGATCCACTTGGAGTCCCCGCGGTGGGTGGCCACCTTGCCGTCGAGCGTCATCGCCGACTTGAACAGGATCCAGGGACGGCCGGTGCGGGCGCGCTTGCGAAAGGGCTGGTTGAGCAGCTTGGCCCGGTCAGAGAGCTCACCGTCGTCGAGCACCACCTCGACGCCGTCGTCGCGCAGGATGCCCAGCCCGCGTCCCGAGGCGTGAGACGACGGATCATCGGAGGCGACGACGACCCGGCTGATGCCCGCCTCGCGGATGGCGTCGGTGCACGGCGGGGTGCGGCCGTGGTGACAGCACGGCTCCAGCGAGACGTAGAGCGTGGCCTGGGCGAGGTCATGGTCCCCGGCGGCGCGAATGGCCTCGACCTCGGCGTGGGGGGCGCCCAGCTCGCGGTGATAGCCCTCGCCGATCGGCCCGTCGAGATTGGCGATCACCGCCCCCACCAGAGGGTTGGGGCTGACCTTGCCGCGCCCCTGCTCCGCGATCTCGATCGCGCGAGCCAGGTGGCGGCGATCGGTATCGGCGATGGTCGTCATTGGCGCTTCGGAGCATAGTTCGCGGCACATTTACCGCTCCTAAGGTGATAGACGCTCATCTCGGGTCCGGGCCGCGTGTACTGGCTGGGGTAGTAGTCGATCGACCAGTCGAAGCTGAACGGGACCGCGCGGTTGCCGGTGGCGAACGGGCTGACGTGGAACATGAGCTGAGCCTGGTTGGACAGCGCGGCGTAATAGGCGATCGCCGACGGGGCGATCTTGGGCTGGGCGAAGGAGCGGCCCGCCTGCAGCGAGCCGATGACCACCCAGCAGAACCCGCTGTTCTCATACTCCTGCAGCAGCTCGGGACGCAGCGTCCGTTCGTACTCGTCGATGGCGACATAGCGATGCTCGCCCGGCGGCAGGTGGTTGCCGTTGGCGTCGACATCAGTGACATACGGGTTCCACAGCTGCCATCGCGCGCCGGTGGGCGTCCATTGCAGCGAGCGCCCGATGTCCTGGCCCCAGTCGGTGGAGACGACGGGCTCCACCACCACCTTGGCGCCCGCGGGGACGTGGCGGACCATCCACGCCCGGGTGATGTTGCGCGTATCGGCATGCGACAGCACGGTGTCGTTGTGGATGACGGCGGCCAGGCTCTGGCCCAGCATCACCACCGCCACCGCGCCGGCGGCGAGGGCCGGCGGCATTCCCCGCGCGCGGATGAGCCAGCGTGCCGCCTCCACCGCCCCGTAGGCGGCGAGCAGAGCGATGATCGGAAACACCGGCATCAGCCAGCGGCCGAAATAGCGCTGCTGGTCGCCCATGAAGACGATGAAGGCGATCGGCGCGGGCACGAGGACCGCCGCCAGCGCCAGGCGGCGGCGCACGACGAGCAGGACGCTGCCCGCCAGCGCCGCGATCGACGGCGCCCACCCCAGGCCCCAGGTGAAGGTCCACACGTAGAAGGCGGTGCCGCTGGCCGCGGTGGTGCCGAGCTTCTCGGGGTCCGAGCCGCCGGCCAGGGCCTGCTGGGTGGTCACGCCGGCATGGAAGGCCGAGAAGTCCAGCACCGAGTACGGGTTGGCGGCGACGAAGGCCAGCACGGCGCAGCCCAGAGCGAGCGCGAGGCGGCGCGCGGCGGTGAGCGGGGCGCCGCCGGCGCCGTCGCACACCGCAGCGGCGATGAGACACACCGCGATGATCGCGCCGGTGTACTTGGTGGCCGCCGCCAGCCCGATGCCGATCCCGGCGATGACGTAGTCGCGCCGCGCCCCGTTGCGCAGCACGCCGGAGACGCCGTAGAGCGCCAGGGCCACCGGGGCCAGCGCGGGGACGTCGTTGAGGGCCAGGTGGCTGTAGAAGATCGGCAGGAAGGCCAAGCCGAAGACCGCCGCGCCCAGCAGCGCCGTGGTCTTGTTGAACAGCCGCTCCCCGGACAGATAGGTCAGCCAGACCGCGATCGTCCCCAGCACCGCGGCGACGACCCGCGCCACCACGTAGACCTCGGTCGGATCGGTGACGTAGGCGTGGCGCACCGCGTCCGGGCTCCCGAACCACAGCTCAAAGACGAAGTGCAGCAGGTAGGAGTACGCCGGCGGGTTGAGAAAGTACTGGGGGTTGTAGTCATGCGAGAAGAACGCGATCGCCCGCGGCACGAAGTGCGTCGCCTCGTCGGAGTTGTAGCTGTAGGGGAGCCCCTGCTTGATCCCCCACAGGCGCAGCGCGAGCGTGACCGCGAGCAGCAGCCACAGCAGGGGCCGGTGCAGGTCACGCCGGCGGCCACCCGCAACTCGGATCCATGCACCGCGACGGCGGCCTGACGATGGCGGCGACGCCGCAAGCCGACGGGGCGGCTCGGGCGTCTTTGCCGTTGCCGTGTCCATCTTCATCTACGAGTATCCCGCTACCGTGTGATGAATAGCGCGCCCCCACGGAGCATCGATACGTCCGCACGCCCGCGGCGCGGCGCGACTCAGGCGGTAGGGCCGCCCCCGAGGACATGAAGCTCATCATCCAGATCCCCTGTTTCAACGAGGAGGCGCAGCTGCCCACGACGCTGTCGTACCTCCCGCGCGAGATGGAGGGGTTTGACGTCGTGGAGTGGCTGATCATCGACGACGGCTCCACCGACGCCACCATCGAGGTCGCCAAGGCCCACGGCGTCAACCACATCGTCAAGCTCAACAACCACAAGGGGCTGGCCGCGGGCTTTCAGGCGGGGCTGGACGCCGGGCTCAAGCTCGGCGCCGACGTGATCGTCAACACCGACGCCGACAACCAGTACGACGGGCGCGACATCCCCAAGCTGGTGGCGCCGATCCTGCGGGGCGAGGCCGACATGGTCATCGGCGACCGCCGGGTGGACTCCAACGAGCACTTCTCACACTCCAAGCGCCGTTTACAGCGGCTGGGCTCCTGGGTGGTGCGCCAGGCCTCCTCGACCGAGGTCCCCGACACCACGTCGGGCTTCCGCGCCTACAGCCGCGAGGCCGCGCTGCAGATGCAGGTGGTCTCGAAGTTCACCTACACGCTGGAGACGATCATCCAGGCGGGCAAGCTGCTGGTGGCCATCGACCACGTGCCGGTGCGCACCAATCCCAAGACGCGCGAGTCGCGGCTGTTCCCGTCGATTCCAGCCTACATCCGCCGGAACGGCCTCTCGATCTTCCGCATCTACTCCCAGTACGAGCCGCTCAAGGTGTTCTGGGGCGGGGCGTTGATCAGCGGCCTGGCCGCGATGGTGTTCTTCGTTCGCTTCCTCGTGGACTTCATCACCGGCGGAGGCGTCGCCGGCCACATTCAGTCACTCATCCTCGGCGGTGTGCTCTTCAACGCGGCGATGCTGCTCGGCGCACTGGGGGTGATCGGCGATCTGCTGGCGGCCCAGCGGATCATGCTCCAGCGCACCTTCGAGCGGGTGCGCCGTATCGAGCTGGTCCTCGATGTCGCCCCGTCGCACTACGAGTCCGGGGCGGAGGGCGGCAGCCCTCAGAGCGCGACGGGCGGACAGGGCCCCGGTCGCACCCCTGACGAGCGCCAGGCGGTCGAGGTGTGAGCTCGGGCACCGCGGTGCCCACGGGCAACACCTACGACAAATACGGCTCCACCAACCCGGTCGTCCGCCGCCTCATGGCGGGATTTGAGCGCGATCTGGACGAGTTGTTCACCATCGCCGCGCCGAGCACCGTCCTGGACGTCGGGTGCGGCGAGGGCGTGCTCACCGAGCAGTGGGCCGACCGGACGAGACCCACCCCGCCCACCCGGATCGTCGGCATCGACCTCGAGGACCCCAAGCTGTCGGCCGAGTGGGCCGTCCGCACGCGCCCCAACCTCACCTTCGCGGCGATGGAGGTCGAACGGCTCCAGTTCGCCGACGGTGAATTTGAGCTCGTCGCCGCCACCGAGGTGCTGGAGCACGTCACCGATCCCGAGCGCGCCCTGGCTGAGATGGCACGGGTGGCGAGCGGCCACCTCCTGGTCTCGGTGCCGCACGAGCCGCTGTGGCGGGCCCTCAACATGGCTCGCGGCGCCTACCTCCGCCAGCTGGGCAACACCCCCGGCCACCTCAATCACTGGACCCGGCGCTCGTTCGTGAGCCTGCTCGGCCGCTACGGCGAGGTGACCGAGGTCCGCTCGCCGTTCCCGTGGACGATGCTGCTCGTCGCAGCGCGCGCGTGAGCTCGACGACCCGGCCGCGCGCGGGCGGGACCGGCCCCACCGACGGGACGCGCGCAGCGGGCGAGACGCCATCACCCGGCGAGGGCGGCGGGCCGCCCCAGCAGTCGTTTGCCTCGGGCGCGCGGATCCTGACCATCGGGATCGCCTCGACCGGGATCTTCACCTTCCTGTACCTGGCGGTGGCCAGCCACGTGCTGAGCCCGCCCGCCTACAGCCGCATCTCCCTGTGCTGGGCGATCATGTTCGTGATCCTGTCGGTGATCTACCGGCCGATCGAGCAGCTGCTCTCGCGCACGATCGCCGACCGCCGCGCCCGCGGGCTGCACGGTCACCAGCTCCGCGTCCCCGCCGCCATCCAGTTCGGCTTCGCCGCGCTGTTCCTGATCATTGCCCTGGCCCTGCACGACCAGATTCAGCAGGGCATGTTCGACGGCTCGAGCGCCCTGTACTGGATCCTCGTCGTCGGCGTGCTGGCCTACGCGGGCAGCTACTTCGCCCGCGGCTGGCTGGCCGGCCACCAGCGCTTCGCCCTGTACGGCGGCCTGGTCTTCCTGGAGTCCACCTCGCGCTTCCTGTTCCCGCTGGCGGTCGCCGTCGGCATCGGGTCGGGCCAGGGCGTGGTGGGGCTCGGCATGGCCGTGGCCCCGTTCGCGTCCCTGTCGGTGATGCCGCTGGCCTTCTCGCGCATGCGGCTCCGCGATCCCGGCGGCGCCATCGCCTCCGAGGCGGTGGCCGCCGATGCCGCGGGCGCCAGCGAAGGCCCGGCGCAGACGCAGATCGAGGAGACCGGGTCAGATCTCTCCATGCGCCACGGCGCCGGCTTCGCCATCTCGGTGGTGGGGATCATGTTCTCCGAGCAGATGCTCATGAACGCCGGCGTGCTCATCGTGGCCGCCAAGACCGGCGGCGGCGACCTGACCACCGGCATCGTGGGCTTCGTCTTCAACGTCATGCTCATCGTCCGCGCGCCGCTGCAGCTCTTCCAGGCGATCCAGACCTCCATCCTCCCCCACCTCGCCGGGCTCGAGGCACGGGAGGGCGCTGCCGAGTTTCACAAGGCGATCCGCACCACGGTGCTGGTCATCGCCGCCTTCGGCCTGTCCGTGGCCCTCGGCCTGCTGGTCATCGGCCCCCCGGTGATGACCGCCCTGCTCGGCGACAAGGGCGGCTTCACCTACGGGCGCCTCGGCCTGGCCGCGGTGGGGCTGGGCATGGGCCTGCACCTCGTGTCAGGCACCTTGAATCAGGCCGCGCTGGCCCGGGGCCGCGCCGCGTGGGCGGCGGTGGCCTGGTTGATCTCCGCGGCGCTGTTCGTGGCCTTCGTGGCCACCGGCGGCGGCACGGAGACGGCCGAGGTCACGCGGGTCGAGGTCGGCTACCTCGGGGCCACGGCGGTCCTCAGCGTCCTGCTGTACCTGCTGTACCGGCGGGGGCCGGCGACGTCGCCGTCCTCGTCGTCGTCGTCGTCGTCGTCGTCGTCGTTGCAGGCTTCCGGCGCATAGCTGGGCGCGGAGCGTTTACGACAGCTGGGGAGGGTGGCGTGGGCGGGGCGCGGGGCCTCGCGGCGGCGAAATCTTGACACGCCAGAGCACACACCCCCCAGTTTCGGGCGGTGTGCTCCACAGCGCGTGTCCCGTTGACTCCTCAGAGCACACAGCCGCCGATCGGGGACCGTGCGCTGTCAGGTGTCAACGAGACGCAACGGATCCCGCTCCCTTCCCCAGCCGCAGTAAACGTCCCGCCCCCACCCCGCTTGCGGCGAAATCTTGACACGCCAGAGCACACACCCCCCAGTTTCGGGCGGTGTGCTCCACAGCGCGCGTCCCGTTGACTCCTCAGAGCACACAGCCGCCGATCGGGGACCGTGCGCTGTCAGGTGTCAAGCAACGCACCACACCCACCCCTTCCCCAGCCGCAGTCAACGCACCGACCGTCCGCGGCGCCCGCGGTAGACGGCAGCGGCCACGCCACCTACACCGCGCCCGCGGCCACCCGGATCTCCTCATAGGCCGCGGCCGGATCGCTTGACCCGAACACCGCGGACCCCGTGACGAGCAGGTTGGCTCCGGCCTGCACGACGGGCCCGGCGGTCTGGTC
>DATJTQ010000088.1:0-9709 GCA_035503355.1 Solirubrobacteraceae bacterium
CTGATCATGGCCGCCGACCCCGACTGCTTCGGCGACCGCCAGCCGATCGAAGTCCTCGGTACCGCCCTGTGGACGCTGACCGAGTTCGCCACCGACCTGGCCAAGTATCGCGAGCAGCACCCCGGCGATGACCTCATGACCGCGCTGGTCGAGGCTGAGGTCGACGGCGACCGGCTCACCCACCCGGAGATCGCCGCCTTCCTGGTGCTGCTCTCGGTCGCCGGCAACGACACCACCCGGCACACCACGTCACATGCGATGCGGGCGCTGACCCTCAACCCTGATCAGCGGCGAACGCTGACCGAGGATCTGGACGGGCGATTGCCTGACGCCGTTGAGGAGTTCGTGCGCTGGGCCACACCGGTGCTCACCTTCCGCCGCACCACGACGCGCGAGGTCGAGCTCCACGGACAGAGGCTGGCGCCGGGGGAGAAGGTGGTCCTCTTCTATCACTCGGGCAATCGCGACGAGACCGCCTTCGAGACCCCGTGGGAGCTCGACGTCACCCGCAGCCCCAACCGCCATCTCGGCTTCGGTGGCGGGGGCCCGCACTACTGCATGGGCGCCGCCCTGGCCCGCGTGCAGCTGCATGCCATCTTCGGCGAGATGCTGCGCGTCATCCCCGACATCGAGGTCGGCGAGCCCGAGCTGCTGCGCAGCGGCTTCATCCACGGTGTCAAGCGGATGCCGTGCACCTTCACCGCGCGCGGCTGAGCCCGCGCGGCCGGTCGCGAGAATTCAACACACGGCGCTCACCGTTGCCGATACGGTGAGGGCGTTTTCCCGGCGTCTGGCGTGAACGTTTCTGACCGTATCCGATCGGGCCTGGCCCTCGCGGCGCTCGTCGCCGCGCTGCTCGCCGCAATGGCCGCGACGGCCCAGGCGGCCGCGACCACCCCGGCGGCCACCCGCGTGAACCTGTTGCGCAATCCCGGCGCCGAGGCCGGCGCTGTCTCGGTGCATGGCTGGGATGCCGTCACCATCCCCGGCTGGACGATCGCGTCCGGCCTGCCGACGGTGGTGCGCTACGGCGACCGCGGATTCCCGCGGGGACGCTCGGGGCAGCTGTTCACCGGCGGCGCGGGGGGAACGGCACGCCTGGTGCAGACGGTGGCGCTGGCGCGAGCCGACGGTGGCCGGCTACGCCCCGGCACCGAGTTCGCGCTCTCGGCGCGGCTGGGCGGCACCACCTCGAGCCGGGCCGGTGTCGCGGTGGCCTTTCTGTCGGCCGGCGGACGGGTGGTGGGTCGCCGCGCCCTCGCGCCGGTGGGTGGCCCCGGGCGTTCGGCCGCGAGCGCGCTGGTGGCGCGGTCGCTGTCGGGCCGACTGCCCGCGGGAGCCACGCGCGCCCGCGTGACCTTGACGCTGGCGACGCGCCTGACCAACTTCGACGGGCCCAACGCTCCACTGGTGGGCTATGACCGCGCCGTCGCCGACGACCTCGACTTCCTCGTCCGGGGACCCCACCGCCCGACCGCGGCCCTGCGCCCGCCCGCCCTCCACGTGCCCCGCTACGACCACGTGTTCCTGTTCTACTTCGAGAACCAGGACGTCCACGCCATCATCGGCAACCGTCGCCAGGCGCCGTTCTACAACAGCCTGCTGGCCCAGGGCAGCGAACTGGGGGACTTCTTCGCCGAGGAGCACCCCTCAGACGCCAACTACCTGGCGCTGGCCGGGGGCAGCGCCTTCGGCGTACCGCTCGACGATCCGCTCGAGTACGACTCGCAGTACACGATCCACGCCCGCAACATCGGCGATCTCGTCAACGCCGCGCACGAGACGTGGAGGGCCTATAACCAGAGCGCCGCCGGCCCCTGCGACGACACGGTGCACGGCTACTACTGGGACGACGATCTGCCGTTCCTGTACTTCTCCGACATCCGCCAGCGGCCGGCCTACTGCGCGTCGCACGTGCTGCCACTGGAGTCGATGACGCCCGACCTGGCCAGCGCCGCGACCACCCCCAACTTCGTGTGGGTGGGGTCCAATGACTGCGACGACATGGAGGGCTGCGGCATCCGCGCCGGCGATGACTTCCTGCGCGCCGAGCTGGGGCAGATCATGCGCTCGCCCGCGTGGCGCACCCAGCGGTCGCTGGCGATCATCACCTGGGACGAGGACAACTACGATCACGAGCACCCCGCCCAGTGGGTGCCGACGCTCATCCTCGGTTCATCGGGGGTCAAGCGCGGCTTCACCTCGCCCGTGCGCTACACGCACTACAGCCTGCTGCGGACCATCGAGGGCGCGCTCGGGCTCGGGCAGCTCACCGCCAACGACCGCTACGCCCAGCCGGTCAACGACATCTTCACCCACCGCGTGCCGGCAGCCCGGTCCCTGCGCAGGCAGGCCACCCCTCCTCGCCAGACCGCGTTCGTCGTCAGCGCCAAGGCAGGGACCGTCACCCCGATCGCCCTGACCTCGAGGCGCGCCGGGCGCCCGATCGGCGTCGGTCGCGACCCCGAGGCGATCGCGCTGACGCCCGATGACCGGACCGCCTTCGTGGCCAACGCGGGCTCGGGCACGGTCACGCCGATCGACACCGCGACGCGGCGCGCCCAGGCACCGATCCCGGTGGGGGCCGACCCCCGCGCGATCGCCGTCACGCCCGACGGCCAGACCGCCTACGTCGCCGACAGCGGCTCGGACGCGGTGACGCCGATCAATGTCCAGACGGGCGTCCCCGGCGCTCCCATCGCGGTGGGCAGCCAGCCCCGCACGCTGACCATGGCCCCCGACGGGCGCACGCTGTACGTCCTGGATTGGGGCGGCGCCGCGGTGACGCCGATCGACACCGGGTCAAACCGCGCGCTGGCGCCGATCGCCGTCGGCGGCTTTCCCTCGGCGGCAGCCATCGACGGCGCCGGGCGCACGCTGTACGTGGCCAGCTACGGCGCCAACACGGTGACGCCCATCGCCACCGCCACCAACACGGCAGGGGCGGCCATCGCGGCCGGGCAGGCGCCCGACGCGCTCGCGCTCACGCCCGACGGAGCCACCGCCGAGGTCGTCGACGGCGCCAGTGACCGGGTGACGCCGATCGACACCGCCCGAGGCCGAGCGGGGACCCCGGTGCGGGTGGGCAGCTCGCCGACCGCCGTGGCGGTGAGCGGCCGGACGGCGTTCGTGGTGAGCACCATCACCGGGACGGTCACGCCGATCGACACCGCCACCGGGCGCCCCGGCACGACCATCTCCGTCGGCACCTACTCGTATCCCACCTCGATCACGGTCGCCCCCGGCGGCCGGACGGCCGTCGTGCTCGGCACCTACGACGGGACCGTCCGCCTGCTCAACCTCCGCGCGCGCCAGTCATCACGACCGATCAAGGTTGGCGGGCTGCCCGTCGCGGCCGCCGTCACCCACTGAGGCTCGCGCCGGGCCGACGGCCACAATCGGCTCACGCCATGCCCGCTGACGCCCGCATCGTCTCTGAGCCCGCGCGCGACGTCGAGGTCGTCCACCGCACCGAGGTGCTGGTGGTCGGCTCGGGACCGGGCGGGCTGGCCGCGGCGCTCGGCGCCGCCCGGGTCGGCGCGAAGGTGGCGTTGCTTGAACGGTTCGGCTGCTTTGGCGGCAACCTGACGGCGGTCGGGGTGGAGGGCCTGGCCTGGTACCGGCATGAGCGGACGGTGGAGGCGGGTGGGATCGGGCGGGAGTTCGAGGATCGCGCCGTGGCCATGGGAGCCGCGGTCCCCGACAGCCAGTCGCTGTCGCACGAGATCGACGCCGAGGGCTTCAAGCTGGTGGCCGATCACCTCGTCGCGGAGGCCGGCGTCCATCCGATGCTGCACCGCGTCTTCGTGGCGCCCGTCATGGACGGCAAGGCCGTACGGGGCGCGATCATCGAGTCCAAGGCGGGACGTGAGGCGATCCTGGCCGACCGGGTCATCGACGCGACCGGCGATGCCGACGTCGCCCACCGGGCGGGCGCCCCGACGGTCAAGACGCCCCCGGAGGAGATGCAGGCGGCGTCGGTCATGTTTCACCTGTCGGGCGTGGACAAGCGCGCGTTTCTCGACGGCGTCCGCGCGGACCCGCAGACCTACGCCGACTGGTCGGCGGGGGAGTGGGGTGTGACGACCTCGGGCAAGGAGGACGAGCTGTTCTCCCCGTTCCTGCGCAAGCCGTTTGACCAGGCCATCCGCGACGGCGTGATCCCCGCCGACCTATCGACGATCGCCGGCACCTGGGGGGCGGTGCACGACACCGGCGAGCTCACCTACATGAACCTCGTTCACCTGGCCGGATGCGACGGGACCGATCCCGACAGCCTCACGCGCGGCGAGATGGAGGGCCGCCGTCAGGCCGCCCTGGCCATCGAGGCGCTGCGCCGCTACACGCCGGGGTGCGCCGGCGCGCGCCTGCGCAACTTCGGGATGACGATCGGCATCCGCGACACGCGCAAGATCGACGCCGTCTACAACCTGACCGAGGCCGACGTGCGCGGCGAGGCGCGCTTCGAGGACTCCGTCGGGATCTACCCCGAGTTCATCGACGGCTACGGGGTGCTGGTGCTGCCCACCACCGGGCGATACATGCACGTGCCCTACCGCGCCATGTTGCCGCGCGGGGTCACCGGCCTGCTGGTCACCGGTCGCGCCATCGGCGGAGACCGCATCGCCCACGCCGCCACCCGCAACATGGCGTGCTGTGCGGTGGCCGGCCAGGGGGCGGGGATCGCCGCCGCGCTGTCACTGCGCGCCCGCTGCGAGCTGCACGAGCTTCACATCGGCCTGCTGCAGGCCGAGCTCGCCCGCCAGGGCGTGCGCTACGCCTGAGCCTGCCACGAGCGGCATGTCACCGAGCTGACAAAGGCGGCTGGACGCAGCCACCGGTTTCTGAAGCATCGCGGGGGAGGCGTCGATACGCCCGGCGTGTCCCGCTGCTCCAAGGTCCTGCTCGTCGTGCTGACCGCCGCCTCGCTGGCGGGCTGTGGCTCGGCCTCGCGCCTGCCGGCCAGCGCCGCCCGGGGCCCCGGCTCGCTGGGCGGCTGCACCGACACCTGGACCGGGGCCGCGGGCGATCGCGACTACGGCAACCCCACCAACTGGTCGGGCGGGCGGACGCCCGGCGACGGCGACTTCGGCTGCATCCGGCCGGGGGCGGTGGTGGAGGTGCGCCGGGTCCCGCTCGAGCGAGCCGCAGGCCTCATCAACGAGGGCACCCTCTGCGTCGACGTCGCGGTGGGCAGCTTGGCCATCGATCTGTACAACGGGGCGCCGCCGGGCCAGGGCGCGCTCCCCCGGATGCCCGGCACCACCGAGCCCGCACCCGCCGACTGTCCCGCCCACACCAGGCTGGTCATGCAGGGCGCCAAGCAGATCGCGCCGGCCAGCCCGATCCCGAGTCTGCCGACGACACCCTCGCCGAGCCCTCCGACGACGCCCACCGCTGGCGCTTCGGCGAGGCTCGTCGACTGACGCTCAGCTGCGCGGACGATCGGAGATCGCGGCGGCACGCGCGTAGGCCGGCCGGGCCCGGGCGCGCTCGACGTAGGTGTGCAGCCCCGGCCACGCCTCGAGCAGATCGCGCGAGTCCGCGCCCTCAAGGACGCTGGCGCACAGCACGTCGGCCACCGTGAAGCGGTCGCCCAGCACCCAGTCGCGGCCGTCCAGCGCCGCTTCCAGCGCGGCCGCGGCGTCGGCGAAGCGCTGGCGCGACGCCGACTCCACGACGCCCTCGGCCAGTTCGCGGAGCCAGCGAAACAGCGGGCCTTCCAGCTCTGTCATCGCGAACAGGACCCACTGGTAGACCAGCGCGCGCTCCGCGGACCCGGGTGCCCCGGCCAGCTCCGCGTTGGGGTTGAGATCGGCCAGCTGCAGGCAGATCGCTGCCGACTCGAACATCACCGTGCCGTCCTCCAGCTCCAGCGCGGGCACGCGGCCCAGCGGATGGCGCGCCCGGTGCTCGTCTGACCGCCGCTGCGCACCGGTGACCTCGGTCAGCTCATACGGCGCCCCGACCTCCTCCAGCATCCACAGCACGCGGCTGGAGCGAGTGCGGGGCATGTAGTAGAGGCGGACGGGACTCATCGGCTGACGCGGATACGCTACCGCCCATGCCATCCGGATCGGCGGGGGCGGACCTGGGCGAGCTCGAACGCCTGCGCCGCGACTATGAGTCTTCGTTGAGCTGGCGGCTCACGCGGCCGGTGCGCGCCGCCGGCCGGCTCGGTCGTCGCCTGAGGCCACCCGCCGTGCCCGACGACGCGTCGGCCCCCTCGGCCCAGAACGGCTTTGACGGGTGGCTGGCCGAGTTCTTCGGCGAGCGCCTCGCCGCGATCGACGCGGCGTGCGGGCCCGAGATCGACCCTGCCCACTACGCGCTGTTCCGTGAGCTCGACGACGATCTATGGGCTCTGTTGCTGACCCAGCAGTACGAGCTCTACCCGAACATCCGCGCGCTGCTGCCGGTGATGCCCGACCCCGAGCTTCAGGAGCTCTGGAACGGGCGCAGCGGTCTGCCGCTGGCTGACCAGAGCGCGTCGTTCTACCGCACGCTGCGCCGTTGCTACGAACGTCACGGCCGGCGCCCGCTCTCTGAGGCCAGCGTTCTTGATTTCGGGTGCGGCTGGGGGCGGTTGACCCGGTACCTGGCGCGCGACGTCGCCCCGGGCCGGCTGTACGGGTGCGATCCCGTGCAGGGGATCCTCGACGTCGCGCGCGCCAGTCGCGTCCCCGCCACCCTGGCCACCTCCGACTTCCTGCCCGAGACGCTGCCCTTCGACGA
This sequence comes from Solirubrobacteraceae bacterium, assembly GCA_035503355.1. Classification (GTDB taxonomy): domain Bacteria; phylum Actinomycetota; class Thermoleophilia; order Solirubrobacterales; family Solirubrobacteraceae; genus Palsa-465. Next base: position 6,736 of record DATJTQ010000088.1, read on the forward strand.
GCAGTTCGATCTCGCCTTTGCCTTCTCGGTGTTCACCCACCTCTCCGAAGAGGCGCACCGACGGTCACTGCGCGTCCTGCATCGCTCCCTGCGCCCCGGCGGAATCCTCGTGGTCACGGTCCGGCCGCCCGCCTACCTGCGTCACAGCGAGCTGATGCGCTCGTTCCTGGAGGCGGTGGGCCCGCACCCCGACTCGGCACCGGCCGCGCCCGGCTACTTCTTCGCGCCCCATGCCGCCGAGCCGACCCACCCCCAGTATGAGGGCCAGGGGGAGATCCACTACGGGGAGACGGTGATCACCATGGCCTACGTGCGCGAGCACTGGTCACCGCTGTTCACGGTGCTCGACGTGCAGCTGCTGCTCAACGACCCCTACCAGGTCGTCCTGGTCCTGGGGGCGGCGGGGTGACTCGATAGAGGACCGCGGCGCCGCTGACAGTGGCGGCTTGGCCGCCGCCGTGATAGGTCAGGGTGGGTGGGTCGAGGAAGTAGAACGCGTCGCCCAGGGCGACCGCCGGGGGTGGCGTGGAGAACGGTGAGATCCTGGCGGGCGCGTTGACCGTCGCGACGGTGCGCTGGGTGGCGGTGTCGGGCGAGAGCCGGATGATCCGCTGGCGCCCGGTCTGGTTGACGACGAAGTCGATCCCGATCGCCGCGTTTCCGGCGTAGGTCGGAAGGCCGGCGCCGTATTCGGCGCCCCGGAGCTGGTTCGAGGGGTAGCGTCCGAGCAAGGTCGCCTTCGTCGGACTGCCGTGGAGGCGCCAGCGTTGCACGGCGTCGCGCTGGTCACCGGCGTCGACCCAGACGGTGTGGTCTGAAGCGATGAGCGAGAAGGCGGTGCGGACATCGAGAACCGCGACGGGGGGTGACCCCGGTGTCACGCGGTACAGCGACTGGTAGGCGCGCTGCTGCGCGGGCGTCGGGTGCAGACCCGGTCCCATGCTGCTCTCGTTGGAGGGGGCGAACCAGAGTCCGTCCGCATCCGCCGCCAGCAGCACGCGCGTGAATCCCGGCACCCGCCACCGCTGCAGAACGGCACCGGTGGTGGCCGAGATGCGGAGCAGTTGCCCAGCGTGTGAGCGGAAGGTCGTGACGTTGTCGTAGAGCCACAGCGACCCGTCGCCGTAGATCCACTCCGCGCCGCAGTCAGAGCACTGCGGGTAGGTCATGACGATCGGCCCGAGCCTGTATCCGTCCCGCGCGGTCGGGTCGGCGCGGGCGATCCGCACCGCGAAGGCTCCCGCGCCGCCGCCGGTCGGGATCCCGCGAGCCAGAGAGCTGATCGCCATGACCCGCTCCCCATACAACGCAGGATCGCCGCAGTTGCCGCGTGCGGCGGAACCGAGTCTCAGCGTGACCGGGTTGACGATGGCGGCGGTGCACGTCCCCTGAGCTCGCCCGTGAACGAGCGTCGTGGTCCCCGACGGAAAGAGCGGGCCGTCGGGGCCTCCGGAGACGAGCAGGTGTCCGTTGACGGTCGCCAGGGAGAAGTAGTCGCCGGCGGTGGGCAGCGTGATCGACGACACGCCGACCCCGATGCGACCGTCGTCAGCCCTCCGTGGCGGGCCGCTTCCCGAACCGGGGATCAGGGCGCCCGCCACCGCCGCCGCACCGCACGCCACGATCACCAACGCGGCGTAGCGGCGCCGTCGCCGGCGCGCCAGGCGGCGAGCCTCTGGGAACAACGCGCGGATGCGATGAAGTCTGGTCAGGCGGGACCGCTGCTTGAGTTGTGTCGCCATTGAAGCTAGTCTCGTTGTTCTCATGCGTGATGTCAATGACCCGGGGCGCGGCGGCGAGATCGCGCTTGGCGCCGTCGATCGCGACGACCCGACCCCGTTGCACGAGCAGGTGGCGGCCGAGATCCGCCGCGCCATCAGCGAGGGGGAGGCGGCACCCGGCGAGCGGATCCCGCAGGCCCGCGATCTCGCCACGGTGCTGGGGGTCAACAGCAACACCGTGTTGCGCGCGCTGCGGCTGCTGCGCGACGAGGGCCTGCTGGAGATGGGTCGCGGCCGGGCGATCCGGGTCACCGGCAGCCCCGAGCGGGGCGCCGTCATCGCCAAGACCAAGGAACTGATGAGCTTCGCCCGCCGGCACGGCTACCGGCGCGAGGAGCTGATCGCCCTCATCTATCGGCTGTGATCACCTGACCGGCGTGGCCGTGGAGGTCCACGTAGACCCGGTCGCCCACCGGTGAGGTGAGAAGCGCCGGCACCTGATGCATGTGGCCGGCGAGCGTGCGGTTGCCGGCGGGACCAACATCGACGCCGGCCGCCACGACCGTGAACGCCTGTGCGGACTCGATCACCTCGGCGCTGGGATAGCGCTCGAACGCCGGGACCGCCCCCAGCCACTCGACCACCAGCGCGCGTTCGTCGGCGCCGACCCGCGCCCGTGCCCCCGGATCTTGCCTCGGCGCCGGGAGCCTCGGGGGAGCGCCCCCGGCGCCCTCTGACGGTCGCCAATCGACGATCTCAGGGTCAAGGACCCAGATCGGTCCCAACGCACCCTCGACGGTCAGACGCCAGGCCGGCAACGACCGCCGGCCACGGTCGGTGACGAACTCGGACTCGGCCAGCTCGGCGGAGGTCACCACCAGCGCAGGGCCACCGGAGCGTGCCGCCCGGCCGTGGCGACGGAGCTCGTCAAGGACCGGCGCCGGGACCTCCACCGCCGGATCCCACCGGCCCTCGATGAAGGCCATCTTCGCCTCGCCGGTCGCGAAGCCCCCCTCAGCGTGCACGCGCGAGCTCACCAGGACAACCGGCCGTGGCACCTGATCGACCGGAAACTCAGACCAGCGCCCGACCGCCCACCGGGCCCACTCCATCTCCTCGGCCGCTCGTTGATCGAGTTGCTGCTGTCTCGGGCTCCGCTGTGGCGCCATGTCGCCAGCCTAACCACCCCTCCTCGAGCCGCAGACAGGCCACGATCGTTCGAGGCATCGTCGGGAGTCAGACGTGTGGGGGGC
>DATJTQ010000089.1:0-4444 GCA_035503355.1 Solirubrobacteraceae bacterium
CTGCTCACCCGCCAGGCGGCGCGGATGAAGGACGCGGGCCAGCGCTCAGACATCGAGGCGGGCATGGCCAAGCTGTTCGCCTCCGAGACCGGGCGGATGTGCGCCGAGGAGTGCCTGCGCATCCACGGCGGCTACGGCTACTCCAAGGAGTACGAGATCGAGCGCATCTACCGCGACGCGCCGCTGCTGCTCATCGGCGAGGGCACCTCGGAGATCCAGCGGATGGTCATCGGCCGCAAGCTGCTGCAGCGCCACAAGATCTGAGGCGGCCCCGCGGGTGGGGCCGACGCTTAATCCCCCGCGCGCCGGCGCGGCGCGCTACGGTCTATAGGACGGCAAGCTAGGCAGGGAGCACACCACCATGCCCGCACTCACCGCAACACCCGTGATCATCTTCCGCCGCCGGCTCGTGGCCCTCTTGGCCGTGATCGCGCTCGGCGTGGCCTTCGGCCTCGCCCCGCAGGCGTCCTCACGCCAGAGTCTCGTGCACGCGTTCGTGGCCAAGGACGGGACGACCGTCGTCTCCGGCTATGACGGCGGCGCGGCGCTCCAGCAGCCCACGCCGTAGCGCACCCCCGTCGAACGGACGCCTCGTCAGACGGCGAGCTTCACGCACCCGCCTCGGGCGGCGAGCCTCAGGGCACCATGAACGCCCGCCCGCGCGCGGATAGACTTCCACGCCCTGTCCTCGCCATCTGACACCAAGAGCCTGATCGAGACCGCGGTGACGCGGTTCCTGGAGGATGTGCCGGCGCTGGCGCCGCTCAAGCTGGTGGCCGGCCTCGAGTTGCGCGGAGGGCGCGACATCCAGATGTACCGCGTCGAGCTCCCCGGTCCCAAGGTCACCAAGGACATCGCGTCTGATGCCAAGGTCCGCCTCGAGGTTCCCCGGGCCACGTTCAACGAGCTGGCCACCAAGGGGCACATCGCCGACTGGCGGGCCGCGTTCGAGCACGGCGACGCCAAGGCAACGGGGATCGATCAGATCATCAAGCTGATCGTCAACGTGGTCGAGCGCCAGGAAGAGCGCTCCCGCACGCGTCACGCCAAGACGCACTAGGCGCGCCCCGCACCGAGACGCCCCGCGCGCGCCGTTCAGCGCTCAGCGCTTCAGCGCCAGTTCCTCGGCGTCGCGCAGCTGCTGCTCCACCAGGTCCAGGCCCGCATCCCAGAAGCCCGGGTCGGCGAGGTCGATGCCGACCATCGACCCCAGCTCCTCGGGCGTGCGCGAGCCGCCGGCGGCCAGGAGCTTGAGGTAGTCGGGAGCGAACGAGGGCCCCTCCTGCAGGTAGCGGCCGTACACCGAGAGCGCGAGCAGCTGGCCGTAGGCGTAGGCGTAGACGTACCCGGGGGTGTTGATGAAGTGCGGCACGTAGGACCACCACATGCGGTAGCCGTCGGTGATCTGGACCGACTCGCCGAACAGCTCGGTCTGGGACTCCACCCAGGACTCGCAGATGCGCTCCACCGACAGCTCGCCCTCGCTGCGTCGGCGGGTGTGGACGAGGTGCTCGAAGCGGTTCATCGCCATCTGGCGAAACACGGTGGCGATGGCACCGTCGATGCGCTCGGCCAGGAGGCTGAGCCGCGCGTCGTCGTCGGGCGCCGCCTCGAGCATGCGCCCGAAGACCAGCGCCTCCCCGAACACCGAGGCGGTCTCGGCTAGCGTCAGCGGGGTGGACTGCTGGAACACGCCCTGGGGCTGGGCCAGCGCCGCGTGCAGCCCGTGGCCGAGCTCGTGGGCCATGGTCAGCACGTCGCGCCGGCGGGCGGTGAAGTTGAGCAGCACGTAGGGGTGAACGCTGGGCACGGTGTAGGCGCAGAAGGCCCCGCCGCGCTTGTGCGGGCGCACCGGCGCGTCGACCCACTGCTCGTCGAAGAACCGGCGCACGACGCGCCCGGCCTCCGGCGAGAAGGCCTCGTAGGTGTCAAGCACCAGTTCGCGCGACTCGCCGTAGGAGAAGGTGACGTCCTCGGGCAGGACCGGGGCACCGCGGTCATAGTCGGCGAGGCGCTCGATGCCGAGCAGCCGCGCCTTGAGCGTGTACCAGCGCTGGGGGATGTCAAAGCGGCCGCGCACCGCCTCGATGAGCGCCATCACCGACTCGTCCGAGGCCTCGTTGGCGAGGTTGCGCGCGGCCAGCCAGTGCGGATAGGAGCGCAGCCGGTCGTCGACGGACTTGTCGTGGATGAGGGTGTTGTAGATGAAGGCCCGCGTGCGCACCCCGGGCTCCAGCGCCGCTGACACCGCCTCGGCCACCGTGCGGCGCGTGTCGCGGTTGGGGTCCTGCAGCCGGCTCAGCGCGACGTCGAGCGGGACGTCCTGATCGTCGACCGGGACGCGCAGCGCCGCCACCAGCTCGCCGAACAGCCTCGCCCAGGCGCTCTCGGACGAGATCGCCTTCTCGGCCAGGATGGTCTCCTCGGGCTCGGAGAGCAGGTGCGGGCGGTAGCGGCGGGCACTGCGCAGGTAATGCGCGCAGAAGCTCAGCTCATCGTCTTCGAGCAGGCGGGCGGCCTGGCCATCGTCAAGCGCCGCCCACTCGAGCTCGAAGAACAACAGCTTGGTCTCGATCTCGGTGGCGCGCTCCTGGACAAGCTGCAGCAGTGCGCCGCGCGCCGAGTCGGCGGTGTCGGTGGAAAAGCGCAGCGACGCGTAGGAACCGGCCTTGCCGACCAACTCGTTGATCTCCGCCAGCTCGTACATGGCGGCGGCCAGGCCGGGAGAGTCGAGCTCTGAGAGCTTGCCCGCGTAGGTGCCCGAGAAGGAGGTGGCCCGCTCGCGCGCCTCGTCGAGCTGACGGACGACGCCGTTCTCCTCGTCGCCGTCCACGAGGGCGGCGAGGTCCCACGCGGCGTCGAGCAGTTCGGGATCGGCGAGGTTCTCTGCGGTGGTCGACATTTCGGTGAAGCCAGCTTAGCTGCGCCCTCCAATCCTCGCCAATCCTCGCGTGCGCCCGCGGGGCGCTACGTTCTGCGCCGATGTCCGCGTCGCGACCCATCGACCCCAGCCCGGCCCGGCCGGTGCGCCTGCTCGCCGCGGGCGGCACCATCTCCATGCAGGGCGAGCACGCCGTACCGACACTCGACGCGGCCGGATTGGTGGCCGCCATCCCGCAGCTCGAGCGCTTCCCGGATCTCCAGGCCGAGAGCGTGCTGGGCCTGCCCGGGCCCCAGATCTCGCTCGACCAGGGGCTGGGCCTGGTGCGAAAGGCGGTGGCGGCCGCGGCCCGCGGCGACGGCGTGGTCATCACCACCGGCACCGACACGCTGGAGGAGCTGGCCATGCTCGGCGCCATGACCCACGGTGGCGAGGCGCCGATCGTGTTCACGGGCGCCAATCGCCCCGCGAGCGCGCCCGGGGCCGACGGGCCGGCCAACCTGCTGGACGCGGTCGCGCTGGCCGCCTCCCCGCATGGCGCCGGGCTCGGCGCGGTGGTCGTCTTCGGCGGCGAGATCCTCGCCGCAGCGAGCGCGCGCAAGTTCGAGAGCACCGGGCCCACCGCGTTTGCCTCGCCGGTGGCGGGGCCGCTCGGACGCGTCGTGGAGGGACGGGTGTGGCTCCATGCCCGCCCGCTGCGCCACCCCACGCTCGACCCGCCGACGATTGACCGCACCGTGCGCATCGTGGCCGCCGCGCTCGGCGACGACGGCGGGCTGTTGCGGGCTGCCGCCGAGGGCGCCGACGGACTGGTCATCGAGGCCTTCGGGGCAGGTCACGTGACGCCGGGCATGCTGCACGCGCTGCGCGACGTGGTCGCGCGTATACCGGTGGTGATCTCGGTGGCGCCCGAGCGCGGCTCGATGATGCACGCCACCTACGGCTTTGAGGGCTCCGAGCGCGATGTGCGCGCCAGCGGCGCCGTGTGCGTGCCCTTCCTCGCCGCCCGGGCCGCGCGGATCGCGCTGCTGTGCTGCCTGGGCGCTGAGCTTGACCGCGACGGGATCGCAGCGGCGCTCGCGCCCTGGGACGCCTGATTACATTTCCTTTTAGCTCGTCATGACGGCGATGACCTCGCGCAAGCTGTGGTACTGGGCGCTGGCCGGCGCCGGCGTGATCGTCGCGGCCGTGGTGGCCGTGGTCATCGTGGTGGCCACCACCGGGCGGGGTGGGACTCCGCGCGCCATCGGCCTCAAGGACATCCCGATGGTCGCCGGCACCCGGGTGATGACCCGGGTGAGCAGCTGCGATCGCGGCGTGCACCCGTACTGCTCGCTGCAGGTGGTCATCGTCGGCGATCGGCCGCAGACCTCGGAGGCCCTGCGCAAGGCGTATCAGGCCAAGCTGCTCAAGCTCGGCTGGACGACGACGATGGGCCCCGACGGCAACGAGACGGCCGCCGACTCCCCCGGTCACGAGCTGCGGCTGACCTTCGCCACCGCCTACGAGGATCTGCTGGGCATCGACTCCAACTGGGTGCAGCGGACCGCCGAGATCACGCAC
>DATJTQ010000090.1:0-18770 GCA_035503355.1 Solirubrobacteraceae bacterium
CACTTCCGCCAGCTGCACGAGCCCACCGAGCACCTGAGCGTCGCCGACCGCGAGATGATCGCCGTCGTCGTCAGCTCCGCCAACGGCTGCCTGTACTGCCTGGTGGCCCACGGCGCGGCGCTGCGCGAGGCGCTGGGTGACCCGGTGCTGGGCGAGCGGATCTCCTACGACTGGCGCCGGGCGGACCTCGACGCGCGCCGGGCCGCCATCTGCGCCTACGCCGAGAAGCTCACCCTGCACCCGCGCGAGGTAACGCGCGAGGACCTGCAGACGCTGCTCGACGCCGGCCTCACCGACGAGGAGGCGTGGGACGTGGCCGAGATCGCCGCCATGTACAACCTCACCAACCGGATGGCGATGGCCACCAACATGCTCCCCAACCAGGAGTACAGCGGCCAGGCCCGCCCGGCCACCTGAGACCGCTGCCGGGGTCGCCGGTAACGCCTCGGTCTCAGGTCCGGACCGGCGGCATGCCAGGATGGAGACGTGAGCGTCCGCGACCGCACCCCGCAATGGCTGGACCTCGACGGCGCCGTCAACGCGCGGGCCGTCATCCCGGGGGTGCTGCTGCGCGCCGACAACCTGCAGTCGTTGAGCGCACAGGACGTGCGCCGGCTGGTCGACGATGAGGCGCTCGAAGTGGTGCTGGACCTGCGCACCGACACCGAGGTCGAGCGCGAGGGCCCGGGCCCGATCACCGCAGCGCCGGGGGTGCGCGTCGAGCATCGCTCGCTGTACCCCGACTCCGGCGGCAACACGGATCTTGACGCCGCGGTGAAGCCGTGGGGGCGCGAGGACCAGGATGGTCTTCCTGACGAGACGCCGATCGTGCGGGCCTATGTGAGCTATCTGCGACGACGTCCGGATTCGGTCGTCGGCTCAATCCGCACGATCGCTCGCGCCGACGGGGCGGTGCTCGTGCACTGCGCCGCCGGCAAGGACCGCACGGGCGTCGTCGTCGCCCTGGCCCTCGATGCCTGTGGCGTGGAGCGCGACGCCATCGTCTCGGACTACCTGGCCACCGACGACCGGATCGACGCGATCTTCGAACGGCTCCTGTCCTCGCCGACCTACCGCGAGGAACTCAAGGACACCTATCCGACGACGCACGCTCCGGTGGCCGCGACCATGGAACGGTTCTTCGCGCTGATGGACGACGCGCACGGCGGTTCGGCACAGTGGCTGCAGGCCAACGGCCTCGACACCGGCGACCTCGAACTGCTCCGCCAGCGCCTGACCGGTTAGCTACCGCGCGCCGGCGGTCACCGCTTTCAGCTCATCCAGGGACTCCCGGATGATGGCGGCGAGCTCGCGCTCGGTTCCCTCCTCGATCCACCGCGCGAAGGCGACGTGAAAGACGGCGATGCCCGCCTGAGCAGTGAGGCTGGCGGTGGGCTCGGCCACCCTGCGCCCGCGTAGCGCATCGGCCAGCGCCGCGCCCAGCGTTGACATCTTGATCAGCTCCCGTTCCTGAAGCTCGGCGCTGGCCGCGATGACGGCGGCACGCCGGCCGGCGAAGTCGCGGCGGCCCTCCAGCACCTCGGCGCCGGCCTGCAGCCCGGCGGCCACCGCTGCGATCGGCGCGGCGGCGGCCGGCGCGTCGAGCACGCCGCGCACCATCACCTCCTGGAGGGTGGCGCCCCCCGCGAACAGCACCTCGCGCTTGTCGGCGTAGTGGCGAAAGAAGGTGCGCTCGGTCAGCCCCGCTCGCTTGGCGATCTCGGCCACCGTGGTCTGCTCGAAGCCGCGCTCGGCATAGAGGTCAAGCGCTGCCTGGGCAAGGCGTTCGGCGGCTCCGGGTTCCCAGCGGGTCATGGCGTGAGATGATAGTGATGACAGTCGCTGACATGAGTGCTACTGTGATGTCAGTAACTGACATCGGCGTGGGCGCCGGCCCTTCGCGGCGGAACCCAACGCTGACTCCCTGGAGGTTTTTCTCATGCGTGTTTTCGTTACCGGCGCGTCTGGCTGGATCGGCTCTGCCGTCGTCGCGGATCTCATCGAGGCCGGCCACGAGGTCTCCGGGCTGGCCCGCTCCGACGCCTCGGCCGCCTCGGTGCAGAACGCGGGAGCCGACGTGGTGCGCGGCTCCCTGGCTGACCTCGACACCCTCAGCCGGGCCGCCGCCGAGGCCGACGGCGTGATCCACACCGCCTACATCCACGACTTCTCCCAGATGGAGGCCGCCGCGGCGACCGACCGTGGCGTCATCGAGGCCCTCGGCGCCGCCCTGGAGGGCTCAGGCCGCCCGCTCGTCGTCACCACGGGGACCGGCGTGCTGCAGCCCGGCCGGCCGGTCACCGAGGACGACCGGCACGATCCCGAGGCCCCGGGGCACCCGCGCCGCGACAACGAGACCGTCGCCCTCGCGCTGGCCGACCGCGGCGTGCGCACGGCCGTCATCCGGCCCGCCCCCTCCGTCCATGGCGACGGCGATCACGGCTTCGTGGCCCGCCTGGTCGAGATCGCCCGTGAGCACGGCGAGTCGGGCTACGTCGGCGACGGCGCCAACCGGTGGGCGGCGGTCCACCGCTTCGACGCGGCGCGGCTCTACCGCCTGGCGCTCGAGCAGGCGCCCGCCGGGTCGGTGTTTCATGCCGTGGGTGAAGAGGGCGTAGCCACGCGCGACATCGCGCAGGCCATCGCGCGCGGGCTCAGCCTGCCGACCGCCTCCGTCGACCCTGACAGCGCGGCCGACCACTTCGGCTGGCTGGGCGCCTTCTTCTCCTGGGACGCTCCCGCCTCCAACGCGCTCAGCCGTGAGCGGCTGGGCTGGGAGCCGACCCATCCGGGGCTGATCGCCGACCTCGAGGCGGGCTTCTACTTCACCGAGCCCGCCGGCACGGCGGCCTGACCGGGGTTACCGGCGCGGCTCGGTCTCCGCGAGCGATGCGTCGAGCCCGGAGACCAGCGCCGGGACGTGCTCAACGGTGAAAGCCAGCGGCGGGCGCAGCTTGAGGATGTTCCCGGAGCGGCCGGTGGTGCCGATCAGGACCCCGTGATGGCGCAACCGGTCGCGCACCCGGCGCGCCCGGTCGCCGTCGGGGGTGCGAGCGGCCCGGTCGGCCACGATCTCGACGCCGCAGGCGAGCCCTGCGCCGCGGACGTGGCCGATCGCGTCGTGGGCGCCGGCCAGCTCGGCCAGCCCCTCGCGCAGCGCGCGGCCACTGGCCTGGACGCGCTCCAGGACCCGCTCGTCCTCGATCACGTCGAGGACGGCGAGCGCGGCCGCAGCACTGACGGGGTTGCCGCCGTAGGTGCTGAACAGGACGGTGTGGCCGGCCAGCGCCTGCACGATCTCGCGGCGGGTGATGACAGCGGCGACGGGGTGCCCGTTGCCCATCGGCTTGCCGAGGGTGACGAAGTCGGGGACGACGCCGAACCGCTCAAAGGCCCACATCGCGCCGGTGCGGCCGTGGCCGGCCTGCACCTCGTCGGCGATCCACAGTGCGCCCGCGTCATGAGTGCGCGCCACCAGCTCCTGCACGTAGGCCGCCGGCAGGTCGTCGATCCGATCGCTCATGATCAGCCCGTCGAGGATGGCCGCCGCCGGCGAGCAGTCGCGCGCGCGAAGACGGTCCACCGCCGCCGCGAACCCCGCGCCGTCGAGATGCTCGGCGCGGTAGGAATCCGGCGGCTCCCAGCGCTCGATGTGCGGGCGGGGCGGGGTGTCGAACCAGGACTCGGGCGACAGCGCCTCGGTGGCCTCCGTGATCCCGTGGTAGGCGTAGGCCGTGCACAGTCCGCCGCGCCGGCCGGTCACCGCGGTGGCCATCCGCCACGCCAGGTCGTTGGCCTCCGAGCCCGAGTTGACCAGCAGCACGGTATCGAGCTCGGGCGGGCACAGGGCGGTGAGGCGCTCGGCGAGTTCGATCGCGGCCGGGTGCAGGTAGCGCATGTGGGTGTTGATCCGGCGCCCCTGACGAGCGACTGCCGCGGTCACCCGCGGGTGGCCGTGGCCGACGCACGGAACGTTGTTGTAGACGTCGAGCAGGCGCCGCCCGGCGCTGTCGGTGATCCAGACCCCTTGCGCCCGCGCGACCTCGACGGGCACGTCGTAGAAGAGCGCCTCCATGGCGGGGCCGAAGGCGGCGGTGCGCCGTTGCTCCAGCGACGACGGCTCGTCACCGGCCCGGGGAAGATCAGCGCCGAGCCGGCGCGCCACCTCCGGCCATCCCACCTCCTCCATCGTCGCGAGCATCCCGGCGCATTGCGCGTTGTAGCGCTCGGCGAACTCCCGCTCCTCCAGCCCCTGCGCCACCCGCCAGGAGCTGATGGCGATGGTCACCGCGCTGCGGGCCGCCCACATGACGCCGAGGACCTCGAGCTCGAGGTCCTCGAGCTCGGTCCGGGCCTGAAAGCCGTCGAGCACCAGCCGCGCCAGGCGAAACAGCTCGTCCCCCTCGCGCCCGACGCCCAGCGAGTCCAGCACCGAGGCCAGCTCGGTCATGAGCGCGGTGTGGCTCATGTCGCCGAAGTCGATGATGCCGGTGATCAGCCCGGCGTCGTCGGTCACGGTGTTGTCCACCGAGAGGTCGGTGTGGACCACCTGCGCACGCAGGCGCGGCCACACCGGTGTCACGGTCCGCTCAAACTCGTCCAGGACACCGGCCACCAGCGTGCGCTGACGCGCGTCGCGGATGTCGCCGAGCATCGAGCGGGCGGCGAGGGCGTGCTGGACGTCCCACAGCATGGTGCGCCGCGCCCGCGGGTGGGTGAAGCCGCGCAGCGCCTGGTCCAGGCGGGCGGTCGTCTCCCCCCAGGCGATGAGCGCCGCGTCGCTGAGCCGGGCTGCCTCGATGCGGCTGTGACCGGGCAGCACGTCGTAGAGGCGCGCCCAGTGGACGGAGTCGCCATGGGTCCAGCGGGCGCGAAGGGCGGCCACGGCGTCGCCGCTGCGCGCGGGGCGCGCGGGGTCCGAGTCAGCCGCGGCCCGCCACGGCACCGCCACCCGCAGCCCCGGATCGGCGGCCATCACGTGGAGCGCCACCTCGGCCTCCATGTCGAGCACGTCGGGATCCTCGGAGGCGTTGGACACCTTGAGGATGGCCACCCGGTCGCCGCCGGCATCGTCGAGGGCGAACGTCCGGTCGCGCTCTGAGCCGAGGTCGCGCGCCGCCGCCGCGGTCACACCGAAGCACGCGCGGGACAGCTCGACCGCGTCGGCATCCGACAGCTCGGGCCGCGTCGCCGTCAGCACCGTATCCACGTCGGCGACGCTACCAGCGGGAGCGTTGTAGCTTCCAATGTGCAACACCGGAGACGAGACCGAGAGAGGGAGCCATGGCCGATTACGCAGTCATCAACCCGGCGACGGGCGAGACCGTTCGCGAGTACCCGACGATCACCGACGACGAGCTGCGCGACGCGATCGCCCGCGCCGCCAAGGCCAGCGAGTGGGCCGCGTCCACCAGCGTGGAGGATCGTGCCGCGATCATCCGCCGCGTCGGCGAGATCCATACCGAGAAGCGCCAGGAGCTGGCCGAGATCATCGTCCGCGAGATGGGCAAGCCCATCGAGCAGGCCCTCGGCGAGGTGGACTTCTCCGCCGCGATCTACGAGTACTACGCCGACAACGGGCCGTCGTTCATGGCCGATGAGCCGATCAAGCTGATGGAGGGCGACGGTTCCGCCGTCGTGCGCCGCAGCCCCTACGGCGTGCTGCTGGGGATCATGCCCTGGAACTACCCCTACTACCAGGTGGCGCGCTTCGCCGGCCCCAATCTGGTGGTCGGCAACACCATCCTGCTCAAGCATGCCCCGCAGTGTCCCGAGTCGGCCTCGGCGATGGAGGCGATCTTCCATGAGGCGGGCATCCCCAAGGACGCCTACATCAACATCTTCGCCACCAACGAGCAGATCGAGTGGGTCATCGGCGACCCGCGCGTGCGCGGCGTGTCGCTGACCGGTTCCGAGCGCGCCGGCTCCGCGGTGGCCGAGATCGCCGGGCGCAACCTCAAGAAGGTCGTGCTCGAGCTGGGCGGCTCAGACCCGTTCATCGTGCTCGGCACCGACGACATGGACGCCACCGTCGAGTCGGCGGTCGGCGCGCGGCTGGAGAACTCCGGCCAGGCCTGCAACGCCGCCAAGCGGTTCATCGTGGTCGACAGCCTCTACGAGGACTTCATGTCCAAGTTCAGCGATGCGCTGCTCGCCGTCCAGGCGTCTGACCCGACCAAGGAGGGCGTCCAGGTCGGCCCGCTGTCCTCGTCGACGGCGACCGAGCGCCTGGCCGATCAGGTCAAGCGTGCCGTGGATCAGGGCGCGACCCTGGTGGCCGGCGGCAATCACGACGGCAATTTCTTCGAGACGACGATCCTCACCGACATCAAGCCCGATAACGACGCCTACCAGGAGGAGTTCTTCGGGCCGGTGGCCTCGGTGTACCGCGTCGCCGACGAGGACGCGGCCGTCACGCTGGCCAACGACACGCCCTTCGGGCTCGGCTCCTACGTGATGACCAACGACGCCGACCAGGGCGTCCGCGTCGCCAACAAGATCGACGCCGGCATGGTGTTCGTCAACGCGGCGGGCCTCGAGGGCGTCGAGTTGCCCTTCGGCGGTGTCAAGCGCTCCGGCTTCGGTCGTGAGCTGGGCCGCTTCGGGGCCGACGAGTTCGTCAACAAGAAGATGATCCGCATCGCCTGACCTCGGCGGCGGACCGGCAGGCGTGGGGCCGCGCCTGCCGACGCCGGCCCTGTCGGCCGCGCGTGATGCAGCTGTTTGGCCGCAACGATCGCTGGAAGTGGCTGACCCTGGCCGCCGCGGTGTGGAGCGTGGTGCTGATCGTGCGCGCCTGCACCGTCCATGATCGCGGCAGCGCCAGCGATCCCGCGCAGATCTTCCACAGCTACACGCTGGTGCAGGACGTCGGGCCGGGCATCCTGGTGCTCGTCGCGGCTCCGGTGGCCATCACCCTGGCCCTGGCCCGGGTGCTTCACCTCAAGACGACGCGCCGCAGCTACCGCGCCGAGCGCGCCGCCCTGTGGGTGGCCGGTCTCAGCCTGCTGTGGTGCCTCCCCGCCCTCGTCGTCGAGGGCCTGTGGGTGTTGCCGGTGCCGGTGCTGATCGCCGCCGCGGCCGCCACCGCCCCACTGGCGGCCACGGAGTCGCTCGGCCCGCGCGATCTGTGACGTACACCACCAAGCTCCTGCGCCGCGGAATCGACATCGAGCTCGGGAACGGGGGCCGCGCGCCGGCCGGTCCGCGCGCAACCCCCGCTCGCGCGGACAGCTAGGCGGCGGGACCGGCGCCGTTTGCGCCGGTGTGCGGGGTCAGGCCGAAGGCGACCTGATCGCCCTGCGTGCGCGCCTGCAGCTCGGCGTCATCGAGCAGAGGTGCCGCCTCCGGCTCGACGAAGACGCGCGCCCCGCCCTCCTCGATGACCTGGTCGCCCGGTGCGGGCTCCGGGGCGATCTCGAGGGCGAGCTCTGATTCTCCGGCGCTGCGGATGCGCAGCCCGGCGTCGTCGGGAACCTCGGGCCGATGTAGCAGGCTGTCGACGGCCTCGATGGCCGATGGGGCGAGCGTGAGCATGAATGCTCCTTTTGTTCGGGACCAAGCTGTCTCGCGTACCCACGTGCCGGGCCCGCAAACGTCGACGGGCGCGTTGGGGGGGCGCATTCTTCGCGAGTTCCTATCCGGCGCGGGTGCTTGTGTGGTGAACTGGCCCGTCATGGCTTTGTCCACCCGCGAACCGCTGATGACCCGACGACGCCTGCTCCGTGCCGGTGCCGGCGCCGTGGTGCTGGGCGGCGGCGCCTACGGCCTGGCGCACCTGTTCGGCGGCCCATTGCCGTTTCTGGCGTCGTGGCGGGTGACCGACGGCGCCGACGGGGCGGCCCGCCACTTTCACTCGGAGCCCGACCTGCGCCCCGCGACGATCTACACCTTCGCCACCGACGCGCGACCGCTGGACGGCCGCTACCTGTTGGTGGCCCCCGCCGCCGTCGGCGACGCTCAGGCCGGCCCGATGATCATCGACGACACGGGGGAACCGGTCTGGTTTCAGCAGACCGCCAACCGCGCGTGGCCGACCAACTTCGCCGTCCACACCTATCGAGGCAAGCCGGTCCTGGTGTGGTGGGAGGGCGACATCCTCACCGGCTACGGGTTCGGCGAGGCCGTCATCGTCGACCACACCTACCGGGAGATCACGCGGGTCCACGGCGCCCACGGCCACCACCTCGATCTGCACGAGCTGACGCTGACCGACCGCGGCACCGCGCTGTTCACGTGCCCGCCGCACTCGGTCCAGGTCGACCTGAGCGCGATCGGCGGCTCGCCCACCGCCTCGGTCCGCAACTCCATGTTCCAGGAGGTCGACATCGCCACCGGACGGCTCGTGCACGAGTGGCGGGCCCTCGGTCATGTCTCCCCGGCGGAGTCCTACCGCGCGCCGACTCACAACTTCGACTACATGCACCTCAACTCGATCGACGTCACCCCCGACGGCAACCTGCTCATCTCAGGACGGCACACGTGGGCCCTGTACAAGTTGCATCGCCGGACCGGCGAGGTGATGTGGCGCCTGGGCGGCAAGCGCACCCAGTTCGAGATGGGTCGCGGCGCGCAGTTCGCGTGGCAGCACGACGTCCGCCTGCCCACCCCCCAGTTGCTCACGGTCTTTGACAACGGTGACGACGGCCGCACCCACACGCATGAGACGCGCGGGCTCAAGCTCGCCGTCCATGAGCGCACGCGTCGCGTCACGCTGTCGCGCGCCTACACCCGGCCGCACGGGGTGGACGCGACCGCCATGGGTTCGGTGCGGCATCTCGGCGACGGCCACGTCGCCGTCGGATGGGGCTCAGCGCCGTATGTGTCGGAGTTCGACAAGGGCGGCAGCGTGCTCGTCGATCTGCGGATCGGGACCAGCACCAAGCAGAAGTCCTACCGCAGCTTCCGCCAGGCCTGGACCGGGCACCCCACCACCTCCCCCGCCCTGGCCGTGACGCGTGACCGTTCGAGCGGCCAGGCCACCGCGTACGCCAGCTGGAACGGCGCCACCGAGGTCGCGCACTGGCGCATCGAGGCGGGCGGCCGGCGCAGCGACATGCGGTCGGTCGGCACGGTGCCCCGGCGCGGATTTGAGACGGCGATCAACCTCGGCACCAATGTGGGCTACGTCGCGGTCACCGCGCTGGACCGCCACCGCCGGCCGCTGCGCTCCAGCCACGTGCGCGCCGTCTGACCCTCATATCGAGCAGGATCGAAGAAGCGCTGGATAGGGGCCCATTCGTACGCTTGCCGTCGACTGCTGCTCACGAGGAAAGGGACACACGATGAAGGTCATGACATGTCAGCAACTCGGCGGCCCCTGTGACTTCGAGCTCCGCGGCGACACCGCCGATCAGGTCATCAAGTTGCAGGATCAGCACCTGAAGGACATGGTCGCCGGCGGCGACGCGACACACGAGGGTGCACTGAATGACATGAAGGGCCGCTGGAAGCGCCCGATCTCAGGAATGGGCTGGTATCGCCAGGTCAAGCGCGACTTCGCCGCCCAGCCGGAGAGCGCGGCCCAGGCGTAACCCTACGAGCTGCCGGAGAGGTTGAACATCTGGTACCCGTCCGCAGCGCGTGTGTACAGCGACCCGCTGCACGGCTCGCCCGGGCGCCGAGGGGCGGCGCGCTGCGCCGGGCTGGTGTCCGCGTAGACCTCCGGGCCGATCGGCGCCATCGCCTGATACGCCGGGTACAGGCGCACGGAACGGCCGAGCCGGCGATCCAGCTGTTGGAGGGTGATCGGCGAACCCTCCGGGTCGTAGTCTCGGCCGCACAGGCTCAACCGCCCCGGGCCGTCCCACGGCCAGCCGTGCAACACCGCCGCGTAGGCCAGGGTCACTCCGCCGAAGATCACCACCGCGATCGTGGCCACCCACAGGGCCAGGCGCGGGCGCAGGCGCTGGATCCGCACAGGGCGCAGGATGCCACGGATCGGCGGCTGCCAAACTTCACAGCATGAGCGCTGACCGCGAGGCTCCCGGGACCGGCGGCACCGGGATGCCCGACTGGCACACCGACGAGTTCCCCGAGCTGCGGTCGGGGCCGCCGTGGGTCATGCAGGAGATGATCGCGGCCGAGCCGGGGGTGGTGCGCACGGTGCTGAGCGATCCGCCGGTGGGGACCTCGGCGGCGGCCGAGGCCATCGCCGACGCGCTCGCGCACGACCAGCCGGTGACGGTGTGCGGATGCGGCACCTCGGAGCACGCGGCGGAGGGCGTCGCCGCCCTGCTGGCGGCCGCCGCCGGCGGTGAGCGCGCGGCGCTGGTGCGGGCACGCCCGGCCCTGACGGCGGCACTGGAGCCCGCGCCCGGCGTCTGCGTGGCGGTGTCACACGACGGCGAGACCAGAGCCACCCACCTGGCGCTCCTCGCCGCGGCCACCGCGGGGGCGCACACGGTCCTCATCACCCATCAGCTCGGCTCCGGGGTGGCGGGCGCGGCCGAGCATGTCCTGATCACCCCCCGTCACGACGAGTCGTGGTGCCACACCGTGGCCTACGTGTCGGCGCTGGCGGCCGGCGCCGCCCTGGCCACCGCACTCGGATCCCCCGGCTCCTTCTCGGCTGACCCGGCCGCGGCTGTCGCGCTCATCCAGCGCGCCTCGGCGTTGGCGCCGGCGGCGCCGGTGGCCGCCCACCTGGCCGACCGTCGCGTCGTGCTCTGCGCCGGAGCGGGCGCCGATCGGATCACCGCGCGCGAGCTCGGCCTGAAGATCGCCGAGGGGACGCGGCTGGCCACCGTCGGCCTCGAGCTCGAAACCGTGCTGCACGGGCAACTGTCCGGCCACGACCACGCCGATGCCGTCGTGCTCGTGGTCATCACCGACGGACCGCAGCGTGAGCGCCTCGCCCGTCGCGCCGGCGACGTCGCGCGGGCTGCCGCCGCGATCGGCATGCCCGTCGCCGCATTGCTGTCGGGCGCCTATGACCTGGCGCTGGCGCCCGAGCTCACCTCGGCCGGCCGCATCGTCATCGACGTGCCCGACGCCGCCCTGCTTGACCCCCGGCTGGGTGGGCTGCTCGCCGGGGCCGGCGCGCTGCAGGCCCTCACGCTCGAGCTGGCCCACGCGCGCGGCACGAATCCAGACCTCATCCGTCGCGAGCAGGCCGCCTACCGCAACGCCGCGGACGAGGCCGAGAGCTCAAGCGACTGGTGATCTGAGCCGCCCGCGCCGCGCGTCCGACGGCGACGATCCAGGAGGAACCCACGATGACGACGTATGAGAGCCTGCCCGACGACCTCCCCATCCCCGAGGACGATGGTGCCGCCCGGCACCTGCCCGGAACGGCCATGCCCGAGCTCACCCTTCCCGCCACCGACGGCAGCGCGGTGGAGCTGAGCGCCCTGGATGACGGCCGGACCGTCCTCTACCTCTATCCGCTCAGCGGCAGGCCCGGGACCGATCTGCCCGACGGCTGGGACGCGATCCCCGGGGCGCGCGGGTGCACGCCCGAGGCGTGCGGGTTCCGCGATCACATCGCGGAGCTCCGCGAGGCGGGCGCACAGCGCGTGTATGGCCTCTCCTCCCAGGACATTGACTACCAGCGGGAGTTCGCCGAGCGGATGTCGCTTCCGTTCGCCATCCTCTCCGACCCCGCGCTGCGCCTCGGCGAGCTGCTGCGCCTGCCCACCTTTGAGGCCGACGGGAAGCGGCTCTACGCGCGCCTGACGATGATCGTGCGCGACGGGCAGATCGAGCACGTCTTCTACCCCATCTTCCCGCCCGACCAGCACGCCGCCGAGGTGCTCGGCTGGCTGCGCGCGCACCCGCGGTAAGACAACGGCCTCCGCGCGCCTGGACCGCCGCCCGGCGCTCCTCTATGGTGGGAACGGGGAAGGGGTGCTGGTCACGCCCACGGACACGGAGACGCCCATGTCAGCCGACAACATCGCCGAGCTCGAGGCCGAGCAGATCACCCGGGCCAAGGAGTCGGGCAAGACCCCGGTCGTGTTCATCCACGGTCTGTGGCTGCTGCCCTCCAGCTGGGATCGCTGGGCGGAGTTCTTCGAGGACGGCGAGTTCGTCGCGCTGACCCCCGGGTGGCCCGATGACCCGCTCACCGTCGAGGACGCCAACGCCCACCCGGAGGCGTTCGCCGGCAAGTCGATCGGCGATGTGGCTGACCATTACGAGTCGGTGATCACCCAACTGGACCACACGCCGGTGATCATCGGTCACTCGTTCGGCGGGCTGCTCACCCAGATCCTGGCCGGCCGCGGCCTGTCCTCGGTGGCGGTGGCCATTGACCCGGCCCCGTTTCGCGGCGTGCTGCCGCTGCCCATCTCCGCGCTGCGCGCGGCGCGCCCCGCGCTGGGCAATCCGACCAACCGCCACAAGGCGATCCCGCTCACCTATGACCAGTTCCGCTACGCCTTCGCCAACGCCGTCGACGAGGACGAGGCCAAGGCGCTGTAT
Source organism: Solirubrobacteraceae bacterium (assembly GCA_035503355.1). GTDB lineage: Bacteria > Actinomycetota > Thermoleophilia > Solirubrobacterales > Solirubrobacteraceae > Palsa-465. The sequence goes on from DATJTQ010000090.1 coordinate 12,424, forward strand.
GAGGAGTTCGCCGTGCCGGCGTCCGCCGAGCCGCTGTTCCAGGCGGCGGCGGCCAACCTCAACCCGTGGACCGAGGCCAAGGTCGACACCGAGAACCCGAGCCGTGGGCCGCTCCTGATCATCTCGGGCGAGAAGGACCACACGGTGCCGCGGTCGTTGACCGACGCCGCGTACAAGCTGCAGTCACGCAACGAGGGAGTGACGGAGTTCGTGGAGATGCCGGGGCGTGGACACGCCCTCACCATCGATCACGGTTGGCGCGAGGTCGCCGAGACGGCCCACGCGTTCGTGCGGCGATTCTTCTAGCCGGCTAGCGGTGGTCAGGCGCGGCGCTGTCACGAGCGGCGTCGCGCCGGGCCTGGTCGCGCTCAACCAGCTCACTGATGCGCCGCGGGAACAAGCCGAGCTCGTTGATGATGTCGCGCCCGGTGACGCTGATGGTGAGCAGGCCGCCAAACAGCGCCACCGCGTCGATCGACTTGCGGCCCTGCTTGTCCCAGTAGTCGTCGTGGAGGTCGAGCCACAGCGCGAACTCGTCCAGCGTCAGCGCCGCGGCCACCCCATAGGTGGTCGCCGTCACGCGCGAGGCCACCTCGGGCATGCGATCCCCGACCCCCAGGCGGTAGGTCCACAGGTAGCCGACGCCGAGCAGGCCAAAGATCCCGAAGGTGCTGTGGTGAATGTGACGCCCGCCCGAGGAGATGTTGTGAAACGGGCCGATCCCGGCCTTGATGGAGTGCGTGATCACGCGTGCGGTGGCAAACGCCGTGGTGAATCCGATCGCGCTCAGCAGCGCCCTTTCCTGGCGGGCGGTGTGGCAGTGGCGGTTGTAGACCTCGCGCAGTGACATCGTGAGAACCCTAACGGCCTCTGCTGCCGGCGAGGTCGGTCAGGTCCTGGTCCAGCCCGGCCCGGGGGGCGGCGACGCGGCGCGGGAGGTCATCGGGGGAGTACGCCAGCACCTTGTGCAGCCAGGCGATGATCGTGTCGGCGTCGCCGGACCTCAGCGGCCCGACGACCGCCTCGGTGATGTGGGCCTTGACCGCCGCCGACCCGGGGAGCGAGTCGACGTCAAAGCGAGCGGCCAGGCTCTTGGCCGTGATCGGCAGGCGGTCGTGGAGCTTGGGCGCGTGGAGCACCTCATCGACGGTCGCGTAGTCCCACTTGGGCATGCGGTCGTCCTCGGAGAGCTCGGCATCGGGGACCGCGGCGGGGATCAGCCGCTCGGAGGCGAACAGGCCGTCCTTGCCCTGCAGCTGCGCCATGATCACGTCCCGGCGGTCGCCCCGGCGGGCGAGATCGTAGGCGCGCTGCAGGTCGGCGACGCTGCGGCGGACCGCCAGCTCGGCGGCGGCCATGGTTCGCTGCGCATCGTCCAGCGGCGCCGAGCCCTTGTGCTTGAGGAGCTTCTCGAGCTCGGTATCGGAGGGCGTCTGCCCCTTGAGCGCCGTGACCGCCTTGAGCAGGTTGCCGTCGCCGACCGTCCGGAACCGCTGCCCCGCCACCGTGACCAGCGGGCCATGGGCGTCGGGCCCGTGTTCACCCTCCCAATCGTGGACGACGAGGCTGACCAGGTCACCGAAGCTCGTCGGCGGCAGCTTCGGCTTGATCTTCTCACGCACCTTGCCGCGGACGACATCGAAGCCGAGCTGGTCGGCGGCCGCCCCCAGCCATTCCTTGACGCCGTCGGGCTCGGTCTCCACGACGTAGGCGACCTCGTCGGTCATCCAGTTGAGCAGCGTGTCGTCGAAGTGGGGGACCTTGGCGTCCCACCAGTCCTTGATGCTCGCTCGCGGCGTACGGACGTGGCTCCCGGAGAACGCGTCGGTGAGGAAGTGACACGCGAAGCCGTCCTTGGCGAAGGCCTCGCCGAGGTAACGCTCCTCGCGCAGCTCGCCCGCGCTCATGGCCAGCCGGACGGCGTCGAGGTGGTCGTGGTGGTAGCGCGCGATCCCGCCCAGCGGCTTGCCGTCGCGCTCGCGCCCGACCTTGTCGGCCGTCGGCCGCGTGGTGTCGCCGGTGAGCGGGTTGGGGAAGTGCTTGACGTTGCGCGCCGCGAGACGGAGGTAGCGCTGCTCGACGGCGGCGACGTCGGCCTGGGTCCACAGCTCTGAGTCCTGGTAGCGCTTGACCACCTGCGCGCGCTCGGCCTTGTCCTTGGGGCGGATCTTGACCAGGACGGCGTAGTAGACCTCGCCGGCCCGATCGGGTCCCGGCCCGGGCTTGAGCAGCGACTTGATCTCGTCGATGTCCTTGAAGTAATCGCCCAGGGCGACCCAGTCGCCGAAGCTCAGCTGCAGCTCCTGGAACATCGTGCCGGCGGGCAGGCGGAACTTCGCGTCGAGCGCGAGGTCGCCCAGCGCGCGGTGCTCGGCCTCGTTGAACCGCTGCAGCGTCCGCGCACCCGGCGCCCGCGCACCCGGCGCCCGCACACCCGGCGCCCGCACACCCGGCGCCCGCACACCCGGCGCCCGCGCGGCCATCGTCGAGAGCACCCGGCCCGTCGCGGCGTTACCGATCCGCCCCTGGAGCAGATGAACGGGATGCCGGGGCATCGGCACCGCCGCGCCGCCCCGCTGGGCCCCGCTGCCCGGCCTCACCCCGTCACGACTGTGCTGGCGCTGATCCATCCGGTCTCCGGCCGCTGGGCACCGATTCTCCCAAGGGCGCGAGCGGGGAGTCAACCTATCGGCGCACGACACGCCGGCGCCCATATGATCGGGAGGCCGTTGCACTCAAATCACGACGTGACCGGCGTGAAGCCGAAAGCGAGGTGTGTCGATGAGCGAGAGCCCCGTCCTCATCCACGTGTGGGAGGTCGATCCCGCGGAGGAAGCCGCCGCCGTCAAGAGTCTGGATGAGATGTTCGGCGAGATGGTCAAGGATCCCGGGTTCGTCTCGGCGCGCGTCCTGGGCAGCACCGACCACACCTCGATCGCCGCGGCAGTTCAGATGAGCAGCGTGGAGGACCGTCAGCGGCTCGAGCAATCGCCGGACGTGCGGGAGACCCTGGACCACCTGCACGGCACCGCGAACCTGATCATCAAGCTCTACACCGAGATCGCCACCTACGGCACCTAGCGGTGGCGGTCGTCAACGTCGCTGCCTGCGAGCCGGACCTGGAGCTCGGGCGCGGTCGCTTTCGCAGCGACGCGTTCGACCTGACCTCGCGGCTGGGCGCGCAGTGGATCGGCGCCACCGTGTTCGCCACCGCAGCCGGCAACGCCCATGGCCCCTACCACTATCACCACGGGGTCGAGGAGTGGATCTATGTGGTGTCAGGGTCACCGGCGCTGCGTGACCCGGACGGAGAGCGCGTCCTGGCGCCCGGTGAGCTGGTGGCCTTTTCCTCCGGCCCGTCGGGCGCCCACACCATTCTCGGCCCGGGCCGGGTGGTGATGTTCTCCGTGGGCGCGCGCGGGTGGGGCGAGAGCTTTGTCACCGTGTACCCGGACTCCGACAAGATCGGCGGCGCGCCGGGCGTGATGTTCCGCCGCTCGCAGGCATTGGCCTCATGGGGCCCGCCAGGCGGAGTGGCGACGGCGGCGGCCGAGACGGCCGGCCCCGCCGTCGACCTCCGGTCGCTCGAGGTGACTCCCGCGGTCGCGGATCCGGCCCGCGGCGACCCACCCGTGTCACGACTGTCGCTGCGCTCGCGCCTCGGGGCGCGTACGTGGGACGCGACGATCCACGAGCTCGCCCCCGGCGAGGCGGCAGCGCCCTACCACTTCGCCTGGTGCCTGGAGGAGTGGCTGTTGGTGCTGGCTGGCTCCCCGACGCTGCGGACCACCGAGGGCCAGACGCAGCTGTCACCCGGTGACCTCGCCTGCTTTCCCGAGGGCCCGGACTCCGCGCACCAGCTGCGCAACGACGCTGACGGCACCGCCCGCGTCGTCACCTTCTCGGCGCCGGTGGACCGTCCGAGGAGCGTCTTCTACCCCGACGAGGGAACGGTGCGGATCCACCTCTCAGACCACGAGGGCTTCCTGTTCCGCCTTGATGACCAGATCGACTACTGGGACGGCGAGCCGGGGACCGACGCGCCCGTCTGATCAGCGCGGGTCGTTCCAGCCGGCTCCGGTCGCTGCGTACTCCTGAACCCGGGCCTTCATCAGCGCCTTGAGAAGCTTGGTCGGCAGCTTGCGGTCATAGGGGAGCTTGATGAAGCCCTCGCCCGCGTCGTAGCCCGCGTCCTGTACCTCGGTCTTCTGGGTGGCGAAGAACGGCGGGGGAAACCGCAGCGAGCAGTGGTGCTTGAAGTTCTGAAGCATCCACAGCGTGGTGTTCGTGTCGCGAACGTACACCGGGAGGTTGTACTTCAGCTCCTCGCGCGCTTGTGGATCGGCCTTGAGGCTGAGCTCTCGCAGCGTCTCGAGGTGCGGCCGCTGAACGTCTGTGAGTTGCGCGAAGAAGTCCTCGACGCTGGTGCGCTTGGGCATCGGCATGGGGTCAGCGTACCCGCCTGCCGGGCGTATCGTGTCCGGAGCACATGCCCCCTGAGGAGGTCACGATGGAGCTCCCGGCCGCGCTGGACTTCACGATCGTCGACCGGCCGTCATGAGCGGCCGGCTGCCTGACCCGAAGCTGACCCGGCTCTATCGGCTGGAGGCGACCCTGGGCGAGCCGATCGAGCTCGGCGAGGTGCGGGGCGAGCGGCGCCGGATCGCGCCGCTCACCGGCGGCACCTTCGACGGCACCTTCGACGGCACTGACCTCAGCGGCGAACTCGCCGCCGGTCCGAACGCCGATTGGCAGACGATCCTGCCCGATGGGACGACGCTGGGCGACATCCGCTACACGCTGGCGACGTCGGGCGGGGCCCTGCTCGCGGTGCGGTCGCAGAGCATCCGTCATGGCAGCCCCGAGGTCCTCGCCCGCCTCGCCCGCGGTGACGAGGTCGACGCCGCCGAGTACACCTTCCGCGCCAACACGCGCATCGAGAGCGCAAGCCCCGAGTTCGACTGGGTCAACAAGGGCATCTTCATCAGCGTCGGTGGGCGGCTGCCCAGCGCCGTGGTGTACGAGACCTACCTCGTCGGCTGAGCGACATCAGCCTCCGCGAGGGGTTGACTTCGCGCGACGCCGCCCCGCTCCGCGCCCCCGCCCGGGCCGCGGCGCCGTCGGCAGCGCGATGACGGGGGCGACATCTCCCTCAGCTTCGGCCCAGCTCAGCTCAGCGCAGAGCTGGTCAAGCGCCGGCCCGAGCACGGCGGCCGGCACGTCGGGATTCCACAGAGGGCTGGTGCACCCGTCGGTGAGCAGCCATCGCACGGTGCGCAGGGTCTCGGACGGTGGCTCGGCCACGCGCTCGAGCGCGGCGGCGAGCTCGAGCAGCTGTGGGCGCACGCCCGCGGCGCGGTCACGCAACAGGAGGTCACCGCGACGCGGCGTGGCGTGCGTCCCCGCCTGGCGGGCCACGCTGCGCAACGCGGCCACCAGTCGCTGCCGGCGACGATCACGGATGCGCGCGCTGCGGCGCGCCTGGGCGCCGGCTCGCGCCGACGTCGTCTCGGGCTCGGGTGGGGTGCGCCACATCATGCCCGTCCTCGGACGGCGCGCGGGCGACGCCGCGGCCGCCAGGTCAGGCGGGGCAGGCGCCGGCGTGGGCGCTTGTCCCGGCGAGACTGGATCGGGGGCTGGCGCGCCTTGTCGGCGACGATGGTGCGCATGAACTCGTGAAGCAGAAGCGATTGCATGGCGATCTCCGTTGCGTGACGGTTGCCGAAATCGAGAGTCACCATCGGGCACACCGGTCACATCCCGCCCACATCCGGTCACATCGCACTCACCGCCGCTCGCCCGGGCGGCTGACCGGCGCCGCCCGGTCAGCGGCGGGCGCGTTCGTAGACCAGGGCCATCTCGCCGAGGGCCCCGGTCTCCGAGTAGGTGAGTGTCCACCGCGAGGCGGGCAGGCCGTCGTCGAACAGGCGCTGGCCGGCCCCGGTGATCTCGGGGCAGATCATGAGATACAGCCGGTCCACGAGGTCCTGGGCGAGCAGCGGCTTGAGGAGGCTCGGGCTGCTGTTGACGAGGATGTCGCCCTCGCCCCCGGCCCGGAGCTCGGCGACGATGTCGGCCACCGGGCCGTTGGCCATGCGGGTGCGCGGCCACGGCGCCTCGGTGACGGTGGTGGAGAGGACGACCTTGTCGACGTCCACCAGCCACCGCGCGTAGCCGCGGTCACGTGGGTCGGCGCCGTCGTCGTCGGCGAACCGTGACCAGAAGCCCATGAAGCCCTCCGCGTTGCCGCGGCCGAGCAATGCCGTGGTCGCCCCCTCCAGCATCCGCGTCATCTGGTCTCGGGCCGCGTCGCCCGACATGTACGGGACGATCGCGCCCAGGTCAGC
>DATJTQ010000091.1:0-21334 GCA_035503355.1 Solirubrobacteraceae bacterium
TGAGACCGACGCCAGGCTGGCCGAACTCGCCGAGCCCGAGCCCGAGCCCGAGGACGAGGCGGCCCCGACCGCGCCGTCGGCGGCCCCGTCGTTCATCGCCTTCGACGAGCTCGAGGAGGAGGCGCCGTTCGCCCCGCCGGCGCCGGCGCCGGAGCTGGCGTTCGCCGAGCCGGAATGGGTGTTTGACGAGCCGCAGTCGGTGGTGGTGGAGCCCGAGCCGGTGGAGCCGGTGCCCGAGCCTGTGGCCGAGGAGCCCGTGGTGGACGCCGAGCCGGTGGTGGATGCCGAGCCGGTGGTGGACGAGCCCGAGGCCGAGCCGGTGCTCGACGAGCCGGAGCCGGAGCCCGAACCGGAGCCGGAGCCCGTGTTCGAGGAGGCCCCGCCGCCCGCGCCCATCCACCGCGAGCTTGACCCGGCCCCGTGGCTGGCGTTCGCCGCCGAGTCGCCGCTGGCCGACCTCCCGGCGATCGAGCCTCAGGCTGAGCCTGACGTTGAGGCTGGACCAGAGCCGGTGGGTGAGGAAGCCGAGCCGGAGCTGGTCACCGACGAGCCGGAGCCCGGGGCCGAGCCCGAACCGCTCACCGAGCCGGAGCCCCAGCCCGAACCGCTCCCCGAGCCCATCACGCCCGCGGCCGCCGCTCACGCGCCACCGCCCCCACCGCCTGCGCCCGCCCCCGGCTACACCACCCGCCGCCGCGGCGGCCTGCTTCCGGCGGCGGAGCGGATGCTGCGCGCCGCTCTCGACGCCACCGCGGCGGCCAACGAGCGCCGCGAGCGCGAGTACCAGGCCCGCCTGGCCAGCACGCCGCCCCCGGCGCGCCCCTTCCCCGGCGCCGGCACGCCCGCGCCGGCGGCACCCGCGCCGCCGGCCGACGAGGCGGCGCGCGCGGTGGACGACGAGCGCGCTCGCGAGCGCGCCGAGCACCATCGCCGCGAGGCCGACCTGGAACGCCGGCTCGTCGCCTCCGGCCTCACCCTCGGCCGGGCGGCGGCCCTGGTGGGCGCCGCCATCTCGCGCCGTGGACCGTTCAGCACCGGAGGCACGCTCATCGACGACGTGCGAGCGATGATCGCCGCCTCGCTGCCGGGCCCGGTCGCGCTGCCCGGGGAGCATGGGGCGATCGCAGTGGTCGGGGCGGGGGGATCGGGCAAGACGCGCACCGTGGCTGCCCTGGCGGCAGCCCAGGCCCGCGCGGGCACCCTGGTGAGCGTGGCCAGCCTGGGCAGCCCCGGGCGTGAGGATGAGCTCGGCGCGCTGCTGCACGGCGAGCCCGTCAACATCATCCCGGCCATGCGGACCCGGGCCACGGCGCGGGCCGTGAGCTCCGCCCGCGAGCGGGGGCTGGTGATCATCGACACCGCCGCCGCGGCGCCCCGTGACGACTCCACCATCGACGTGATGGCCGAGGCCCTGCACAGCTTCGGCCTTGACGGCATCTATCTGGCCGTCCCGGCCACGCTCAGCGCGGGCGCCGCGGTCCGGCTGGTGGACAGCTTCTCGGCCTTCGATCTCACCGGAATGGTGGCCACGCACGCCGACGAGACCGACGAACTGGGGCAGATCGCCGAGCTGGCGATGCAGACCGGAATCCCCCTCGCCTACACATTGACCGGATTGGCCCTTCAGGAGGCGGTCGAATCTGCCGATCCTGAACGCATCGCAGCTGAGTTGCTGAGATGACCGAGCCCACCGAGATCGCCCCCGACAACGTCACGCTCTTCCCCGGCAGCGGGCAGGGCACGCTCACCACGCCCACCGGCGAGGAGGTGCCCGTACGCACCTTCGAGCGCGGCAAGGAGGTGGTGCTGGTAGTGCTGGTCAACCTCGACGACGAGCGCGACAACGACCAGGTGGAGGCCGCCGAGCTCGAATACACCTCGCGACGCGGGCTGATCAAGCTGCGCGGCGAGGCCGTCTTCGAGGATCCCAGCCTCATCCGCTTCCACCCTGACGGCGACGCCGAGGTCCTGCAGCGCCGCGACTTCGTCCGCGTGCTCACGCCCCACCCGGTCACGGTGACCGACGACGACGGCCGCCAGCGCGTCCACACCGTCGATCTCAGCGGCGGTGGCATGCTGCTGGCCGACGCGGAGGGGCTCGAGGTCGACCAGACCATTCACTTCGCCATCTCGATCGTCACCACCGAGCTTCCGATCGAGGGTGTCGCCCGCGTCGTCCGCGTCCGCGAGGACGGCAAGCGGGCCCTGATGTTCGAGCAGATCTCCGATCACGACCGCCAGCGCCTCATCCGGTTCGTGTTCGAATGCATGCGTACCGCCCGGGCTCGGACCCGCGGCGACTGGATGTAACGGACCGTCCCCACAGCGACCGAGGACACTCCCATGGCCAAGAACAAATCAGACGAGAAGAGCAAGAAGGGCGACAAGAAGGGCAAGAAGGGCAAGAAGGGATCCGCCGACGGCATCAGCGTCGCCGGGCACCCGCACGCCGCGGCTCAGGTCCGCCGGGCCAAGGGCTTCGGCGGCGTCTCCTTCTTCCTCATCACCGCCTACTTCTCGTTCAAGGCCGGGGTTCCAGCCGATCAGGTGGCGGTGCGCGCGCTCATCGGCGGCATCGGCGGCTATCTGCTGGCCTGGATGTGCGCGGTGACGGTGTGGCGCCAGCTGGTGCTGGCCGAGTTGCGCGCGGCGATCGAGAGTGGTCGGGCGCGGATGGAGCCGGCCGCGGCCGGCGGCGACAAGGCCGCATCGCCCGACGGCGACGGCAAGTAGCCCACCTGGACTGACCACCGGGGCCGGCAGTGACGTTTGATCCGATTCACCCGCTCCTGCCGACGACGGCCCCCGGACTCACGCCGATCGCGCCCGCTCCGGCGATCGCGCCGACCGACCGCCGCGTCGAGCGCCAGCGCCAGCAGGAGGAACGCGAGCGCCGCCGGCGCCAGCAGCAGCGCCGGGACTCGTACAACGGCGACGAGTCCTACTCCGCAGACGACGACGCAGGCGACGACGACGGCCGCCTGCACGTCGACGTCACCGCCTGAGACACCGCTCCGCACCCGGGTTGCGCCACGCCTGCGCGCGTGGAGCGATGGCGGAAACGCCCGTGCCCTCAGGGCGAACACCTGTCTCTCCAAAAAGATGTCCAGACGGATCTGGACACTCCTAAAGTCGCTCCGCAGGGCGTCGATAACTGGGGATGTAACCGGCCGCAAGGAGCAGCCGGGGGACTAACAACCCAACCACACCACGGAGGTGTACTCACTATGTCCCTGTCTATTCTGACGAACATCTCGGCGATGAACACTCAGCAGAACCTGCTGAACTCGTCCAACGCCGTGTCGCAGTCGATGGAGCGCCTGTCCTCAGGTCTCCGCATCAACAGCGCCGCCGATGACGCCGCTGGCTACGCGATCTCGCAGGGCCTGACCTCTCAGGTCAACGGCCTGAACCAGGCGAGCAGCAACACCAACGACGCCATTTCGATGGTGCAGACCGCGTCAAGTTCCCTGAATGACGTGCAGAACATGCTTCAGCGTGTTTACGAGCTGGGCGTCCAGTACAACAACGGTTCCAACTCGGACACCGACAAGTCGGACATCCAGGCTGAGGTGAACCAGCTGACGCAGGAAATCGACCGCCAGCAGAGCTCCTCGAACTTCAACGGGCTCAACCTGCTGAACGGCACCGCCGGCAGCACGGGTACGGTCACCTTCCAGGTCGGCGCGAACAGCGGCGACACCCTGACTGCCACGTTCTCGAACATCGAGGGCTCCAGCGGTCTGGGCGGCCTTGGCTTCGACTGGTCACAGGCTTCGACTGGCGGAACGGTCATCGACCTTTCGCAGTCGAGCGCGCTGTCCAGCCTGACCAGCGCCATCAACAACATCTCCAGCATGGCGGCGACGCTGGGCGCGGTGCAGAACCGTCTCCAGTACACCTCCGACTCGATCTCCTCGACCGAGCAGAACCTGTCGGCGTCCAACAGCCAGATCAAGGACGTCAACATGGCGCAGGAGATGACGAACATGACCCAGGAGCAGATCCTGGAGCAGGCTGGTACTTCGATGCTGGCTCAGGCCAACTCGCAGCCCCAGCTGATCCTGAAGCTCCTCGGCTAGTTCCGAGTGAAGTTTGTTTGGATCGGGCGACGCCTTCGGGCGTCGCCCGGCCAGACACCTCTCCCATACCTCTTCATCAGGCAGGCAGGCGACACAGGCGCCGCCGCCCTGATGTCACAAGCTCGATCTGCGGCAGCTCGGCTGACCGCCTCGAGAACAACAACGCCTCGCGCTCACCCAGGTCGCTAACCACGCGAGGCCTATATCAGATCCGATCCATCGAGGGAACGGTTGGAGAGAGGCGGACTTCGGTCCGCCTCTCTCTGTTTAAGTTGAGGGCGCGAGCCGTCGATGATGAATGGAGAAGATGAGTATCTCTGACGTCACGGCTCGGGTTGCGATGATCAACTCCGAGCTCTCCAGCTTGAGCACGGCGTTTGACCCGTCGGCCGCCGCCACCGCCACCAGCAGCACCGGCTCCGCGGGCGCGAGCGGGACGACCGGTGCGTCGATGTCGTTCTCCTCCCAGCTGTCCAACGCGGTGACGGGCAGTACCGCCACCGCCAGCACCGGCAGCCTGCCGAGCCAGGCCGGCACGATGCTCACCTCCGCCCAGCAGACCTTCGCCAGCCGTCTTTCGCAGGACACCGGGCTCGACAGCGGCGTCGTCTCCGCGTGGTTGCTGGCCGAGGAGTCCGGCAGCGCCGCCGTCTCGCGCCAGGCCGCCAACAACAACGACTGGCTGAACATCGGCTACACCGACAGCGGCACCTACGGGTCCGCCGACAACATCTGGTCAGATCCCACCACCGCCGCCGACGCCACCGCCGGCTGGCTCAAGGGCCAGAACACCATCCCCAACTACGGCACCGCCAGCTCCGGCATCCAGTCGATCCTCTCCACCGCCGGCCAGTCCCCGCAGGCGCAGATCTCGGCGCTGCAGAACTCCGGGTGGGCGTCGAGCGGGTACCCCAGCCTCGACTCGCTCTACCAGCAGGTCGCGGGCTGACCCGCGAGCCTTAAGCGCCTCTCGGCGGCTGCCGATAATCACGGTATGCCCCTCGATGGAGCGTCCCCGCGTGTCACGCTGGGGATCGCGACGTACAACCGCCACGACTATCTGGCCGAGGCGATCCGCAGCGCCCTGGAGCAGGACTTCACCGATCTGGAGGTCCTGGTGGTGCTCGACGGGACCACCAACCCGCTGACCGACGAGGTCCTGCACTCGTTCGAGGGCGAGCCGCGCCTGCGCGTCGTGCGCCACGAGACCAACCGCGGGATCGCCGCCGCCTACAACACGTTCGTGTCGGAGGGGCGCGGCGAGCTGATCGCGATGATCGGCGACGACGATCTGTGTCTCCCGGGCCGGATCCGCCGTCAGGTTGAGATCTTCGATCGCCACCCGGAGACCGGCGTGGTCCACGGCGACGCGATCGTGATCGACGCCGGCGGGCGCCAGACCGGAGTGTGGCCCAGCCGCGAGTTCACGCCGTCGGCGCTGATCCAGTCGTTCTTCCGCAGCCACAACCATCTTGTCGACCCCTCGCGCATGGTGCACCGCCGCGTCCATGACGCCGTCGGCGGGTACGACGACCGCTTCCCGCTGGCCAACGACTTCGACTTCTTCCTGCGGGCGGGGCGCACCTTCCGCTTCCGCCATGTGCCCGGCGGGCCGCTGGTCGCCATCCGCCGTCATGGCGCCAACACCTCCGACGAGTCCGCGCGGGCGCGGGAGCTCGCCGACGTGGAGGGAGCGTTGGCCGCCGCGGTGGAGCTCTACCCCCTGCGCGAGCTGGTCCCCGAGCTCGACTGGGCGGTGCTCAACCCGGCCGACGCCGAGCGCCAGGCGCTGCTCCGTCTCGCCGATGCCCTGGAGCAGCGGATGCTCCCGGTGCCGGGGCTGGCCGCTGAGCTGCGCTCGCGGGCCGCGGCGATTGCGGCGGTGGCCCGGTCGCGCCCGGTCGCCGGCAGCCCGGCCGATGCCGGCGGGCGCCCCCGGCGGCTGCTGATGACCGCCTTCGGCTGGAATGACAGCGGCGGGGGCACCACCGTCCCGCGCTTGGCGGCCAAGGAGCTGGCCCGGCGCGGCTGGGAGGTCACCGTGTTTCACGCCGCGGTCAAGCCGTCTGCGTCGGGTGAGCCCTACGAGGTGCGCGAGTGGGATGAGGACGGCGTGCATCTGATCGGGGTGCACAACCGGCCCCACGGGCTCTTTGACCTCGGCCATCCCGATCGGGAGATCGACGACCCGGCCATCTCGGCGGCGTTCGCGCAGGTCCTGGAGCAGACGCGGCCCGACGTCGTGCACTTCCACAACCTGCACAACCTCGGCGCGTCGCTGATGGACCACGTCGCCGCCCGCGGCCTGCCGGCGTACTTCACCACGCACAATTACTGGCTCATCTGCCCGCGCGCGTATCTGCTCACCGGGGAGGGCGCCATCTGCGCCGGTCCGGGCGACGGCGCGCGGTGCGCGGCCTGCGTGGGCAGCCCCGACGTCGCGGGACACCAGCGGCGCCTGGCGGAGATCCGCTCCCGGGCCGAACGCGGCCTCACCACCATCCTGTCGGTGTCAGACGCCGTCCGCCACACCCTGGTCAACGCCGGCTATCCGGCCGACCTGGTGGACACCGTGCGCCAGGCGATGCCCCACGATGCCGAGATCTGGGAGCAGGTGGGCCGCGACCGCGCGCCCGGACGCGTGAGCGCGGACCTGACCGTGGCTTTCCTGGGGTCCGCCTATCCGCACAAGGGCCCGCAGCTGCTGATCGAGGCGGCTCAGCGCACTCAGGCGCGGCTGAACATCAAGATCCTGGGCGAGGTCCCGGCGCGCTTTGCGGAGCAGCTCAAGGCGCTTGACCGCCGCGGCAACGTTGAGCTGTGCGGGGCCTTCTCGCCGTCGGAGATCGGTGGGTTGCTGCGTTCCGTGGACGCCGTGGCGCTCCCGTCGATGTGGTGGGACTGCGCCCCGCTGGCCGCCGCCGAGTGCCTCGCCGCCCGGACCCCGGTGCTGGTCCCGCGCCTGGGCGGCCTGCCCGAGGCCATCCGCGATGGCGTCGACGGGCTGACCTTCGACGGGCTCGACGTCGATGACCTCGCCCGTGTCCTGGACCGCCTGGCGTCGGAGGCGGGTCTGCTCGAGCGGCTGCAGGCGGGGATCACCGCGCCGCGCGCCTTCGGGGAGTACGTCGATGAGCTCGAGGCCTACTACGGGGGTGCTCGGCCCTCGCGCGTGGATGGCGGCGTTGGGGGCGATGAGGTCGCGGTGCGCTGGCAGGGCGACCACGGCCTGCCGACCAGCCTGTCGATCATCAACGACCGCGTGTCGTCGCGGCTGGCCGGGCCTGTGCTTGCCGTGGGCCGTGACGGCGGTGACGATGCGGCCGCGCCCGCGCCGCCGCTCGTGCACACCGCCGACGTCGAGGTCCGTCACCAGTGGCCGCCTGACTTCCGTCCGGCCCGCGCGGGCCGGCTGGCGATGATCCAGCCCTGGGAGTTCGGGGCGGTCCCGGAGGCGTGGCTGGAGCCACTGCACTCCACGGTGGATGAGCTTTGGGTCCCGAGCGAGTTCGTGCGCGCGATGTACGTCGAGGCGGGCGTCGATCCCGAGCGCGTGGTGACGATCCCCAACGGCGTGGATCTCTCGATGTTCTCCCCGGACGGTGATCAGCGCGACCTGCCGGGCACGGGCGAGGGCACGCGCTTTCTCTTCGTCGGCGGGCTGATCACGCGCAAGGGCGCCGACGTGCTATTTGACACCTGGCGCGAGGCGTTCGCCGGCCGCGACGACGTGACGCTGGTGCTCAAGGACTTCGGCGCCGGCGACATCTACCGCAACGCCGGGCGCGAGCCGATCCTGGAGCACATCGCCGCGGGCGCGCTGCCGCGCATCGTGCTGGTGGACGAGGACCTTTCCACCGAGGAGGTCGCGGCGCTGTATCGCGCCTGCGACGTGCTGGTCCACCCGTACCGGGGCGAGGGGTTCGCGATGCCGGTGCTGGAGGCGATGGCGTGCGGGCTGCCCGTGATCGTCACCGCGGGCGGCCCCACCGACGAGTTCGTCCCCGACGAGGCCGGTTGGCGCATCGCCGCCGAGCGGGTGTGGTTTGCCGAGGACCGGATCGACACCCTGGACACTCACGGCCGCCCGTGGCTGCTGGAGCCTGACCGCGCCGAGCTCGTGGCGCTGCTGCGTCAGGCCGATGCCGCCGACGACGACGAGCTGGAGGCGCGGGGCCAGGCCGGGCGCGCCGCCGCCGAGCACTACGGGTGGGACGCGGTGGCCGCTTGCTATCAGGAGCGGATCGTGGGGCTGGCCGCGCGGCGGCCGCGCCCTGCGAGCGCTGCCGTGCACCAGCCGTTCCCGCTCGAGGAGGAGGTGTCGGTTCGCGTCCTGGCCACGCCGGCGTGGCGGGGGAGCGATCGGCTCGGCGAACTGCTGGCACAGTGGGTGGGCGCCACCGCCCGCGAGACCAGCGCCTGCCTGTACCTGCTCGCGGACCCGGGCATCGACGGGTCGCCGGAGGAGCTGGAGGCACACATTCTGTCGGCGGCGGAGACAGCGGGAGTCGATATCGATGGTGGCGCGGATATCAACGTGCTGATGGAGCCCGCTGTCGCCGAGCGCGACCTGCGCCTGCATCTGGCGGTGGATGCCTACGTGCCGGTGCACGACGGCTGCTCGGGCCACGCGCGTCTCGCCCGCGAGGTGGGCAACGTGGTGCTGGGCCTGGACGGCGGGGAGCTGGCCACACGGCTGGCGGGCGCGGCGGCGGAGACGGTCGGTCAGCGGTCCTGAGGGCCCGCCCGGGCTCAAGCTTTCATCGGTACGGCCGACTACCCAGGCATGTCTGTGCGCCCTCGAGTGTCGGTGATCGTCACCGCCTACAACCTCGCCCGCTATCTGCCGGCGGCGCTGGACTCCGCGCTGGCCCAGGAGTCGCCCGGCGGCGAGGTCCAGATCATCGTCGTCGACGACGGCTCGACCGACGACACCCAGGAGGTGCTGGCCGCCTACGCGGGCCGCATCGAGGTCATCCGCCAGGAGAACGGCGGCCTGGTCAAGGCCGTGGACACCGGTCTGGGCGCGGTGCGCGGCGAGTACATCGCCCTGCTCGACGCCGACGACGAGTGGCCCCGTGACCGCCTGCGCCGCCACGCCGAGATCCTGGACGCCAACCCGGCGGTCGGGCTGGTGCACGGCGACATGGAGGTCATCGATGCCGATGGCGCCACCATCCACCCCTCGTTCTTCGCCTGGAAGCGCGATGACCCCACCGATGGCCGCATCCTGGCCCGGCTGGCCGGCGACAACTTCGTCTCCGGCGGCGCCAGCACCTTCCGCAGCTCGCTGCTGCCGGCGATCTGGCCCATCGCGGCCGACGCGGCCTATCCCGACTGGTGGATCGCCACCAACATCGCCGCGGTGGCCGAGATCGTCCACGAGCGGGGGATCGCCAACCGCTATCGCTTCCACGGGGCCAACATGGGCCTCGGCGCGGACCGTCCCAAGCTGCTGGCCATCGAACGGCGCGAGCTGCCGTTCCGGCGCTGGATGATGCACCACCTGGTTGGTGACGAGAGTGTCTCGCTGGGCGCCCTCGGCGCCTTCGTGGTCCGCTGGCGCGGCGCGCTGGCCCACGGCGGCATGTCGAACGGCGGCAGCGTCCGGAACATGCTGGAGGTCGACCGCGAGGCGGCGGCCGCCGAGCTCCGGCGTGCCGCGTCGCTGCCCGATGGCCGCGAGCGCTGCCTCGCCCTGGTCCGCGCCCTGGCCCACGATCCCTTCGACGGCGCCACCATGACCGATCTGGAGATCGCCATCATGGAGGCCACCGGCCAGGCTCCGGCCGGGGCCGAGCTCCCGCCGCCGCTCATCCTGTTGGAGGCGCGTCCTGAGCTCACGCTCGGCTTCCTGGAGGAGCTGGTCGCTCGTCCCGACCTGCTGCGCGCCTACGCGCAGGCCACCGCCGCGTCCGGCGACGGGACGCTCCTGATCCTCACGCCGCCCGGGGCCGACCTGGGCCCGCTGGTGGCCCTGGTCGAGTCTGACCCGGTGCTGAGTGACCCCCGCTGCGACCTGCAGGCCTGCACCGAGCCCGCCTCGACCCCGGGGCGGCGGTTGCTGGCCGGGCGGGCCGGAGCGGTACTGAGCGTCGGTGGCGTGCCCGGGGCATATGGCGGGCTGCCGGTGCACGGGTCGGTGGGCTTCAGCGCTGCTGCTGAGGCGCCGGCGGCGTTGGCCGCCTGAGGCGCGCGCGTTGCGGCTGTGGCTGCGGCCGCGGCCGCGGCTGTGGCTGCGGCTGATTTGAGCGTTTGAGGCGGGGTATCAGCGCACGTCAACGGCGGCCTGGGAAGGGTGGGAGGGGCCGCGCGGCCGGGGGCCGTGGCCGGGGGGCCGCGGCCGGGGGCCGTGGCCGGGCGGCCGGGGGCCGTGGCCGGGCGACCGATTCGTGGGGCCTGCGTCGTGTGATGGTTGCTGAGCAGCCCTGATTTGCGCACGTGCCTCGAGTTATGCACCGTATGCGGGCTTATTTTTGGGCCACGTGGCTCGCTCCGAGCCGCCTGACCCGTGCGGGGGTTGCTGAGCAGCCCTCGGTCTCATCGCGGCGAGGCGCGGCTGCGGCTCAGGCGACGGCGACGGCCCGCAGCCCGGGGAGCGCGTCGGCGCGCACGGCGGGCAGGGCGGTGAACGGCACGCGCAGCGCGCGGCCGGTCAACACGGCGCTGCAGCCCTCGGCGAGCTGGGCCTCCAACGCGGGCGTGGGGGTGGTGGCCACCGCCATCAGGTCGGCGGCGTCCTCGGCGCCCAGCCCGGCGGCCTCGACCACCGGGCCGAGCCGGGCGCCCGCGTCCTCCGGGCTCCAGCCGGGGGCGTAGATGACGAGGGTGAGGTCGTCGTCGCCGGTGAAGGTCTGGGCCCACGCCGCCAGCAGCGACGGGTCGTTGACGAGCTCGTCGGCGAACGACAGGACCGCGTGTGCGCGAGCGCCATCGAGGCGCTGGGCCGGCGTCACCGCGGCGAGCCGCGACAGGACCCCGGCGCTCTCGGCGAGCTGGTCAGGCGAGGCGACGGTCTCGGACACCGCCGCGGAGGCGGCGGGCTCCTCGACGACATAGGGGACGACGCCGCGCTCGGCCATCAGCCGCCCGTAGCACTCCAGCAGCTGCTGAGTGACGACCTCGGGCGCGAACTTCTCGCGCATGCGCGCGGCGGCGCGCGGGCCGGTGGCCATCCACGCGGCATCGGCCATCGCCTCGGCGGCGCGGCGGCCAAACTGCTCGGGGTCATCGATGGGCAGGGTGAGCAGCCCGTTCTCGGGCTCGATCCAGGAGGCGGTGCCGACGCGGTCGGAGGTGATGACCGGGACGCCGGAGGACAGGGCCTCGAAGATGGTCAGCGGCGAGTTGTCAAAGCGCGAGGGCAGCAGCGCCACGTCGGTGCGGGCCAGGACGGCGCGCACGGTGTCGACGTCGGCCTCCGGCAGGTATTCGATGTCGTGCAGGCCGAGCTCGTCCTGCAGCGGGCGCAGGACACGCTCGAGGTGGCCGCCATTGTCGCGGCCCAGCAGCGTGAGGTGGACCTCCAGCCCGGCGGCGCGCGCCGCCGCGAGGGCGTGCAGCGCCAGCTCGGGGTTCTTGCGGTACTCCAGGCGCCCGTAGAACAGCGCGCGAATGGGGCCGCCGGGGGCGCGCGCCGGGCGCGCGGGGAACTGCTTGGCGTCAAAGAGGTACGGCATGAGCTGGGCCGGGCGCATGCGATCGCCGAGCAGCTCGGAGGTGGTGTCCAGGAGCAGCTGGCTGGGGGCGAGGAGGAGATCGGCGCGCTCCAGGGCGGCCATCTCCAGCGCATGCCAGGCGTCATCGGACGGGGTGCGCGCGTAGCCGGGCTCGCAGTTCCAGATCGGCATCAGCGTGGTGTGCAGCCACTCGACGAGCGCCGTGTCGGGGCGCGGGGCGAGATGGAGCGCCTCGCCGCGATAGTCGGGGGTCTCGACCACGTCGAAGCGCTCGGTCGCGTCCAGCTCGGCGAACTTGGCGGCGACGGTGAAGCTCCACACCGGGATCTCGAGGTAGTTGAGCTCCGCGGGGGTGGCGATCGACGGCTCGCCGATCTCGTGGACCAGCACGCCCGCGTCCTCGCGCAGGCCGGGCAGGCCGGTGGCCGAGCGGGTGATCACGTGGACCTGGATGCCGGCGGCGGCCAGCATGTGCGCCTGCATCTGCACGGCGCGGGGGATGCCGCCGGGCACCTGGGGCGGGTAGTCCTTGGTGATGATGCAGATGCTGCGGATGGGGCGCGTCTGGCCCACCGCGGCCTGCGGCGGGCGGGGGACCGGGACGTGGGCGGGCATGTGGCCGACCTTGGTGCCGGCACCGTCGGCGCTGGGGTCGCCGGCCAGCACGGCCTGGGCCCACCGGAGCTGTCCGGCGCTGTAGAGAGCGGCGTGCTTGGCGATGATGCGCGCCTTGAGCTCGCGGTCGCGCTGGACGTGGGTGGTGTAGACGCTGCCGCCGCCGTGCACGCGGTAGTTCCAGTGCACGCCGGGGGCCTTGGCGCCGAGCCACCCCTGCTCGACGATGCCGACCCAGAAGTCCCAGTCCTCGTAGCCGACCAGTGGGCGGGTCTCGTCATAGCCACCGGCCTGCTCCCAGGCGACCCGGCGGAACATCGAGGGAGAGCCGAGGAAGTTGGCGTCGAGCTCGGTCCGGCTGTTCCACTCCGGGGGGATGTTGACCGTCTGGTCCTGGTCAAAGCAGTGCAGGTCGGCGTAGGCGATCCCGGCCCGCGGGTCGGTGTCGAGCGCCAGCGCGCAGGCCTCCAGGTAGTACGGCTCGAGGGTGTCGTCGGCGTCGAGGCAGACGATGTACTCGCCGCGCGCGCGGGCGATGCCGGCGTTGCGGACCGCGCCCGGCACGCCGCAGTTGGGCTGGGCGATGAGCTCGATGGACTCGTTCGGATGCGCGGCGATGAGGGCGTGGGCCACCTCGCGCGAGTCATCGGTGCTGCCGTCGTCGACGATGATCAGCTCGAGCTCGCGCAGCGACTGGGCCAGGACGCTCTCGGCCGCCTCGGCGAGATAGCGGCCGTAGTTGAAGCAGGGGATGACGACAGAGACACGCACGGCGTGCGTCGAGGGAACGGTCACATCTCGGTATATCGACCGCCCGGCCGTGGCCCTTGAGTGGCGGCGGGAGGGCCGCGCGGGCAGCGTCAGGCCAGCCGGACGCCGCGCTCACGCGAGCTGATGGTGAGCAGCTCACGCGCCGGGGTGCCGAGAACGTCGCCGGCCAGCCCGGCGAGCTCGTCGACGGGGTCGCGCTGCTGGCCGCCGATGCTCGAGCGCTCCTTGAAGTGGACCGCGACCGGCTGGGGGACGTGGCGGATCGAGGCGCCGGTGGCCTGCATCCGCCGCCACATGTTCCAGTCCCCCGGCTCGTCGAGCAGCCAGGCGTAGGGGTCATAGCGCATGTGGCGCAGGCGTGAGGAGTACATGACCGTCGCGTGCACCACCTCGCCGTAGCGCAGCGGCGGAGACCCCACCAGGTGCCAGTCGCCCAGCGGGTACTCGGTCATGGCCTGGCCGAAGACGAAGTCGCCGCCCTGCATGAGCTCCTCGATGAGCACGTGGATGTGCCCGTAGGTGAAGCCGTCGTCGTGGTCCAGGGGGGCGATGACCTCGCCCCTGGCCTCGTCGAGCAGCCGGTTGACGGGGTAGGTCCCCGCCACCTGCCAGAAGGACTCCTTGCGCGAGGGGTAGGACGGACGCTCGTCGAGCTCCAGGTAGCGCACCCGGGAATCCTCGATCGCCTCGACCGCCGCTCGTGCGTGGGGCTGGGGGCCGTCGCTGCACACCAGGAGCTCGAGGTTCTGGTGGACGCCGGCGAGCACCGAGGCGATCGCGCGCTCGACCAGCAGCTCGGTCGCGCCGAAGGTGGGGATGCGCACCGTGACCAGCGACTCGTAGGTGAGCGACGGGCGCGGCGCGGCCTCAAAGGCGGCCCGATCGATATCTGACTGCAGCGCGTCGAGGATCTGCTTGGCCCAGCGCGCGTGCTCCACGATCTCCTCGGCGTCGTCGGTGAGGACGGGGACCTCGAGGCCGAGCCGCTGCACGAGCTCGAGCGGGCCGCTCACCGCCTCGGCGCCCGCCGGCGGCTCCACGCCGCCCTCCATCAGCCCGATCGCGGCGTACGCCTGCCCGCCGGAGAGATACGTGCACACCGACTCGACCATCGACCGCAGCAGCGCGGGGTCAACGTCGGCCCCGCGGCCGTCGAGGTACAGGGTGACCTCGCGGCCGACCGGCACCCACACGACGTAGGCACTCAGCGCCGGCAGCCAGTCGATGGGGCGGCTCCAGCGCTCGGGCCGCAGGACGAGCGCGTCCCCGGGAGGCGACGGCAGCTGCACCCCGGGGCCCGGCGCGGCGGCGGGCGCTCGCAGGTCGACCGCGCCGGTGTCGTCAGGCCCGGCGGAGTGGCCGCAGTGGGCGCAGCGCACGCCAACGCTCTCGGGGGTGAGCTCCGCGCGCCCGCACGCCGGGCAGCGGGTGGCAGACCAGATCGACGTCCGCAGGTCGCCGGCGCTGACCAGCGCGGGCCGCCGGGCCTCGCGCTCGATCACCCACCCCTTGCGATAGCACTCGCCGAAGGTCGCGTCGCGGAACAGCTGCTCCCACTCCGCGCGATGGTGCGTCCACTCCATGGCGGCCTGCTCAGCCAGGCCGGGAACGACGTCACCGAGCACGGTGAGCGCCGAGAGCAGTCCGTTGGGCATGGTCAGCGGCCGGGCGACCGCGCCGGGCACCGCGGAGACGAAGCCGGCGATCTCGGCTGCGGTGGGCAGCCCGTGCTCGTCGTGCTCGTCGAGCCAGCCGGGGAGCGGGATGCCCTGGGCGCCGTAGACGCGTTTGAGCACCTGCTCGGCACCGACCGCCTCGTCCGACGGGCAGGCGATGAACACGCGCCGCGCCGCCACTCGGATCAGGTCGGCGACGAAGCCCGCGCGCGCCTGCGGCGGCACGTGCTCCAGCACGTCGAGCGAGATCACCGTGTCAAAGGCGCCGTCCTCGAAGGGCAGCTGGCCCGGGTCGTAGCGGATCGCCACCATGCCGGGCGCCACCGGCCCCTCGAAGACCACCTCCACTCCGGCGAAGGTGGCGTGAGGCGCGACGATCGACAGCCCGTAGGGACCGCAGCCGACGTCGAGCACGCTCTCGCGCAGAGCCCCGGACTCATCGAGCTCCAGCTCGGCCGTCAGCGGGGCATAGCGGGTCAGCCAGTTGAGCATGATCAGGCGCCCAGGGCGCGCAGCGGACAGTATCCGACCGCCCCGCCGTGACCGTGTGTAGCCTCGCCAGGCGCAGCGCGACCCCGTGACGCCGTGCCCGTGACGCCATCCCCACAACCGCCCTTCGGCGTGCTCGTCCTGCCCGGCGGGACCGAGATCGGGCTGGAGGTCCGCCGCTCGCTGGCGGATCTCAAGGAGGTGCAGCTCGCCGGCGCGGGGGCACCCGCAGACCGCCACGGACCATTCGCCTACCGGCGCTGGGCCACCGTCGCGTCGGTGGCCGAACCCGGCTGGCAGGACGAGCTCAACGCGGCGATCGAGCGGTGGTCCATCGACTTCGTCTTCCCCGGCCACGACGACGCGCTCCTGGCGCTGGCCGAGAACGCCGACGCGATCGGAGCGCGAATCGTCACCTCTCCCGTGGCCACCTGCCGCCTCACGCGCTCCAAGGGCGCGACCTATGCGGCGCTGCGCGAGGTGGTGCCGGTACCGCGGGTGTTCACCGGCCTCGCGGAGGTCGAGGCGTTCCCGGTGTTCGTCAAGCCCGATGCCGCTCAGGGGTCGCAGGGCGCGATGCTGGTCCACGACGCGGCCGCCCTGGAGCGGGCGGTGGCCGCCGGCTCGGACCTGATCATGGAGTACCTGCCGGGCGAGGAGCTGACCGTCGACTGCTTCTCTGACCGCGAGCAGGGGCTCCTGTTCGCCCGCGGGCGGCCGCGTGTGCGCACCCGAGCCGGCATCAGCATGTCGTCGCACACGGTGGCTGAGGATCCGGTGATCCGCGAGCTGGCCGAGGCGATCGACAGCCGCCTGGAGCTGCACGGCGCCTGGTTCTTTCAGCTGCGGGCCGACACCGAGGGCCGCCTGCGCCTGCTCGAGGTCGCACCCCGCGCGGCGGGCACGAGCGCGGTGCACCGGGTCACCGGGGTCAACTTCGCACTGTTGTCGATCTATGAGCAGCTGCGAGTCCCGGTGGCGATCGCCGCCAACGCGGGCCGGGTCGAGCTTGACCGGGCGCTGGTCAACCGCTACCGCCACGACCTGCGCTACGGCACCGTGTACGTGGACCTCGACGACACGCTGATCGTGCGCGACGCGGTCAACAGCAGCCTGGTCGCGTTCCTGTACCAATGCCTGAACGCCGGTCACCGTCTCGTGCTGCTCACTCGCCACCGAGGCGACCTGGAGCAGACCCTGGGCCGCTTCCGCCTGCACGGGCTGTGGGACGAGGTGATCCGCGTCGGCGACGACGAGGCCAAGGCCGACCACATCGCCGAACCCGACGCGATCCTCATCGACGACTCGTTTCGCGAGCGTGCCGACGCCCACGCCCGCCGGGGGATCGCCACCTTTGACGCGAGCATGCTCGAGCTCCTGCTCGACGACCGCGCCTGACCGCTCGCCGCGGGCCGCGATCTCAAGGATCGTGGGCATCTGCCGATGTGATGGGCATGGCGCGCTCCGCGACCCGGCCCGTCACCTCTCCGGCCCCTGCCCGCGAGACCCTGGCGGCTACCCGCCTCACCACCGCTCCCGCACCGAGCCTGCGGCCAGGTCCGAGAGCGGTCATCCGCCTGCAGCATCCCGAGCCGCCCGACCCGCAGGACATCTTCAAGTACTACGCGATGGCCTGCGAGGCCGCGTTCTACTCCAACGGGGGGCCGTGCGCGGCGCTCCTGGCCGAGCATCTCGGCTACTACCTGGGATCCGACACCATCGCGATCCCCGTGGGGAACTGCACGGTCGGGCTGATGGTGGCGCTGCGCGGCGCCTGCGGCGCGCCCAGCGGGACGCGGCGGCGGATCATCACCCCCTCCTACACCTTCACCGCGACGGCGTGCGCCATCGCCTGGGCCGGCTTTGAGCCGGTGTTCGTCGACGTCGAAGCCGACGGCTGGCACATCGATCCGGTCGCCCTGGAGCAGGCGCTCGAGCAGTACGGCGACACCGTGGCCGGTGTGCTCGCGTGCGCGACGTTCGGCACCCCGCCGGCGAGCGTGCAACGCTCGGCCTGGCGGTCAGCGTGCGAGCGCCACGGCGTGCCGCTGCTCATCGACTCGGCGCCGGGCTTTGGCGCCGCCGATGACCAGGGCCGGCCGTTGGGCGGCCTCGGCGACACCGAGATCTTCTCCTTCCATGCCACCAAGCCGTTCGCCGTCGGCGAGGGCGGCCTGATCGCCACCGGCGATCACGCCCTGGCTGAGCGGATCGGGCGGCTCATCAACTTCGGCCTGGAGCCCGGCTCGCGGGCGTCGGTGGAGATCGGCATGAACGCCAAGATGTCCGAGCTGCACGCCGCGGCCGGCCTGGCGATGCTCGATAGGATCGACGACGTCGTGCGGCGGCGGAGAGAGAACGCGCAGCGTCTACACCAGGCGATCGCCGATCTGCCCTTCACCGCGCAGGCCGGATCGGACCGTTCCACCTGGCAGATCTTCCACCTCCTGGCGCCCACGCCGGAGATCCGCGACCGGTGCCTGGAGCTCGCGCCCCAGCATGCGATCGAGATCCGCACGATGCACGCCCCGGTGCTGCATCACCAGCCGGCCTTCGCCGGCGCGCTGCACGGGCCGCTGCCCGTCACCGAGTCGCTGAGCCGGCGCGCCCTCGCGCTGCCGATGGCCAACCAGCTGCCCGAGGACGCCTACGAGCGGATCCCGGCGCTGCTGCGCGCCGCCTGCGCTTGATGAGCGCGCCGGGCGAGCGGCAGACGCCGGCGGCGATGGATGTCGAGCACCTGGCCGAGATTCGGGGCAGCGTCGAGAGCTTCCAGGCCGAGGCCATCGCCCGCTGGGTCACGCCGGGCGCCGTCGTCCTGGACATCGCGCCTCAGGATCACGCCGGGGTGCGCGCGCTGCTCCCCGACGGGGCCACCCTGGAGACCCTCGATCTCGACCCGGCGGCCGGCGCGACCTACACCGCCGACCTGTGCGCCACCAATCCGCACATCCCGGCCGGCCGCTTTGACTGCGTGTTCTGCACCGAGGTGCTGGAGCACACGCTGCAGCCCTTCGACGCCGTCGCCGAGCTGAGGCGGATCCTCGCTCCGGGCGGCCGGGTGGTCATCACGACGCCGTTCAACTTCCGCATCCACGGGCCGCTACCCGACTGCTGGCGCTTCACCGAGCATGGGCTGCGAGCGCTGCTGCGCGACTTCGACGAGGTGACGATCTCGGAGGTGGGCACGCCCGACCGGCCGCTGATGCCGATCCACTACCGCGCGACCGCGCGGCGTCGGTAGCTCAGAGACCTTCGGGGTGCAGGACGGTCGGGAAGGTGGCGAGGTAGGCCGCCGACGGCGTGCCGATCTTCTCCACGCCACCGCCGCCGCCCCAGGCGCCGTGCATGCCGCCCGACTCGTAGAACTGGCCGTTGATGTCGATGATCACGTGGCCGTTCTGCCCTGAGAGGGCACGGTCATAGACGGTGACGTACTGGCCGGGGCCCGAGACCATGCCGGGCTGGCTGGGCAGCGCGGTGGTGTCGACCGGCGAGGTGAGGTAGCCGCCGGCGTGCAGCACCGCGGAGACGAAGCCTGAGCAGTCATACCCCGACTGGGGACCCCAGCCCGAGTGCCCGCCGCCGTAGACGTAGGGCTTGCCGACCAGCGAGTTGGCCTCGTTGACCATGGCGGCGACGCGCGGATCGCCCACGGTGGCGCCGCCGCTGGCGCTCACCGCGGTGGAGCCCACGACGCCCGACGCGGTCGAGCTCTGCGCGGCCTGCGCGCTGGCCAGTTGGCTGGCGAAGTCCGTCGAGGCGCCCGAGCCGGTGGTGCCGCTGCCGGTGGAGAACGAGGCGCCCGTGGTGCCCGCGGCGGCGGACGTGGCCCCGGCCGCGGACGTGGCGGAGCTGCCGGCGAGAGAGGCCGGGTCGAGGATCTGCTGCTGGAGTTGGAGGATCTGGTCGATACGGCCGACCACCGCGCTGATGCTCACTGCTGTTAGACATCGGCGGCGCGCGCCGCGATCTTGAGGGTTTTGCGGCCTGCCCCGGGCGTTCGGGCTGGTCTAGAGTCGCCCGCGTGCCGCTCACCCGCGCCGATATCGCCGCCCAGGCCCACCAGCTGCAGGTCGAGGGCTACGGTCTGTATCTGGCCTCCAACGGGCCCGTCCTGGCCGAGCTGGAGACGACTCCCTTCGGGGAGGCCCTGACGACACTGGACTTCCTCGAGCGATCGGGGACGGGGTCTGAGGGGTGGAGCGTCGCCGACCTCATGCGCGTCTACAACGTGCTCAACGCCACGGCGTTCGGCGAGAAGGGCATCCCATTGCAGAATTGGGTAATGATCGACCTGGGCCTGCTGCCCTCCGCCTTCCTGCTGGTGACCCTGCCGCTGGCGCGCGCCCGGGCCGCCGCCGACGAGGCGCGCGGTTACGCGTCTGAGCGGGCCCGCACCGGTCAGGTGCTGGGCGCCGTCCTCGCCGAGGCTGAGCGGCTGGGCTACGCCGGGCCCATCCCGGTGGCCGGATACTGCGCGGCGCCGACCCCGGTGCCCGGGGGCTGGGTGGGCTGGTCGCTGTGCTCGGCGATCCCCGGCCTGGGCACCACCACCAAGGGGCTGGGGCTGGAGGTCTACCGGGCCCAGACGCTCACCGGGGTGGCCCAGTTCACCGATCAGGCCATCCGCGTGCATCGCAAGTTCGGGCGGATGCAGATCGTCTCAGCGGTGCTGGACCTCCATCCCGTGCCGCACACGCTCGTCTACCGCACCGACGTGTTCTCCGACGACGCGGAGCGCACGCCGAGCACGTGGATGGATTCGCGCGACCTCGAGTTCCAGCGCGCGATGCAGGCCAAGATCGACGGTGGCGCGTCGCGCTACTACGTCCTCTCCCCCGGCTTCGTCGACAACCGGGTCCCGATCCTGGAGGTCACCGAGTGAAGGACCACAGCTGATGCCCGGCCGCCACTACGTGCTCGCCTTCTCCGGCGGGCTGGACACGTCCTACGCCCTCGCCGTGCTGGTGGACCGCGGCGAGCGGGTGACCACGGTCACCGTGAACACCGGCGGCTTCCCGCCCGAGGAGCTCCACGACATCGCCACCCGCTCAGAGGCGCTCGGCGCCGAGGATCATGTCGTCATCGACGGCCGCGCGAGGCTCTACGACGAGTTCGTCTCCTACATCCTCAAGGCCAACTACCTGCGCAACGGCGTGTACCCGTCGTGTGTCGGGGTCGAGCGCATGCTGCAGGCCGAGGAGGTCACTCGGGTCGCGCTGGAGCGCGGCGCCGATGTCATCGCCCATGGGTCGACGGGCGCTGGCAATGACCACGTCCGCTTTGACGCGGTGACCAAGGCCCTGGCCCCCAACCTCGAGATCGTGGGGCTGATCCGCGACGAGCAGCACACGCGCGAGGAGGAGCGCGACTTCCTGCGCGACCGTGGCCACCCGGTGTCGGAGCTCACCGCCAAGTACTCGTTCAACTTCGGGATCCTCGGCACCACCATCGGCGGCGAGGAGACCTACGGCTCCTGGGAGTACCTCCCTGAGGAGGCGTGGCCGACCACGCGCTCCATCGCCGACGCGCCCGAGCAGCCCGCCGAGCTGGTCCTGCACTTCGAGGGCGGCCTGCCCGTGGCCTGCGACGCCGTCAGCGGCGTGGCCGAGACCGACGCCGCGGTCGCCGAACTGGGCATCGGCGTCCCGGGCTATGACACCCTGGCCCTGCTCAACCGCATCGGCGGCATCCACGGCGTGGGCCGCGGCATCCACACCGGGCAGACGATCATGGGCATCGTCGGCCGGCTGGGCTTCGAAGCGCCCGGGATGCTCATCCTCATCGCCGCCCACCGCGAGCTCGAACGCCTGGTGTTGACCAACGCCCAGCAGACGATGAAGGCGACGCTGGGGACCACCTTCGGCGACATGCTGCACGAGGGCCGCTACTACGACCCGCTCCTCTCCGACATCCGCGCCTTCCTGGACAGCTCCCAGGCGCGGGTCACCGGCGATGTGCGCGTGCGCCTGCACAAGGGCAGCATCGTGCCGCTGGGGACGCGCAGCGAGTACAGCCT
>DATJTQ010000092.1:0-14773 GCA_035503355.1 Solirubrobacteraceae bacterium
GGCTGTGCAGGGCGAGCCGGGACGTGCCGGGCGGGCCGGGCCGGGCCAGCCGGGGCTGGGGGGCGCCGGGGCCCAGCCGGGCCGGGTCTACCGCCGGCGACACCGCGGCCTGGGGGCGTCTACTGCGGCTGGGGAAGGGGGTGCGTCGCTCGGACGCGTTGACACCTCAGAGCGCACGGTGGCCGATTGATGACTGCGTGCTTTGAGGAGTCAACGGGGCATGCGATCCACAGCACACAGTCCGGAAACCGTGACGGTGTGCTCTGGAGAGTCAAGATTTCGCCGCGGCGCTCCGCGCTGCGCATGCGCCGCTCCCCGGCTGTCGTGAACGCCACCGCTCCCCGGCTGTTGTGAACGCCGCCCTCCCCGGTTGTCGTGAACGCTGCGCGCCGCAACTCGCGTCGGGAGCGAACCGACAGCGCCAACGGCAGCGACGGCCGACGACGACGTCAGGAGACCAGCGCGCGCGCGAAGTCCCCGGCGTCAAACGGGCGCAGGTCCTCCAGCGTCTCCCCCACCCCGATCAGCTTTACCGGGATGCCGAGCTCCTGGGCGATGGCGAGCGCGATGCCGCCCTTGGCGGTGCCGTCGAGCTTGGTGAGGACCAGCCCGGTGACGTCGATGGCCTCCGAGAATGCCTTGGCCTGGCGCAGCCCGTTCTGGCCGGTGGTGGCATCGACGGTGAGCAGCGTCTCGTGCGGGGCGTCGGGGATCTGCTTGGCGATGACCCGGCGGACCTTGGCCAGCTCGGCCATGAGGTTGTCCTGGGTATGCAGGCGCCCGGCGGTGTCGATGAGGACCACGTCGGCGCCCTGGCGGCGGGCCTCGGCGATGGCGTCGAAGGCCACCGAGGCCGAGTCGGCGCCGGCGCCGCCCTTGACGAAGTCCACTCCGGCGCGTTGCGCCCACTGCTCGAGCTGCTCCACCGCCGCGGCCCGGAAGGTATCGCCGGCGGCCAGCACCACCGACCGCTTGAGCTCCTGGCTCAGATGCCAGGCGAGCTTGCCCAGCGTCGTGGTCTTGCCGGTGCCGTTGACCCCCGCGACCAGGATGACGGTGGGCTCGTGGCGCAGGTCGATGGTGTCGTTGCCCGTCCGCGCGATCTCGGTGAGCAGCTCCACCAGCCGGTCTGACAGCTGCTGACCGCCGGAGAGCTTGTTCTCGGCGGCCTCCTGCTCGAGCTGGGCCACCACCTTGGCGGTCGTCTGAGCGCCGACGTCGGCATAGATCAGTGCCTCCTCCAGGCGCTCCCACGTCTCGTCGGAGAGATCCTCGAACAGCGTCGCCTGGATCTCCGTCTGCAGCGCCTGGCGGGTCTTGCGCAGGCTGTCGCGCAGCCGCCGGAACCGCCCGACGCGCCGCTCGGGTTCCTCGGCCGTCGCCGCCGTCGCGCCCTCGCCGCCGTCGATGATGAAGATCTCGCGCCAGTCGCGTGCCATGACGGCGGCGACGTTATCAACGGCGGCTCGGGCGGCTCAGGTGGCTCGCGCGCGGCTCGGGTGACTGGCGCCGCTCAGGCGGCATGCGCCTTCGGGCTGCGACCCGCTCAGGCGGCCTGGGCCTCGGGCTGCGCCGGGCCTTCGCCGCCCGACAGCTTGCGCGAGATGACCTTCGAGATGCCGTCCGACCCCATTGAGACGCCGTACAGCGAGTCGGCCGCCTCCATCGTGCGCTTCTGATGGGTGACGACGATGAACTGGGCGCGCGACGAGTACTGACGGAGGAGGCCGAGAAAGCGGTCGATGTTGAGGTCATCCAGTGCGGCCTCGACCTCGTCCAGGATGTAGAAGGGGCACGGCCGCGCGAGGAACACCGCGAAGAGGAAGGCCAGCGCGGTCATGGACTTCTCGCCCCCCGACAGGAGTGAGAGGCGCTTGCAGTCCTTGCCGGCGGGGGTGATCTCGATCTCCACCCCCAGCAGGTCCTCCTCGGGCTCGAGGTCGTTGTCGGGCCCGTCGTCGCCATCCCCACCGTCGCCCTCGCCGTCTGCGTCGGAGGCGTCCTGGCCGCCGATGACCCGGGCGGGCTGGGCGGAGTCGTTCCCGGAGACCAGCCGCAGCCGCCCCGAGCCGCCCGGGAACAGCTGGGCCGCCAGCTCCTCGAAGGCACCGGCGGTCGCCGCGAAGGTCTGCTCGAAGGTGGTGCGGATCTGCTTGTCGGTGTCGGCGATGAGCTTCTCGAGCTCGCGCAGTGCGGTCTCCAGGTCCGCGCGCTGGGTCTCGAGCTCCTCGACGTGGGCCACCGCCTCGGCGTATTCCTCCTGGGCCAGGGGGTTGACCGGCCCCAGCTGCTCGCGCCGGCGGGCGATGCGCTCCAAGCGACCGTCAAGGGTCTGGCGCTCCTCATCTGAGAGCGCCTCATCCGCGGGCTCGGCGGCGAGCTCCAGCCGCTGCGCGATGCGCCCCAGCTCGGCCTCGGCGTCGGCGGCCTGGTCACGGGCGCGCTGCAGGCGGACCTCGGCCTGGGTGAGCGCCTCGTTCTCGTGGCCGATCTTGGCGTGCAGCTCCGCCTCCTGCTGGGCACAGGTGCGCAACTCGACGGCGACGTGCTCTCCCGCCTGGCGGTCGGCGGCAAGTGCGTCCTCAAAGCCGGCGAGTCGCGTGGCGATCGCGCCCGACACCTCCTCCAGGGCGGCGATGATGCTCGCCACCGCGGGCACCAGCTCGGTGTCGCTGGCGATGCCCGCGCGCACTCCCTGCAGGCGTTGCGCGCGCTGGGCCCGCTCGCGCTCGGCGCGCTCGAGCATCCGGCGCTCGGCGGTCAGCTCCGCCGCCAGCTGGGCTCGGCGCCCCGCCTCCGGCCCGTCGTCGGGCGCGGCACGGCGCCGTTCGATCAGTGCGGTGAGGCGCCGCTCCTCCTCGCGCAGCTCGTCGAGGGTGCGCACCGCGGCGCGATGGGCGTTGGTGAGCCGATCCCGTGCGGAGTCGGCCTGTGACATTCCGGCGGTGGCCCGCTCCACCCCGGCGCGGGCGTTGACCTCGGCCTGCGCGGCGCGCTCGGACTCCCCCACCAGTTGCTCGCGGCGGTTGCGCTCGGCGAGCACGCGATCCTCGCCCACGGCCGGCGCCTGGCGCAGCTCGCGCGTCCGCGCTGACCACACCCGTCCGCCGCGCGTCACCGCGACGCCCTGGAAGTGAGCGGCGACGTGATCGAGGTCCTCGACGACCCAGGTGTCGCGCAGCAGCGCGCGGGCCAGCGCCAGCGCGCGGCCCTGGGCGCGGACGTGCTGTATCAGGGGCGTCGCCCCCGGTGCCGGCGGGGCGGCGCCGTCGTCGCCGGCCGCGGCGGCATCTCCGACGACGAGCGTCCGTCCGCCGTCAGCGCCGGCACGGTCAAGCAGCGCCCCGGCCTCCGGACGGTCATCGACGATGGCCGCGCGCAGGCGGCCGTCGAGGGCGGCGGCCAGGGCCAGCTCGTAGCCGGCGTCGACGTCGAGATCGTCGGCGAGCGCCGCCGCGCCGTGTGGCGCGCCCGCGTGATGGCGCAAGAACTGGTTGACGGCGGCAAGCTCTCCGCCCACCCGCGCCGCCTCGCGACGTGCGGCCTCCACCGCGCGCTCGGCATCGCGCACCTCGGCCCGGACCCGCTCGGCGGCGGCCTCAGCCGCTTCGCGCTCGGCCTGGGCGGCGGCGACCGCCTCAGCGTGCTCGGCGGCACGCCGGCCGGCCTCGGCCCGCTGCTCCTGCAGCTCGATCAACTGACGTGCCAGCTCGGCCTCGCGGTCGCGATCAAGCGCGGCCAGCGACTCCTCCAGCCCGGCGATCCGGCCAGCCGCCTCGGGATCGTCCTGGTCAGCGGCCGCCTCGGCGGTCAGGGCCGCCTCCAGCTCGCGGTAGCGCGCCAGCCGCCCCTCGACCGACGTCGCCGCCGCGCGGACGGACTCGGCGCGGTAGCCGATGCGCTCGGCTGCGCCACGGGCGGAGTAGGCGCGTCGTGAGAGCTCCTCGCGCTGGGCGCTACGCGCCGCCAGCGCCTCCTCGGCCGCCTCCCGGCGCTTTGAGACCGCCTCGAGCTCTGCCTGGAGCTCGCGCCGGCGCTCACGGACCTCGCCGGCCAGCGTCTCGGCGGAGGCCATGCCTGCGCGATGGTTGCGGACATCGTCGCGGGCGAGCTCCCAGCGGATCTCCAGCGACTGGCGCTCGAGGCGCTCGTGCAGTTCGGCGGCCTCGGCTTGACGCTTGAGCGGCCGCAGCCGCGACCGAGCCTCGCGTTCGACATCCAGGGCACGGTCGAGGTTGTCCTGGGTCCGGGCCAGCTTGAGCTGGGCGCGGCGGCGGCGCTTGCGGTGCTTGCCGAGGCCGGCCGCCTCCTCGATGAGCAGGCGGCGGTCGCGCGGCTTGGAGGTGACCAGCGATTCGACCCGGCCCTGCGAGATCACCGAGTGCATCTCCTTGCCCAGACCGGTGTCCGAGAGCAGCTCCACCACATCGACCAGACGGCAGCGGGCACCGGCCAGGCGATACTCCCCCTCGCCCGACCGATCCAGGCGCCGGTGGATCGCGATCTCGGGAATGCCGAGGCCGAGGCTGCCCTCGCTGTCGTCGAGGACCAGCTCCACCTCGGCATGGCCAGCCGCCTGCCGGCCGGGAGCGCCGCCGAAGATCACGTCCTGCATCGACTGGCCGCGGACCGCGCCCGGGGACTGCTCGCCAAGCGCCCACAGGACGGCGTCGGTGACGTTGGACTTACCGGAGCCGTTGGGGCCGACGATCACGCTGACGCCGGGGCCGAACTCCAGCTTCGTGCGGTCCGGGAAGGACTTGAACCCCTTGACGGTGATCGACTTCAGATACACAGGGCGGTCCTGTCGCTCATGGACAGGGCGGTCCTGTCGCTCATGGGCGCATGGTCATTGCAGGGCGTCACTTGGCCATAGCCTCCAGCGCCGACTGCGCGGCCTCCTGCTCGGCGTCCTTCTTGGAGCGGCCCACGCCGCTGCCGATCTCCTTGCCCCGGATCGTCGCCTGCACGGTGAAGGTGCGGTCGTGCGGCGGCCCCTGCTCGTCCACCACCGCGTAGCTGACCAGCTCTCCGCGACGTGCCAGCCGTTCCTGCAGCGCGGATTTGTAGTCCACCGAATGCTCCAGGGCGTTCTCGATCTCCGGGGCGAACGCGTCCACCACCGCCTCGGCGGTGGCGTCGTAGCCGAAGGTCAGATAACAGGCGCCGATCACTGCCTCGATGACCGAGGCCAGGACGCGTTCGGTGGAGATGAGCGCCTCCAGTCCCGGCGCCGCCGACTCGGGCGCCGCCGCGCGCAACCGGTCCGGCACCCCCAGGCGCTCGGCCACCAGCCGGCATGAGCGGCCCGACACCGCCTGCGCGCGGATCTTGGTCAGCCGCCCCGGCCCAAAGCGCTCCGCGTCCAAGCGCGGGAAGAGATGGGTGGTCACGGCCAGTCCCAGCACGCTGTCGCCCAGGAAGGCCAGCCGCTCGTAGGACTCCGAGCGCGTCGTCGTCCAGGACGAGTGGGTGAACACCGACCGCAGGAGCCCAGGCTCCAACTGATCGAGCATCCCGGCGAGGGTGGCGGTTAAACCCGGGTCCCGGGATGGCCGCGGGGTGTCCGGGTTCGTGCGCTTCGGCTGTGGTGTCACTCAGTGTCAGTGGATTGGCCCGCGGTCGCCGGCAGAGCTCCGCTGGCGAGCACGAAGTCGACCGCCTGGCCGACAGTCAGGATCCGGCTGGCCTCTTCGTCGGAGATCCTCACGCCGTAGGAGTCCTCGAGCTCCTGCACCAGCGTGTAGAGATCCAGCGAGTCGGCTTCCAGGTCCTCACGAAAACGGGTCGACTCCGAGATCGAGCCGGGGCTGACCTCCAGCTCGTCGACCAGGTGCGCGCGGATCAGCGAGAAGACTTGCTCTCGATTCATCGGCGCCACACCGTAGACGTCAGCCCGGACGCGCAGAGCGTGGGCTCATTGAGCATTGCCGTCCTCCTCTCCCCCGGATCCGGGGGTTCGCAGTGCGCCGGCGGCCTTCAGAGCGGCGCGCGTGGCGCTGATGACATCTTCCTCCACTCCGCGCGCAGCCACCTGGATGGCGCGGGCAAAGCCCCGGCGGCTGAACCGGCCGTGGGCCACGACGCCGAGCTGGCGCAGCCCGAGCATGTAGGCCCCGCCCGGGCCCTCGGGGTCGATCTCGTCACGCAGGCCCTGGATCGCCGGTCGCAGGAGCCACCCGCCGAGCTTGGCCCGCGTCGAGTCCATCGCCACGTCGCGGATGGCGCGCAGCGTGCGCCCCGACACCCCCTCGATGAGCTTGAGCGTGATGTTGCCGGTGAAGCCGTCCATGACCACCACGTCGGCGGCGTCCTCGAACACCTGGGTGCCCTCGATGTTGCCGACGAAGTTCAGTCCGGTGCCGCCCTCGCCGGCCAGCTGCTCGTGGACCTCCACCAGCTCGGGCGTGCCCTTGACCGCCTCCTCGCCGTTGGAGAGCAGCGCCACCCGGGGCGCGGCGATGCCGAGCACCGCCTGAGAGAAGGCCGAGCCCATGTGGGCGAACTGGACCAGGTGCTCCGGACGGCAGGTGACGTTGGCACCGACGTCCAGCAGCATCACCGGGCGGCCGCCGGGCACCGGGACCGGCAGGGCCAGCGCCGGGCGGTAGATCCCGCGGTCACGGCGCATGTTGAACAGTCCGGCGGCCAGGGCGGAGCCGGTCGAGCCCCCGGAGACGAGCGCCTGGGCGCGTCCCGCGGCCACGGCCTTGGCGGCCTGCACGATCGAGGCCTCCGGAGTGGAGCGGACGGCGAAGGCGGGGTCCGCGGCCTTGGCGATCGACACCGGCGCGTCGACGACCTCCACGCCGTCGGCCACCGGGCCGATCTCGTCGGCGGGGCCGAAGAGCAGCACGCGGGTTCCTGCGGCGGCGGCGATGGCGGCTCCGGCGGCGACCTCGGCAGGGCCCAGATCCGCCCCGCCCGCGTCAACGGCGACGGTCACCATGGAGTGAGCCGGCTAGACCGACTGCTGACCGGTCTCGGCGATGACCTCGCGGCCCCGGTAGCTCCCGCAGACCGGGCACACGCGGTGCGGAATCCGGGGGCTGTGACACGTGGGGCAGGCGTTGTAGGTGGCCGCCTTGACCTTGTGCTGCGAGCGTCGCTGCGTCGTGCGCGCGTGAGATTGCTTCTGCTTGGGGACCGCCATGCGACGCAGGAGGCTAGCAGGCGAGATCCCTTTCCGGCAGGCTGAATGCGGGGGTCAGACCCGTCCGCTGTCGGGCCGCGGACCTCGCCGCGGGGGCCGGGGCGCGACCAGGTGACCTCGGAGCAGCGCGGTGATGTCGGCAACCCCCATGGGCGTCCCGAGCAGAGACCCCTGGGCCAGGGTGATGCCGTGGGCGAGCAGGAAGTCACGCTGCGCCTCGGTCTCGACGCCCTCAGCCACGACGCCGGTGGCGCATGCTGAGGCCAGATCGAACACCGCCTCCACCAGGCGGACGGCCGTATCGTCGCCCGGCACCTCGGCCAGCATGCCCCCGTCGATCTTGAGCACATCGAAACCGAGTCCGACCAGGCGCGACAGCGATGAATATCCGGCGCCGAAGTCGTCGAGGACCATGGTGAACCCCATGGCGCGCAGGTCCTCGATGACCTGAAGCGTCTCGGCCGAGTCCACCGTCCACGCCGACTCGGTCAGCTCCAGGGCGACCTTGGCCGGCGCCAGCTCGGCCTCGGCCACCCGTTGGGCGAGGCCGGCGGCGAAGCCGGGGGCCAGCAATTGCGGGGGCGAGACGTTGATGCCGAACATCGGCACCAGGCCGGCCTCGCGCCATGCCCGGGCCTGCGCGCAGCAGGTGTCGAGGATCCACATCATGAGGTCCGCGCCGGCAGTGCTCTGGTCAGCGACGTTCATGAACTGGTCGGGAGTCAGCAGACCTCGCTCGGGGTGGCGCCATCGCAGCAGGGCCTCCACGCCGACGATCACGCGCCGCGGCGCCAGCGACCACACCGGCTGATAGTCGATCTCCATCTCGCCGGCCTCGATGGCGCGTCGCAGCTGTGTGGCCATGCTCGAGCGCCGCGAGCCCGAGGCATCCGAACGCTGGTGAAAGACCAGGCGCCCGCCGCCGGCCGCCTTGGCGCGGTACATGGCCACGTCGGCGTGGCGCAGCAGCGCCTCGGTGTCGGCGGCGTCGTCCGGATAGAGGCTGACGCCGATGCTCGCCCCGGTGCGGACCTCTGTGCCGGCGACCACGAACGGCTCCAGAAGGGCGCTGAGCAGCTTGCCGCCAACGCTCTCGGCGGCTCGGGTGGGGTCATCGGAGAGATCGCCCAGCAGCACCAGGAACTCGTCGCCGCCCTGCCGGGCCAGCACGTCGGAGTCGCGCAGGACGCCGCGCAGGCGGGCCGAGACGCTGGCCAGCAGCCGGTCGCCGGCGGCGTGGCCGAGGCGGTCGTTGACCTCCTTGAAGTCGTCGAGGTCGACGAACATGAGCGCGGCCGCGCCCCCGGCGCGGCGCGCGCGGGCCAGGGCCAGGTCGATCTCCTGCTCGACGAGGATCCGGTTGGGCAGCCCCGTCAAGGCGTCGTGGTAGGCCAGGTACGCGAGCTGTTCCTCCCCCCGCCTGCGCTCGCCGATGTCGCGCACGATCCCGTAGAAGGACGGTCCCAGGCCACCTGAGCCCTCGACGCGGGCCACCGTCAGCTCGACGGGGAACTCACTGCCGTCGCTGCGGATCGCCGTGGTCTCGATCCGCCGGTCCAGCAGGCTGGAGCCGGGGTTGTCGCGGATGCGCTGGGCGAGGCTGCGATAGAAGGCGCGATTCTCGGGCGGGACGAGCAGGTCCGCGATCTCGCGACCCATCACATCATCGGCCAGATAGTCGAAGGTGCGCTCGGCGGCCGGATTGAACTCGATGATCCGGTCCTGCTCGTCCACGGCGACGACGCAGTCCAGGGTCCCGGCGATCACGGCGCGATAGCGCGCCAGCGAGGACTCGAGCGCCGTCATCTGCCGCGAGCTCTCGATGGCCAGCGCCGCGTGCGCCGCCAGCGCGCTGAGCATCACCAGCTGCTGGTCGTCGGGGCGCAGTCCTGAGAACGGCTCGTCGACGGAGATGATCCCGTACGGGCGGCCGCCGGAGCCCTCCAGGGTCGCGAACAGGGCGTCGTCGGTGTGCCAGGCTTCGCCGCTCACACCCGCAGCACGGGCGTTGGGCTCGGGCCGGTACCAGGTGACGGTCGGGTCATCGAACGAGAGCGAGCCCTCGGGGATGAAGTAGACCCCGTGGCGGCGGAAGCGCTCGTCCAGCAGCGGCGTCCACGTCTCGGGCTTGGTGATCGACCCGAGGAGGATCTCCGAGGCGCGCTCGGAGCCATGGACAGTGACGACCTCGTAGAGGTCGCGATCGGCCCGGTAGGCGTTGATCACCACCGTGGCGAAGCCCGCGGCGTCCGAGACGGCGGACGCCACCGCCCGCAGGGTTTCGAGCAGCGTCGGCTGCCGGCGCGCAAGGCGCGCGAATTCGAGCAGCCCACGAAGGGGTGCGATCGCCTCCCCAGCTCTACTGGGTCCCGACGATTCGCCGGCACGATGCATTCTCATCACTAATCGACCGAAACCGCGATGGGCTTAAGGGAGTATGGACGCAATCCCCGCAAATGGAGGGAATTTCCCACCAAGCGGCTCAACTCCTTCTCACCGGTCAGTCGAAGTGAAGTTCAGACAGCTTCGCCCAGCGAGGATCGGGTTGGGCCTCATGCCCGTGGTCAGGCCCGGCCTCGTTGAGGTCGACGCCGCACACGGGGCACAGCCCAGCGCAGTCGGGGCGGCATAAGAGCTGCGTGGGCACGGTGAGCGCCAGGGCGTCGCGGGCCCACCCTCGGAGATCGAGCAGGCCGTCCTGGACGTACGGCGACTCGAGCTCCTGCCCCTCCCCAGGCTGGGACACCTCGCGAGCCACCACCTCGAACGTCGGCGTCGCGTCGGCCAGGCAGCGCATGCACGGCCCGACGAGGGTCGCCGCCAAGCGCAGGCGCAGCGCATAGCCACTCCCGGTCGTCCGCGAGACGTCGAGTATGACCGGAACGACGTTCGGCTCCACGACGTAGCGCTCGCCACCGAGCTCGAACGGGTCGATGCCGACATGGAGGTCGAGCCGCCGTCCTTCGCCGGACGTCAGCCGGAGACCCCCCAGGTCAAAGGTGTCGGTGCGCAGGGGCATGCACACGAGATTAACCGCTGCCCGCGACGGCCCCGGGGCGGTGGGCTCAGCGCAGCTCGCGCTTGAGGATCTTGCCAGTCGCGTTGCGGGGAAGCTGCTCGACGAAGACAACTTCGCGCGGGACCTTGTAGCGGGCGAGGTGACCGCGCACGTGGTCCTGGAGCTGGGTCTCGGAGAGCTCGGCTCCGGGGTGCAGGCTGACCACGGCCCGCAGTCGCTGCCCGAACTCGTCGTCGGGCACGCCGACCACCGCCACCTCGCGGATGCCGGTCATCGCCGCCAGGAGATCCTCGACCTCGCCCGGGAACACGTTCTCGCCACCCGAGACGATCATGTCGTCGTCGCGGCCGTCGACGAACAGCCGCCCGTCGGCATCGAAGTGGCCGACGTCGCCGGTGGCCATGAGGTCACCGAAGCGGTCCTTGTCGCCCCCGCCCGTGTAGCCCTCGAAGAGCATCTCTGAGCCGACGACGATCCGCCCGCTGGCTCCGGTGGGGGCCTCATGGCCGTGCTCGTCGAGGATCTTGACCACCGTGCCGCGCGGGGGCCGTCCGGCGGTGCCGGGGGCGGCGCGCAGATCCGCCGGGCCCGCCACCGTCGCCCAGGCGACCTCGGTCGAGCCGTAGAGGTTGTAGAGCGCATCCCCGAAGGCGTCCATGACCCGCCTGGCCAGCGGCCCCGGCAGCGCCGAGCCGCTGACGGCGATCACCCGCAGCGACGACGTGTCCAGGCGGCGACGCTGCTCGGGGTCAGCCTCGAGCATCCTCTGGAGCATCACCGGCACGACGACGAGCGCGTCGGCGCGGGTCTCGGCGATGGCGCGCACCGTCTCGAGCGGGTCAAACCGGCGTCGCAGCACGATCGTCGAGGACAGCGCGGTGGCCAACAGGACGTGGGCGAAGCCCCAGGCGTGAAACAGAGGAGCGGCGATGACCGTGGTGTCGCGCGCTCGCAGCGGGATGGCGGAGAGCAGCGCTGCCATGGGGCCCATGGAGCTCGGCGCCGGCCGGTTGGCCCCCTTCGGGGTCCCGGTGGTGCCGGAGGTAAGGATGATCGCCCGGCCCGCCACCGTGGGCGGGGGGAGCGGGGTGTCCACGCGCGTGGCGATGAGCTCCGCGAGCGACGTGTCCGGGCTGTCACCGGCCGCGGCGTCGGCCACGAAGCAGACCCGGTGGCCGCGAGCCTCCCGCACGGCGGCGGCGAACTCGTGGTCGTAGACGAGGCCGTCGGCGCCCTCTCGCGCCACCACCTCGGCCACCTGCGGGGCGGCGAAGCCGGTGTTGAGCAGGACGACATGCACCCCGAGCTTGGAGCACGCCGCCGCCACCTCGATGAACCCGCGGTGGTTACGGCACATGATGGCCACGGTCCGCCCCTCAGTAAGCCCGTGACCGGCCAGGCCTCGCGCGAGCGCATTGGTCCGGCGCTCCAGCTCGCCGAAGCTGATGCTGCCGTCGTCGTCGATCACGGCCGGCGCCTGCGGGAAGCGGGCCGCGCCGCCGATCACGCCGGCGGCCATCGTGGGCCCGAAGCGGTGCAGACCCACGATCGCACGCACCGTCCGATCCGGGCGCGAGGGACGCAGCATGCCGGCGCGTGCGAGCGTTCCGGCCACGTGGATGCCGTCTGAGACGTTCACTTCCATCGTCGATATCCAATCACGGTTGCGCGTACCACTAGATTCCGGGGCGCTGCATGCTCCGACCGGGCATCGGGTCGGGCGGCGACGCTGGGCGCGTCGTGCGCCTGGCCGTTGAGGCCCTCCTCGCAGGGAATTTGTGACACGGCGGCGCGAATGTCCGCCAGCGGCGATGATTAGCGCAATGTCGGACTGGTTTCGGACATACGGCTTCG
Organism: Solirubrobacteraceae bacterium; assembly: GCA_035503355.1. Taxonomy (GTDB): domain Bacteria; phylum Actinomycetota; class Thermoleophilia; order Solirubrobacterales; family Solirubrobacteraceae; genus Palsa-465. Next base: position 12,027 of record DATJTQ010000092.1, read on the forward strand.
CGGAGGTCCACGACGACCTGTTCGTCGGCGCCTACCCCCTCGACGGCGACGACGTGCACATGCTCGCCACGATGTCGGTCCAGCGCGTCCTCAACCTCGTCGAGGACGCCGAGTACGGGCCAGGCCGGCGCTTCGTGGTCGAGGCCGCCCTGCGCGAGGCCGGGATCGAGGAGCACCGCATGCAGCTCACCGACTTCGGGCGCCTGCCCGCCGAGAACCTCGAGCAGGCCGTCCGGCTGGTGGTGAGCTGGCTGAAGGCCGAACTGCCCGCCTACGTCCATTGCCGGGCCGGGTGGCAGCGGTCGGCCGCGGTGGCGGCCGGGGCCATCGCCGTCTACGACGGGATGGGGATCGACGAGGCCGTCGCCTACGTGCAGGCGCGCAAGCCCTCCGCGGACCCGCTGCCGCACCAGCGCGAGGACCTCCGGACCTGGTGGAACGCTCGCAGCCATCTGCACCCCTCTCGCTAGAGCGTTGACCTCGATGCCCCCGGCTCCGGGCGTGGGTGGCCGGGTGCCAGGGCCGCCGCGCCGCGCGCCGGTAGCGATGGCTTCGGTCGAGGCGGGGTGGTACTTCACCGAGCGCGGCGCGTGCGGCCCTACCACCCGTCCCGTTCGCACCCCCAGCCGGGCCTCGGTCCTGGCCCGGCGCGCGGCCCCAGCGCCGCTCGCTGAAGCCGGCGGGCCGCTCGGGAGGGCCGGTCGGCGGCGCAATGGCGGCGCGGCCATCGAGACGAGGGCGGGCGGGCGGCGGGCCCGTCCCGCCAGTGCTCGGCCGTACCCGCGCTGGGTCACGTCGCACAGATACGTTGCCCACGCACTGGCGGGACGGGCCCGTGGCACGCGCCGACCCCGGCCACGACCTGCCGGACCGCCGGCAATCGATGCCGCGCCGGGCTTACTCGGCGGCGCGCAGGCGACGGGCGGGGCGCTGGGGCTGCTCGGTGAGGTCGGGGCCGAGGTCGAGCTGGAGGGCGGCGTTCTGGACGGTGCGGGCGGTGACGGTCACGGGCTCGAGCTCGGGGAGCTCTGATCCCTCCGAGACCGCCCCGTGGTCGGCGAAGCGCCGCGCGCTCGGCAGCACCCGCGACTCGTAGGAGCCGATCGTCTCGTTGAAGGCGGTGACGGTCCGATTGAGCCGGGTGCCGAGGTTCCCGAGCAGCGTCGAGAGCTTGACCAGCCGCCCGTGCAGCTCACGCCCGAGGTCTGAGATCTCCTGCGCGGATTCGGCGACGCGTTCCTGCTGCCAGCCGTAGGCGACCGAGTAGAGAAGGGCCAGCAGGGTCGTCGGGGTGGCGATGAGCACGCGCTGGGCCATGGCGTCCTGCATGAGGGTGGGGTCGGCGTCCAGGGCGGGTCCCAGCAGCGACTCCACCGGCAGGAACATCACCACCATGTCCGGCGTGGTCTCCAGCCGCGCCCAGTAGGCCTTGTCGGCGAGCGCCTTGACGTGCTTGCGCAGCAGACGGGCGTGATCACGCAGATACTGGTCACGCTCGACGCCGTCGCGTGCCTCGTGGGCGTCGAGCATCCCCTGCAGCGGCGACTTGGCGTCGACGACGACGTGCTTGCCACCGGGGAGGTTGACCACCATGTCGGGCCGCAGCGTCGTCTCGTCGCCCGCGTAGGAGTGCTGCTCGACGAAGTCGCAGTGCTTGAGCATCCCCGCCGCCTCCACGACATTGCGCAGCTGCATCTGACCCCACTGACCCCGGGCGTTGGGCTTGCGCAGCGCCGTGACCAGCGCGCTGGTCTCGGTGCGCAGGCGATCGCTGGTCTCCGCCAGCGTGCGCAGTTGGGCGCTCATCTGACCGCGTGACTCGCGGCGCTCCTGGTCCAAGCGCAACAGCTGACTGTCCACGCGGCCGAGCTGCTCCTTGAGCGGTGCCACCAGCTGCTCCACCGCCTGCTGGCGCTTGTCCAGGTCACCCTTGGCCTCTGACTGGGCCGTCTGCAGCTGCGCGCGAGCCAGCTCGGCCAGCTGGGTCATGCTGGACTGCAGCGCGTCGGCGCTCATCGCCTTGAACGAGGCCGACAGCCGCTCCTGGGCGTCGTTGATGGTGGCCAGCTGCTCCACCGCCCGCGCTCGCTCCTGCTCAAGCTCCGTGGTCGTCTTGACCAGCCGGGTCTCCAGGTCCCGAGCCTCGGCCGCCTCGACGGTGAGCGCGCGCAGCCGCGGCCGCAACGCCACCACCATGAGGGCGGCTCCGATGACCACACCGAGTGCGAGAAAGACAGCGTCCATGAGCGGTGTCCCAGGATGGCGCGGGACGCGGACAGAACCGCGACGCTGCAACACTCCGTGCAATGACCCCGGACACGATTCGCCGCCGGCTCGTCGTTCACGGCAAGGTGCAGGGGGTTTTCTACCGGGACTCCGTGCGGCAGGCGGCGCGCAACGAGGCCGTCTCGGGCTCGGCGGCCAACCGCAGCGACGGGACCGTGGAGGTCGTCCTGGAGGGGCCGGCCGACGCCGTCGACTCCGTGATCGGCTACTGCCGTACGGGCCCCTCCTCAGCCGATGTGGACTCGGTGGAGGTCAACGAGGAGACGCCCGAGGGGCTGACCGGGTTTCAGATCCGGTAGCCCTCCCGGGCGTCATGACGTAGGCCGCCGCGGCGACGGGTCTGGCGATCACGTCGCCCTCACCGTCGCCATGGCCTCTGGGAACGTCAGCTACGGCTGACAGCCCGGCGGGACCTGCGGCAGATCCGTCTTGCGCGGCTGACCGTGCGGGATGAACTGGAT
>DATJTQ010000093.1:0-19773 GCA_035503355.1 Solirubrobacteraceae bacterium
ACCACCTCTACATCGTCGCCTCCAACACGCAGGCGCCGTTCGCGCTCACCCACGACGCGGCCGCGGTGGCGGCCCTGCGCAACCCGGCGACACCCGGCGTCCACAGCGTCTATGCCCCCACCGCGGCGGCCGCCTATGACCAGACGTTCGTGTGGGGGCCGCGCGTGGTCCATCGCCACGCGCCCGCGCCGACGGCCAACCTGCTGGCCGACAACCGCAAGGTCCCGCTGACCAGCTTCGAGCAGGCCCTTGGCTTCAGCCCCGGCCCATCGGGCGGCGCGGCGGCGCGGCGCAACCTGCGGCCGGTCGTCATCCCCGGCACCGGCGCCCGGCTGGGGCTGGCCACCAGCCTGCCCGCCTTCGCCTACGGCAGCGCTTCGCGCGCCCATGCCTGCGACGACGTGGCCATCACCTACATGCGCTGCCTCGACGCGCTGGGCGCCAACGTCGTCATCCAGGCCGACGCCAACGACGGCGCATGGACCGGCCCTGATGGCTCAGACGCGCTCGAGCACTGGCAACCCCTGTCCTGGATGGGCTCGGCCTACCGCGCGGTGAGCGACCCGACCGTCCACTTCACTTACGCTGTCAACCCCTTCATGGTCGGCAACCTGGCAGACACCCCCTTCGACGGCCAGAGCGCGATCCTTCAGCGCGGGCTGCGCGGGGCCGGGCAGGGGTGTCACTACGTGGGCAATGCGCACTTCATCGCCGGCGACGACGACCCGGCCAACCGCGCCTATGCCGGAAGCAAGCCGCAGTTCCTGGCGCTCGCTCCGTGGGTAGCGCCCGACGGCCCGCGCGCCGGCCTGCGCGCCGTCGGATCCGACCTCGCGGGGAGCGGCTTTCGCGGCGACCAATACGTTCAGACGGCGCTCATCGCCGACCTGCCCTTCCCGGCCGACCGTGACCGCCCCGGGTGCGTGGTGGCCGGCCGATGACCGAGATCTCGCGCCGCGAGGCGATCGTCGGCGCCGCCGCCGCGGCGCTGGCCGGCGACGCGGCCACGGCGGCCTCCGCCGACGCCAGAACCCGACGTGGCGCGGCCACCGCGCGCCGCGCCGACGTCATCGTCATCGGTGCGGGGCTGGCCGGCCTGGCGGCCGCCTCGGACCTCGCTCACGCCGGGCACTCCGTGGTCGTGCTGGAGGCGCGCGACCGGGTCGGCGGGCGCACCCTGAACCACCCGGTGGGCCACGGGGAAGTCGTGGAGGTGGGCGGCCAGTGGGTCGGCCCCGGTCAGGACCGGATCATGGCCCGAGCCAAAGCCCACGGGATCACGACCTTCAAGACCTACACCAAGGGCAGCCAGATCTTCGAGTACCAGGGCGCGCAGACCCATTTCACCGGGCTCATCCCGCCCCTGCCCGCGGCCGATGCCGCCGACTTCGCCAACGTACTGGGGCTTTTGGTCAAGCTCCCGTCCACCGTCCCGCTCGACGCGCCGTGGACCGCTCCCGATGCGCACGCGCTCGACGGCCAGACGTTCGAGACCTGGAAGCTGGCCAACACCACCACGGCGGGCGCACGCTTCCTCTTTGACCTCGCCACCGAGTCGGTGTTCGCCGCCGAGCCCCGCGACCTGTCACTGCTGCACGCGCTCTTCTACTACCGGTCGGGCCGCAGCGTCATCAACCTCACCAGCACCGCCGGCGGCGCGCAGGACGCGCGGTTCGTCGGAGGCTCCCAGCTGGTCTCGATCAGGATGGCGGAGCGCCTGGGCCGGCGCGTGGTCCTCAACGCCCCGGCGCGGCGCATCGTCCACGCCGGACGCGGCGTCGCCGTCACCACCGACGCCGGCACCTGGCACGGCAGGGCGGTGATCGTCGCCATGGCGCCAACGATGGCCGGTCGCATCGACTATGACCCGCCCCTTCCGGGCCCCCGTGACCAGCTCACTCAGCGCGTCCCGCAGGGCTCGGCGATCAAGTACGAGGCCGTCTACCCCACGCCGTTCTGGCGCCGGGAGGGGCTCAGCGGCTACGCCAACAGTGACCGGTCCCCGGTCCGCCTCACCTACGACAACTCGCCGCCGGGCGGCCGGCCCGGCGTCCTGCTCGGGTTCGTCACCGGCAGCGACGCGCGCGCGCTCAGCCGCCAGGGCGCGGCGGCGCGGCGCAAGGCGGTGCTCGCTTCCTTCACCCGGCTGTTCGGGCCACGGGCGGCCCATCCGACCACCCTCATCGAGCACAACTGGGCCGAGGAGCAGTGGACCCGAGGTTGCTACGAGGGTTACCTGCCGCCCGGGGTGTGGACCGACTACGGCGCGGCGCTGCGCGCGCCCATCGGCCGGATCCACTGGGCCGGGACCGAGACCTCCGAGGTGTTCATGGGCTACATGGACGGGGCCGTGCGCTCCGGGGAGCGGGCCGCCGCCGAGGTCCGCTCGGCGCTCTGAGCCGCCGCCGCGGCATCCGCCGCGACGAAGTCCGCCACCCGCTCGCCGATCATCAGGCTCGGCGCGTTGGTGTTGCCGCTGGTCACCGCCGGCATCACCGAGGCGTCGGCGACCCGGAGCCCGCTGACCCCGTGCACGCGCAGGCGCGGGTCCACCACCGCGTCGGCGTCGACGCCCATCTTGCACGTGCCCACCTGGTGGTGGTAGCTGATGGCAGTGCGCCGGACGTAGTCGCGGACGTCGGCCGCCCGGCGGACGTCCGGCCCCGGGTAGAGCTCGCGCGCGCCCCATTGAGCAAGCGCCGGCGCGGTTCCCATCTCGCGCATCTGACCCAGCGAGGCCTCGAGCGCCACCAGATCGGCCTCGGCCGAGAGGATCCGCGGATCGATGAGCAGCGGGTCGTCGGGCCGGGCGCCACTGAGGCGGACGGTCCCCCGGCTCTCAGGGCGAACCATGCCGCCCATCAGCGTGAACGCGTTGGGCGGGCCCTCCATCCACGGCTCATAGAGCGGCACGCTGAAGTGGATCGGCTGGGTGTCGGGACCGGGCAGGTCCGGGCGGCTGCGCCACCACAGGTGCGTCTGGATCGGGGACAGCCCCGGGGCAAAGGGCACGATCTCGCGCTCGGCTGACCAGATCGACGGTGTGAGCAGATGGTCGTGGAGGTTCTCGCCGACGCCGGGCAGGTCGGCGACCACGTCGATCCCGTGTTCCCCGAGGTGCGCCGCCGGGCCGATCCCCGAGCGCAGCAGCAGCGCTGGGGACTCGATCGCGCCCGCGCTGACGATCACCTCGACGCCGGCCGGGACGCGGTGCAGCTCGCCGTCGCGGGCAAACTCCACGCCGGTGGCCCGCGTCCCCTCCAGCAGCACGCGGTGGGCATGGGCGCCGGTGAGGACGCGGAGGTTGGGGGCGTCGAGGACCGGCCGCAGATAGGCCGACGCCGCGCTGTCGCGGCGGCCGTCGCGGATCGTCAGCTGCATCTGGGCCACGCCGTCCAGCACCCCGGCGTTGTAGTCGGGGTTGCGGGCCACGCCGATCTCCTGCGCGGCGGCCACGATCGACTCGTGCAGCGGGGCCAGGTCGTAGCGGCTGAGCACCCGCAGCGGGCCGCCCGCGCCGTGCACGACTGAGGCGCCGCCGTCGAAGTCCTCCATGCGCACGAACACCGGCAGCACGTCGTCCCAGTCCCACCCCTCGGCGCCGAGCGCGACCCACTGCGCATAGTCGGCGCGGGCCCCGCGGACGTGGATGAGCCCGTTGAGGCAGCTCGACCCGCCCAGGACCTTGCCGCGCGGCCAGTGCAGCGCCCGGTCGGCCGCGTGCGCCTGCGGCACGGTGTGGTAGGCCCAGTCCTCCGCCGCCAGCCACAGCTCGTGAAAGCGGGCCGGGTCATGGATGGCCGGACTGTCGTCGGGGCCGCCCGCCTCGAGCAGGAGGACGTCGACGCCGGCGTCGACCAGCCGCCGGGTCGCCGCGCAACCGGCGGACCCCGCCCCCACCACGATCACCTCCGGAGCGAACCCCTCCACAGGTCCCGACCCGGCCACCGTCAGGACTCCTGGATGTGATCGGCCTCGCGGGCGCCCGGGAACGGGCGGGTGAGGCAGAACTGCTCGAGCGTCGCCTCGGGCACGCCCTCGACCCCGGGGGTGTCGGAGGCCAGGCCCTTGGTGTGCGGGTCGTCGGCAAAGCCGCCGACCTCCACCGAGTGCTCGGGCGTGCGATAGCCGGACACTCCGATGAGGTGCAGGTGCAGGTCCTTGCCCAGAGCATCCAGCCGCGCGGCGATCACGGGCTCCTCGTTGACGGTGTAGTTGGTGCCCGCCGCCGGGAAGAAGCCCCACTCGCCGCCGTGAGCAACGAACGGGGTGTTGACGCAGCCGCCGGTCGGCGCCGGGGCCTCGCCGCCGCCTCCGCTGCCGTTGAGGGCCTGCTGTCGCGCCGCGGCGGCCGCGGCCCGGGCCGCCTCCGCGTTCAGCACGGAGGCCTCGTGAGACAGCGTCCTGCGCAGCGCGGTGAGCGTGGTGGCCGTCGCGCCCCGGATGTGCTCGGCGTGAAGCTGCTTGTCGACGATGGACAGGCGCAGCTGGGTGACGTCGTCGCGCTCGGCGAGGATCGCCGCGGCCTGGCGGCGGCGCCGTGCCTGTACGGAGGCGAGCGCGATGGTCTGCGCCTGGACCGCCTTGCGGTCGTTGACGACCCGCTGCACGGTGGCCACGTTGCTCTTGCGGATCGCGGTGAGGTTGCGCACGCCGTTGACGAGCTGATCAAAGCCCTTGGCGTCGACGACCACGCTGACGATGTTGGGGGGCGGCGACTCGTAGTCGGCGCGCAGCTGGGCCGCCAGCGCTGCCTGGTCTGAGGCCTGAGACGCCTTGAGCCCGGTCAGCCGCTTGCGCGCGGCGGTGAGCTCGATCGTCACGTTGGAGAGCAGCCGCTCCTGGACGCCCAGCGCGCTCTCGATGGCGGTGAGCCGCGCCTCGAGGTTGTTGATGGTCCCCTGGTAGCCCTGGATCCGGGCGCTCTGGGCCGCGATCTGGGAGCCCAGCTCCTTGGCCCGCTGCTTGCCGGCCTGATACCTGCTGCTCAGGTCCGCCCACCCGGGCACGGCGATGAGCCCGAGTACGACGGCGGCCAGCAGGAACGGGTATGCGAAGCGACGGGCTTTGAGCATGCGGGCGTCGTGACAGCGTGCATCGAGGCGGCTCTCGAACCGCGAGAGCCGGCTGACGCGGACGTCGCGAAGCTATCAAGACCCGCGGCACCAGGTCGCTTTGTCCTGCGTGTGCAGCGAAACTTGCAGCCCGCCTGGGCCCGCGCCGGGGCTATCCCTCGATGGTGGAGGTGCCGCCGTTGGCGGCCGCGTGCAGCGTCGCCACCCGCGCGATGCGCTCGATGCGGCCGCTCGGTCCGATGCCCCAGTCGCCGTTGCACCCCGAGAAGGTGGCCGACCCGTGCTCGGCCTGGGCCACGGTCGTCGCCACCGCGAATGCCGGCGACGCCACGGTGGTGGCCGTCTTGGTGGTCGGCGTCTTGATCGTGACCGTCGTGGTGGTGGTCTTGGTCGTCGGCGTCGTCGTCGTCTTGGTCGTCGGCGTCGTCGTCGTCTTGGTGGTGGTCGTCGTCTTGGTCGTCGACGTGGTGGTGGTCTTGGTGGTGGTCGTCGTCGTGGTCTTGGTGGTCGACGTCGTGGTGGTGTGGACGGGGGTCGTCGTCGTGGTGGTGGTCACCGTGGTCGGCGTGGTGTCCGTGGTGGTCACCGGTGGCGGCGGGACCGCGACGATCGGCGGGAGTGTCGCCGCCGTGGTGGTGTCAGTGGTGGTCGTGCTCGTCGTGGTGCTCGGCGTCGTCGCCGGCGGGGTCGACGGCGGCGGGGGCTGGTGGCCTGAGCCACCCCCGCCCACGCCGGTCCCGGGATGCAGCTGGCCGCCGCTGCCGGGCGTTGTCGGCGTCGTGGCCAGGTTCAGCGGCGCGACCGCGGAACCGTGCGGCCCGGAGGAGCTGGTGCGCAGAGGCGCCGGACCGCCTGCGGAGGGCTGGCCGATCACCGGGCTGTGGCCGCGCAGCGCCGCCGCACCCGCGCCACCGCTGACCGGCAGCGTCGGCTTGGAGCTCGCCGACACGCGAGCCGAGAGATTGCCGCCGGGGATCGCCGGGCCGCTGAAGACCTGGCCCAGGGTGCCCAGCCCGCCCAGCGGGCCGTTCCCGGTCGCGAAGAACAGCACCACGATGATCGAGGCGGGAATGAGGATGGCCACCAGCGATGCCCCGTAGATCTGGCGGCGCCACGCGCGGACCAAGCCCATTTTTCTGGAGGCTAGTCCCGAGCCTTGGCGAAACCTCCCCATTTGGAGGTTCTTGTTACGAAAAAGCCGCATTACCTGCACGGAGGCGAACATTGTGCAGCGCATCGCTACGATCCGCCCCGCCCTACCGTGGGGTACCGGCTCATGGGTCGCTTCTCGATCGCTCGCTCGCTGCGCCTCGCGCTGATTGGTCTCGCCATCGCGCTTGCGGCGGTGGCCGCTGCCGGGATCTCCAGCCTCTACACCGCACGGCAGACCTATGAGAATGTGCTGGCCCGCAGCTCGGATCTCGGCACCGCGGTGGCCAACCTCACCAGCGCCGGGGTCGTCCAGGTCGAGATCGCCCATGACGCCACCGGGCCGCTGGCCCCCGCGGCGCGTCGCCAGGCCGCCGCGGCCTTTGACCGCTCCGCCGAGGCCGCGCGGGTCCTCGCCGCCTCCGATCCGCCCAGCGCCAGGCTGCTGTCCCGGCAGATCTCGCTGCAGCGCCTCGCCGTCGCCCAAGCCCAGAGCGGCCGCCTGAAGTCCGCCAGCGCCGGCGGGGGGACACTGGCCAGCGCCGCCTCGGTGGCTGATCAGCTCCAGGCCCGCCAGCGCGTCCGCCAGCAACAGGCGTCTGACCATGACCGCAGCCAGTCGCGCGACGCCATCACGGTGGCCATCGTGGCCGGCGTGCTGGCGCTTCTGGCGGCGCTCATCCTCATCGCCGGCCTGGTGCGCTCGATGCGCCGGCCGCTCGATGAGCTGGTCGACGCCACCGGCGAGCTGGCCTCGGGTGCCCTGGAGCGCCGCGTGCAGCCCGGTGGTCCCCGTGAGCTGCGCGAGCTGGGCCTGGCCTTCAATGCCATGGCCGACGATCTCGCCTCGGCGCAGCGCCGCATCGAAGAGGAGCGCCGCCGGCTGGCAGTGACGATCGAGAGCCTCGGCGACGGCCTGATCGTCACCGAGTCCACGTCGACCGCCATCGCCACCATGAACCCGCGCGCCGCCGAGCTGGTGCGCGAGCTGGCTCCCGGCAAGACCGTCGACGACCCCGGCAGCCCTCTCCCCGCGCTGCACACCGCGCTGGAGCGCGAGGTCGTCATCGACCACGGAGGGCGGATCCTCGCCGTGACCGCCGCGCCGCTGGGCGATGACACCTCCAGCGGGATCGTGTGGACCGTGCGCGACGTCACCGAGCGAGCCCGGCTGGAGCGCGCCAAGTCCGACTTCGTCGCCACCGCCTCACACGAGCTGCGCAGCCCGCTGACCTCGATCAAGGGCTTCGTCGAGCTGCTCGAGCGCAGCCCCGACAGCATGTCGGCCCGCCAGCTGGAGTTCCTGGACATCATCAAGCGCTCCACCGACCGCCTGGTCGAGCTGGTCAACGACCTCCTCGACGTGGCCCGGCTGGAGGCCGATCACGTCGAGATCAACGCCCGCCCGATCGACGTCGGCGAGGCTGTCCAGGAGCTCGCGGAGCTGATGGGCCCGCGCATCGAGGCCAAGCACCAGACGCTGGGTATCTACGTCGCCCCGACGCTGCCGCTGGCCATGGCCGACCCCGAGCGCATCCGCCAGGTGATCGGGAACCTGGTCACCAACGCCCACCTCTACACCGGCGAGGGCGGCCGCATCCACCTCGGCGTCGAGGCCGACCGCGCGTGGGTGCGAATCGTGGTCGCCGACACCGGCATCGGGATGACCACCGAGGAGACCGAGCGCGCCTTCGAGCGCTTCTACCGCGCGCGCAGCGGCAACGAGTCCGCGCCCGGCACCGGGCTCGGGCTCTCCATCGTCAAGTCGCTCGTCGACCTGCACCACGGGGTCATCGAGGTCGATTCAGAGCCCGGCCGCGGCACCACCTTCCAGGTGCTCATCCCGGCGGCGGTGGCCGCCGACGACCTCGACTCGCTCGACGTCATCCAGGGTCGCCGGGTGCTGATCGTCGACGATGAGCCCGACGTGGCCGAGCTCATCGCCGGCCAGCTCGCCCCTCTCGACGTCGACACCACCATCGCCACCAGCGGCGAGCAGGCACTGCTGGCCCTGCGCGGGGAGCGGTTCGACGCGGTGACGCTCGACATCCTCATGCCGCAGATGGACGGGTTCGAGGTGCTGCGCCAGATCCGCTCCGATCCGGACCTGCGCGCCACGCCGATCGTGTTCGTATCGGTCTTCTCGGCGCGCAGCGAGCTCTCGGGGGAGTGGGTGGTGGCCAAGCCGATCGACGCCGCCGAGCTGCGCAACGTCCTCGCGGCGGCCGTCCGCGCCGGCCGCAGCCGCGTGCTCATCGTGGGGCGCCAGGAGCTTCAGAACACGCTCGAGCCCGCGTTGGACGAGCTCGGTATCGAGCACCAGTGGGAGACATCCGGTGCGGCAGCCGCACGAGTGTGCGGTGAGCGCCGCTTTGAGGTCGCGCTGATCGACGTAGGAATCCGCAACCCTCAGGCGGTTTTGCAAGCTTTGGATCTGCGCGGCCGTCGACTTCGGCGCGCGGTGATCCTATTCTCAGATGGCGAATCGCCGACACCCTCGGGTATCGTCAATCTGGGGCTTGAGGTCGTACCGGTCCAGGACGCCGCTCACGCCCTTCTATCTGCGTTGCGCGGAGACAAAGAACAAACGAGTCGAATTGCCGGTGGAGCTCAACACAGAAGCTGAGCTCACGCGGGAGATCGCGCGGCTGCGCGCCGAGCTCGCCCGCCGTGAGCGCGAGGCTGCCGATAAGGAGGTGCAGCTCGAGCGCTACGCCGCGGACCTGCGCGACACCTTCAAGGAGGAGCGTGCGCTCACCCAGCAGCTGACGCGCTCCTACCGCGAGACCGTCCGCGCGCTCTCCAACGCCGTCGAGGCCCGCGACGCCTACACCGGCAAGCACGCCGAGCGCGTCGCCGCCTACGGCATGGAGATCGCCCGGGCGTACGGCATCCCGCGCCCGGACGCGCCCGAGCTGGAGTTCGGCTTCCTCCTGCACGACATCGGCAAGGTGGCGGTGCCCGACTCGATCCTCTACAAGCCCGGGCCGCTCACCTCCGAGGAGCGGGCCCTGATGGCTCGCCACCCGGCCATCGGCGCCGAGATCGTCAGCCAGATCGAGTTTCTCACCGAAGCCGCCGAGATCGTGCGCTCCCACCACGAGCGCTGGGACGGCATGGGCTACCCCGACGGCCTGGCCGGCGAGAACATCCCGCGATCGGCGCGTGTCTTCGCCGTGGCGGACGTGCTCGACGCGCTCACCACTGATCGGCCCTACCGCGCGGGCTTCCCGCTGCGCCAGGCCCGCTCGATGATCATGGAGGAGACCGGCACCCACTTCGACCCCACCGTGATCGAGGCCTTCCGCGACATCGACGACGCGACGTTCGTGCAGATCGGCCGCGACGCGTGGTGACGCGACACCTCATCAACCAAACGGGAGGGTGCCGATGAAGCGCGGGGTGCTCGTGGTCGACGACGACCCATTCATCCGCAAGCTGGTGGCGACGACCCTCGAGGATGTCTCGGAGTTCCAGCTCTTCGAGGCCGGCGACGGCGTCCAGGCGGTCGAGGTGGCCGAGCGCGAGCTGCCCACCATCGTGTTCCTCGACGTCGACATGCCGCGCATGGACGGCATCTCGGCCTGCCGGGAGCTGCGCAGCAATCCCGCCACCAGCGCCGCCACCATCGTCATGCTCACCGCCTCACATGGAGATCACATCGAGGCGCAGGCCGAGGCGGCCGGGGCGGACCTGTTCCTGACCAAGCCGTTCAGCCCGCTGGACCTGCTGCGCCTGGTCGATCGCCTGGGCTCCCAGAGCGACCGGCTCGACCGCCACGCCTGACGCGCCGGCGGCGTTCGCCGGCTGCTGATCGGTCACCGCGGGCGCAACGCCGCCCCCGTCGCCGCGATCAGGTGATGCGGATGAGGACGACGGTGTTGACGACGAACAGCACCGCGAACAGGACCGTCCACCGGTTCAGGTTGCGCTCCACCAGCGAGCCGCCCCCGAGGGGCCCCGCGCCCGTGCCGACGCCGAAGGCACCCGACAGCCCCGCATCCTTGCCGGAGTGCATGAGGATGAGGAAGATGAGCCCTCCGCTCAGGAACACCTGAACGACGTCGAGGATCGCGGTCATGAGCCGGATGGTACCTGCTCGCCGGGGCGTGCCTCGTCGAGCTGGTGCAGGATCTCCACCGCCTCGGCGCGCAGCGATCCGTCCAGCGCCGCATAGTCCTCATCGGACAGCTTGCCGGTGCGGACGTCCAGCTCGGCGTCGCGGATCTCGCGGTACTTGGCGTCGCGGGCCGCCTCCAGCTCGGCCACATCGGGCGCCTCCCCCGCCCGATCCTCAGGACCGCGCACCGTGCGCAGCGGGCCGCTGATGGCGAAGACCACCACCGCCAGCACGACCAGCACGAGGACGTAGGCCACGGTCAGACCAGCTCGCGTTCGCGCTCAGGCTCGGGCTCCGGGGCCGGCGAGGCCGCCGGCTCCGTGGCAGGCCGCCGCCGCACCGAGAGCGCTCCGGCGCGGGAGCGGCGCGGCACCGGCCACAGGGCGATGAGGCCGCCGAGCGCGGCGATGATGGCGCCGATCCACAACCACATCACCAGCGGCGAGACCTCGATCAGGAACGTCGATGCCCACGGATGGGTGACGAACCGCTGGGCCAACTCGTTGATGAGGATGTCGCGCAGTTGGAAGATCGTGTTGAGCTGCCCGGCGCGCTGGGCCGCCGGCAGGCTCTCCGCGGCGTTCAGGGCCTTGGCGATCTGGGCGTCGCCCTCGCTGACCAGTCCCTGCAGCTGGCCCAGGTTCGGTGAGATGACGACCCACAGGTCGCGCAGCGCGCCCGAGTCCAGCCCCACCCGGCTCTCGGTCTGGGCACCGTCGGAGGTGTTGAGGAACCGTCCCACGGGGGCGTTCAGGTCCTGGGAGGGATACAGGCCGTAGGTGGTGTGCAGCGTGGTCACCGGCTCCCCGCCCTTGGTCACCGCCACGTCGCCGCCGAAGGAGACCTTCTGTGCCGTCGCCACGGCCGTGGGGTGCTTGTAGGTGAAGGTGTAGCCGTCCAGGTGCACGCTCTGGCCCGGCTTGAGCGTCGCAAAGCGCTGATGCTGGAACGACGTCGAGCCGGCCACCCCCACGAGGGCCACCGCCACTCCGGCATGGACCAGGTAACCGCCGTAGCGACGGCGGTTGCGCCGCACCAGGGCCACCAGTGCGCCGCCCAATGACTCGCCGGTCATCGCCCGCCGGGCCCGGGCGCCGCGGAAGAACTCCTGGGCCACCGTGCCCACCACGAAGGCGCCTAGGCCGAACATGATGTAGGCGAAGACGTGCCGGGTGACCCCGGAGACGAAGGCCAGGATCACGAAGGTGCCCAGCCCCACCGCCACCGGGAAGGCGAAGCTGCGCTTGAGTTTGGCCACCGTCACCCGGCGCCACGCGATGATCGGGCCGATCCCCGACAGGGCCACCACCACGAGGGCCAGCGGCACGACGAAGCGAGCGAACACCGGCGGGCCGACCGAGACCTGGGTGCCCGTGATCGCCTCGGAGATGAGCGGGAAGAAGGTGAGCCAGAAGACGACGGCGGTCAGTGCCACCAGCACCATGTTCTGGATGAGGAAGACGCCCTCGCGGGAGAGCAGCGCGTCCAGGCGGTGCTCGCTGCTCAGGCCGTCACGGCGGTAGGTGACCAGCCACACCGAGCCCAGCACCATCACGGAGACCAGGACGACGAAGGCGACGTTGAGCGTCGGGTCGGAGACGAAGGCGTGGATCGAGCTGAGGATCCCCGAGCGCACCAGGAAGTCGCCGACGATGGCCAGCGTCCCCGCGAGCAGGATCAGCGAGGCGTTCCACACCTTCAGCATCCCCCGCTTCTCCTGGATCATGATCGAGTGGATGTAGGCGGTGCAGACCAGCCACGGCATCAGCGCCGCGTTCTCCACCGGATCCCACTCCCAGTAGCCGCCCCAGCCCAGCTCGGTGTAGGACCAGCGCGCGCCGAGCAGGAGCCCGATCCCCAGGCACAGCCATCCCGCCAGGGCGAAGCGGCGGGTGACCTGGATCCACTCGGCGCCGAGACGTCCGCTGATCAGCGCCCCGATGCAGAAGGCGAAGGGCACCAGCAGCAGCGTGAACCCGGAGTACAGCATCGGGGGGTGGACCATCATCGTCGTGTGCCGCAGCAGCGGGTCCAGCCCGGCGCCCTCGGAGGGCGGGTTGGCGCTGATCGCGAACGGGTTGGCGAAGAAGACGATCAGCCCGACGAAGAAGATGGCGAACCCGAACAGCACCGACTGCGCGTAGGGCACGATCTCGCGCACGCGGCGGCGGGTGAGCAGGAGCGCCAGGCTCGACCAGAAGGTGAGCAGCATCACCCACAACAGCAGTGAGCCCTGCTGCGTGGACCAGATGGCCGCCGCCCGGTAGAAGAACGGCGTGGTCGTGCTGGAGCCGCTGGCGACGATGTTGTAGGAGAAGTCCGAGCTGATGAAGGCGACGTCGAGGATCACGAACGCGATCGCCGACATCCCGAACACCGAGTACATCGCCCGCCGCCCCGAGTCCACCCACTCGTGCTGATCGGTGCGGACTCCGTACAGGGACGCGCCCAGCCCGTAGACCGAGCTCAGGAGGCACAGGATCAGCAGGACACGACCCGCGGAGGCCATCAGCGAGGTCTACCCATCAATACGAGCCGGAGGCCGCCTGGTACTTGGAGGGACACTTCGTGGTCAGCGAGTTGGCCTGGCCGATGTAGGTGCTGGCGGCCGTGGTGCCCTCCGTGACGTCGACGAGAACCCCGCGGCCGGGGGCGAACGGGTCGGGGATCTCGCCGGTGTAGCGGACGGGGACCGACATCTTGAGCTTGGGGTCGCGGACGCGGAAGGTCAGGACGCCCCCGTTGCGCTTGACTGAGCCGTTCAGGACGGTCCCGGCGAGGATGTAGGTCTGGCCCGGGCGGGCCTTGTGGACCAATTGCGACGCCGTCACCTCGTCGCGTCCGGCATGGAAGCTGGTGTAGACGAGCGCCGTCGCGAGAAGCAGCGCGACGGTCAGGGCGACGGTGAGGCGGATGGCACGCTTGCGACTCGGATCCATGCCGCAGCCATTGTCACACACAGCCCACCGGCCAGGCCCCGGCGGCGCGGGGGGTGCCCGAACCCCCGATATACCAAACATCGGAGTGTTAGCAACGTGTTAAGAGCCAGGACTTTATGGCTCGGGCGCGAAACCTTTGGTCAGTGCCGCCGTTCCTCGGAGATAACAGTGCTTGCTAGAACCAAGAGCGGCGTCGACAGGATCCGACGCCACCGTGAGGGGCGACCGACTCGTGCTGCCATTCGCAGCACCCCGTCGGCAGCGGCTGTGACCAACCAGGACAGTCCCGTCAAGCGGCGCCGGCGCGAGGCCGGTGGCATGCAGGACGAGGCTGTCTACTCGTGCGAGTGCGGGTTCGTGTTCAACGCTCCCGTGTCCACGTCGGTCGGCTGCCCTCACTGCGGTGGCTCGCAGGCCTGGTAGTCGCCCACACCCACTGCCCCGCGGCGGGCACCTGAACTGATTGAATTCCGCGCCGGGAAGGCGCCGGTGGAGGTGTGCCGTCGTGAAGAGAGTCGTCATCGCCGTACTGGTGAGCTGTGCCGCCCTGGCCTGCCTGGCCGCGCCCGCACTTGCCGCCGACGCCTACCCGGGCCTGGAGCACCTCCACTTCGCCGCCGGCCCCTACCGGATCACCCCGGGGGCCAACCTGATCCTGGTCGACTCCAACAAGGTGCCCAAGCCCGACCAGGACGGCTTCATGGTGCGGATGGCGCCGAACCTGCGCTACGCCCGTCCCAACGGCAAATGCTGCGGCGCGATCCCCCGGGTCGACGTGATCCACCTGCACCACGGAGTGTGGCTGAGCAACGGCGCGGCCGGCCAGGGCGAGGGCAACAGCCTGTTCGGCCTGTACCCCTTCATGGCCTCCGGCGAGGAGAAGACGATCTACGAGTTCCCCCACGGCTACGGCTATCCGGTGGGCGCGTCGGACACGTGGATCCTCAACTACATGATCCACAACCTCACCGACAAGGCGGCGCAGGTCTACATCACCTACGACATCGACTTCGTGCCCGCCTCGTCGCCGGCGGCGTCCCAGATCACGCCTGTCCATCCCATCTGGATGGACGTCGAGGACCACCAGCTCTACCCGGTGTTCGACGTGCACCGCGGCAGCGGGGTCGATGGCAAGTTCACCTTCCCCGACATGGCCAAGCACCCCTACCCCAGCGGCTCCCCACCGCTCAACGAGTTCACCGTCGATCACCCGGGGACCCTGGTCTCCACCGCCGGGCACCTGCACCCCGGCGGCCTCTACGACGACCTGGATCTCATCCGGCCCGCCACCCAGCCGGCGCCCGGCACGATCCGCGGCACCGTGCCCGACTCGGTCCGCCTGTTCAGATCCAGCGCCCACTACTTCGACAAACGCGGCCCGATCTCGTGGGACATGGCCATGACCGCCACCCCCGCGAACTGGCGCCCCCAGGTCAAGGCCGGCGACGTCCTGCGCATCAGCACCACCTACAACACCACCCGGGCCTCGTGGTATGAGTCGATGGGGATCATGGTGGTGTGGGAGGCCTGGGGGGCCCAGGGCGGCACCGACCCCTTCGCCCACCCTCTCGACGAGCGCGGCCACATCACCCACGGCCACCTCGCCGAGGACGACAACCACGGCGGCGCCTACTCCCTCGGCGTCAACCCCAGCTCCTTCCCCGACTGCAACCGCCGCACCGTCGACATCTCCGAGTTCCAGTACGACCCCGGCGACTTCACCTCCACGGGCATCAACCGCTGCATCCCCACCACCACCGCCGGGCACTCCATCACCTTCATCAACGACGACGCCAGCCCCCTCTCTCCCGGCAACCCGCTGAGCCCGACCAAGGCCTACCTGGACTCCGTCTTCCACACGGTCACCTCCTGCCAGAACCCCTGCGGCCTCAATACCGGCATCTCCTACCCGCTGGCCAACGGGGCCGGCAACTACGACTCCGGGCAGCTCGGGCTGGGGACGCCCGCCACCGGGAAGCTCAGCTGGAGCACCCCCAAGGGGCTCAAGCCCGGGACCTACACGTTCTTCTGCCGCATCCACCCGTTCATGCGCGGGGTCTTCCGGATCATCCAGTGACGGGTTGATCCCGGCGCTTCGCGTTGGGACGAACGCCAACGGCGGCTTTGGAAGGCGAGCCCGGGGCGGCAGCCGCGGATCACGGCGCGGCGTGCGGACCATTTCCTGACGTCTCAGAGCACACGGTGTCGTTTTCAGCGGTGCGCGCTCTGAGGTGTCAACGGGACACGCGCTGTGAAGCACACCGTCCAAAACCGCGGGGCGTGTGCTCTGAGGTGTCAAGGGGGTTATGTTGGGGCCGGGGTCCGCGGCAGGGGTGGTGGTGGCAAGCGTGACGCAACTGTGCCCGAGCGAAGGCACCCCCCCTCGCAAGCCGTCGTCGGCGTTCCGGAGCCGCTATATGAGTAAACTTATAAGTTTACTTAATCAAGCGGGCCGGTGACCGCGGACGCCGCGGCGACGATCGCGCCTGAGCGCACCAGCTGGTAGGCGGCCTCGATATCCGGGGCCAGGAAGTGGTCGGGGCCGGGGCCGCCCACCTCGCCCCGCAACGCGGCGATCACCGCCCCGCTGACCGCCCCCGGCTCCAGGGGCGCGCGCAGCTCTACCCCGCGCGCCGCGGTCACGAGCTCGACCGCGAGCACGCGGGCCAGGCCATCCACGGAGCGGCGCAGCTTGCGTGCCGCTGACCAGCCCATCGACACGTGGTCCTCCTGCATCGCCGAGCTGGGGATCGAGTCGACCGAGGCCGGCACGGCCAGCCGCTTGAGCTCGGAGACGATCGCCGCCTGTGTGTACTGAGCGATCATCAGCCCCGAGTCGACCCCCGGATCGTCGGCCAGGAACGCGGGCAACCCGTGGTTGCGCGACGCGTCGAGGAAGCGATCGGTGCGCCGCTCGGCGATGCTCGCCACATCGGCGGCGACGATGGCCAGGAAGTCCAGCGCGTACGCCAGCGGGGCGCCGTGGAAGTTGCCGTTGGAGGCCACGCGGACCCCGTCGCCCTCGCCCGCGATCACCGGGTTGTCGATCGCCGCGGCGAGCTCACGCGAAGCCACCGCGGTGGCGTGGGCCACCGTGTCCCGCGCCCCGCCCACCACGGCCGGGGCACAGCGCAGGGAGTAGGCGTCCTGCACCCGCGGGTCCTCGGGGCCACGGTGGCTGGCGACGATCGGGCTCCCGGCCAGCACCGCGCGCATGTTGGCCGCCGAGGCCGCCTGCCCCGGCTGGGGGCGCAGGGCCTGGAGATCGGGGGCGAACACCGCATCTGTGCCCAGCAGCCCCTCGACGCTCAGCGCCGCGGTGATGTCGGCCGTCGTCAAGAGCACCCTCAGATCGGCGAGTGCCAGCAGCAGCATGCCCAGCATCCCGTCGGTGCCGTTGATGAGCGCCAGGCCCTCCTTCTCGGCCAGCTGCACCGGCGTGATCCCCGCCCTGGCCAACCCCTCGTCCGATGGCAGCAACGCCCCGTCGGCATCGCGGCAATCCCCTTCCCCCATCAATGCCAGCGCACAGTGCGCCAGGGGCGCGAGATCCCCCGAGCAGCCCAGCGAGCCGAACTCGTGGACCACCGGCACCAGCCCGGCGCTGAGCATCGCCGCGTAGGCGAGCGCCGTCTCGCGCCGCACCCCGGTGTGGCCGGTGGCCATGGTCGAGAGCCGCAGCAGCATCATCGCGCGCACCACCTCGCGCTCCACCTCGTCCCCGGCCCCGGCGGCGTGACTGCGGATCAGCGAGCGCTGCAGCTGGGTGCGGCTCTCGGGCGGGATGTGGCGGCTGGCCAGGGCCCCGAAGCCCGTCGATACCCCGTAATGGGGCCGGACATCGGCGGCGAGGGCATCGACCGTGCGACGGCCGGTATCGATCGCCGTCAGCGCCTCGGAGGACAGCTGGACCGGCGCGCCGTCGCGGGCCACCGCGACGACGTCGGCGGGCGTCACGGGCCCCACGCCGACAGTGATGGGGGTGGGTGAGGTCGTCATTGGGGACGTAGTTTGCGCAAGTTCCGGCCCCGACGAGCGTTCCAGGCATCACTCGTCCACCGGAAAGGAGATCCGTCTCGATGTTCCGACGCTCCGCAGGGTCGCTGGTCTTCGCCCTGCTTGCCCTGCTCGTCGCCGCGACCGCCGCCAGCGCCGCCCGAGCCCCGCGCATCTGGTTTCCCAACAACCGGCTGCCGCTCGCCCACGCCACCCGGCTCGGAGCCGCCTCGTCGTCGCAGCGCATGGAGGTCGGCGTCGGTCTGAAGGATCCGCACCCCGCCGCCGAGCAGAAGCTCATGGCGGCCCAGCAGAACCCGGCCAGCCCGCAGTACCACCACTTCCTCACCCCCGCCCAGTACGACAAGCGCTTCGCCGTCTCCAAGACGACCTTCCAGCACACGCTGAGCTGGTTGCGCGGCGGCGGGGCCACCGTTCTCGACACCTCGGGCGCGCGTGACTTCGTCGAGATCTCGGCCACCACGTCCCAGCTCGACCAGCTCTTTCAGACCACCATCGGCAGCTACGAGGCCCAGGGCGTGCACTTCCTGGCCAACGCGAGCGCGCCGAGCGTCCCGGCGGGGCTGCACATCCTCACCGTGATGGGCCTCAACACGCTCATCCACCCCACCACCCCGCTGAGCGGTGCCACCGCCGCTGACCGGGCTCCCGGCTCCAGCCTCCTCGGCAAGTCCACCGACCCCACCGCGCTGAAGTCGATCGCCGGCGAGGGCAGCCTCGTCAACTCGATCAGCTCCAGCCTCGGGGTCGCCGGCATCCTCGGCAAGACCGCCGCGGGCGCGCCCACCATCCCCGCGTCGCTGACGCCGCAGCAGCTGTGGAGCGTCTACGACATGCCGTCGGCCAACACCGGCCAGGGCCAGTCGGTCGCGGTCATGGGCGCGGGCGACTCCAGCACCACGGTCAAGGACCTCGCTCTCTTCGAGCAGGAGATGAAGTTGCCCCAGGTCCCGGTCAAGGTCACCGACATCCCCAAGGACGGCGACTTCTCCGACACCGGCGGCAACGTCGAGTGGGAGCTGGACACGCAGGCCTCCACCGGCATGGCGCCCAACGTCAAGCAGGTGCACCTGTACTTCGCCCAGCACCTCGTCGACCCCGACGCCGAGGCCGACTTCGCCAAGTGGGTCGATGACAAGAACGGCCCCAAGCAGGCCAACGCCTCTTTCGGAGAGTGCGAGACGACGCCGGCCAACGCGACGCTCGAGAGCACCATCCCGGCGCAGTTCAACAACAACCAGGACCAGAACGCCCTCTACGGCACCGGCGCTCCCAACGCGCTGGAGCCGGTGGCCGACCAGACGCTGCGTCAGGGTGTGCTGGAGGGCCGGACGCTGTTCGCCGCCACCGGCGACACGGGATCCTCGTGCCCGGTGCTGGTGCTGGGTCCCGAGGCAGGCGCCGGCAACGGCGTCGCCAACCAGGGCGTCCCCATCGTCAACTACCCGGCGGCCAGCCCGTACGTGGTCGCCGTCGGCGGCACCGTCCTGTACCCCGACTCCGACAACACGCGCGGCCTGGAGTACCCGTGGCCCTATACCGGCGGCGGCCAGAGCTTCTTCATCCCGGCTCCGAGCTTCCAGTCGGGCGTGAGCGGCATCGACCGGCCGTGCCTGTCTGACGTCAACGGCAACCCCAACACGAGCGGCGTCACCTGTCGCGGGATCCCGGACGTGGCCGACGAGTCCGGCGACATCGCCACCAGCTCCTACGACATCTACTCCGACGAGCTCGGCGGCGAGTCGGGCGAGGGCGGCACCAGCCTCTCCTCCCCGCTGATGATGGGCATGTGGGCGCGCGTCCAGGCCGCCGCCAAGGGCGGGACGGGCTTCGCCGACCCCCTCATCTACGCCGTCGGCAAGAACGCCACAGAGGACGCGGCGGATTTCAACGACTACGAGGTCGGCACCAACGGCGCCTATCAGGCACTGCCTGGCTGGGACTACGTCTCCGGCTGGGGCACGCCCAACCTGACGCCGCTGATGAAGGACGTCGACCACGGCAGAACGGCTCCGATCCAGGCGGGTTAGCGACCCACAGAGCAGAGGCGCAAGCGGTGTCCGGGCGCTCGGGAGGCGTCCGGGCACCGCGTCATTCGGGTCTGTCAGCATCGGCGCATGACCGACATTCCCAACGTCTATGACCAGCAGTACGAGTACGACGAGTCAGATCCCCCCGGTTACCGCGCCGGGGTGACCCGCATCGGCGCCGCTGCCGGCGGCAAGGACATCGTCCTCAAGCAGTTCGAGATCCCGCCCGGCGAGACCCTGTGCCCGTACCACTACGAGTACGAGGAGGAGTGGCTTCTCGTGCTGGAGGGCACCGCCACGGTGCGCACGCCCGACGGCGAGCAGCCCGCCCCGCGCGGAGCGCTGATGTGCTTCCCCGCCGGACCGGCGGGTGCCCACAAGGTGGCCAACGCCGGTGAGGAGACCGTCGTGGCCATCATGTGGTCAAGCGCTCGCGAGCCGTC
>DATJTQ010000094.1:0-22636 GCA_035503355.1 Solirubrobacteraceae bacterium
GACAGCGCGACGCTGGTCCCGAACCCCGCCCCCGAGGTCGCGCCCGGCCCGGTCAGCTTGGCGCCCTGTTGGGTCCACGTCGAGCCCGAGCGCGTGAACACCCACGCGGCCCCGGCGCCGGTGGCGCCGTCGAAGTCGCCGCCGATGAGCGCCGTGTTGCCATCGGCCGACAGCGCCACGCTGGAGCCGAACCCCGCCCCGGCCGTGGCACCGCCGCCGGTGAGCTTTGCGCCCTGCTGGCTCCAGGTTCCGCCCGAACGCGTGAAGACCCACGCCGCACCGTTGTTGCCGTTGTCGCTGTCGCCGCCCACCAGCGCCGTGTTGCCGTCCGCCGACAGCGCGACGCTGACCCCCACCGACCCCGGGCCGCTCTCGCCACCGGCGGTGAGCTTGCCGCCCTGCTGGATGAGCGGGTCGATGGTCAGCGGATAGCGCGCGCCGCGGTCGTCGACGGTGATGAGCACGCGCCCGTCGCGCACGCGCAGCGAGGCCGGCAGGTGGCGACCGGTCGCGTCAACCGCGGTCACCCCTCCATATCGTGCCGCGATATCGTGGCCCGACCGCAGGAAATCGATGCTCGACCCTGCGGCCTGCGCGCGCAGGGAGCCGCCGACCGCCACGGCGAGGGTGAGCTCGCGCGACGCACCGGCGGACGCCGGGCGATGCGCCACCGTGAAGCCCTGCTCGATGCCGAACGGCCCCGCGGCGTACCACTCCCGCAGCCACCCGTTCGCCCGACTGACGCGGTTCCCGTCCGCCGTCCACCGACCCGAAGCGCCGGTCGCGGTCATGGCCGCCGACCCCCCGCCCGCGCTGAAGCGCACCGGCCCTGCGCCAAACCACGCGCGCACTCCCCCACCGCGCAGCTGCCAACCCGCCCCCGAGCGCCGCGCGGCAAACCGCGGCTCGGTGGCGCCCACCGTGCCCGAGATCGCTGACTGCGCCACCAACGGCAGCGACCTAAGCGCGCCCAGGTCAGGCGTGGCCGGCCGCGCCGGGGCGAGGCCCGGCGTGCCGCCCCCCGGCGGCGTGACGAGATGCGTCAGGCCGATCCAGGCGATGATCCAGGCTGCCCCCACATAGACAAGCGCGCGCGTCACCGGACGCACCCGCACGATGCTCATGGTCCCCACGTCTTCCCCCCGGCGTTGTAACTGCCGAGGATGGTGGCAAGCAAAGTGACACAAATCCATCCACCCAGGGTGAGAACGTCCACACCCTGGCGACCGGCGGGTACGATGCGCGCGCGGGGCCACCACATGCGCGGGACCCAGGTTTCTTCGTCGGCTCCGTCTGGGGCATCGTCCCGCGCCTTCTCTTAGACCGGGGATCTCATGACGTGGACGGCGGTAGCGAACCTCAACACTGCGCGGCAGGGGCTGGCCGTGGTCACGGCTCCCGCCCCGTCACCCGGCAGCGACCTTGTGCTGTATGCCATCGGCGGGGACGGCGGCGCCAACGCAAATGCGATCGGCGTGGTGGAGACGTTCGATCCGACGGCGCCCGCCGCGTGGGCCAACAACGTGACGACGCTGCCCGGCCAGGCCCTCACCGGTCTGGCCGCGACCACCCTCGCCGACCGCATCCACGTCATCGGCGGAACGCGCGGCGGCCCGGTGATCACGCCGGCGGCGACTCACAACATCTTTGACCCCGCGACGTCCACCTGGTCCTCGGGAGCGAACCTCGCCACCGCGCGGGCCTACCACGCCGCGGTCACCGGAACCGACGGGGCCGTCTACGCCATCGGCGGCGTCGATGGGGGCGGCAACGTCCTGGCGAGCGTCGAGCGCTTTGACCCCGTGGCCGGCACGTGGAGCCCGGTGGCGTCGATGCCGACCGCCCGGTCGGGTCTGGCGGCGTGCGTCGTGGGCGACAACGTGTACGCCATCGGCGGACGCAACGCGGGCGGCGCCCCGCTGACCACCGTCGAGGTCTTCAACACGACCTCGCGGACCTGGAACGCCGTGGCGCTGCCGGCGCTGCTCAACGGCCGGACCAACCTTGGCGCGGCCGCGGGACCGGGCGGACTGATCTATGCCATCGGGGGCCTGAGCAGCACATCGCCGGCCACCCCCGCCGCCGACGTCTACAGCTGGGACCAATCCACGGCGTCAACGTGGCACACGGTGTCCCCGTCGCTGGCCGCGGCCACCGGCCTGCTGGCCTGCGCGCCCGGACCCGACGGCCGTCTCTACGCCGTGGGCGGCAACACCACGGTCGGCAACAGCGCCGCCGCTCGGGCGGCCGAGGTGTTCACCACCGCCACGGCGCAGCCGCAGCCCTACATCGGCAACGGCACCTACCAGAGCCCCGACATCGTCCTCACCGACAGCTCCGGCAACGTCATCCCGCTCGGCGGCCAGCCCAGCGGGCCGTGGGACACCCAGCTGGCGCCGAACACCGACTACCACCTGAGCGCCAACCTCCGCAACGACACGGCGGTGAGCGCGCCGGACACGATCGTGCGCTTCTGGACATTCCCGGGGGGCGTGGGCTCGGCCGGCACGCTCCTCTCCGAGGTGGTGGCGACGATCGCCGCGGCGGGGACGACGACGGTGCTCTCCCCCGTCCCGTTTCACAGCGGACCGGCGGGACAGCACCAGTGCGCCGTCGTCAGCCTGGCGGACCCACAGGCGCCGTTCATCAACGTCGATGCCACCACGGCAGCCCAGGTCCCTGACCCGACGGTCGCGCACCCGGGCTCGTCAGGTCACTACGCGTCGGCATGGCGCAACACCGACTCGATGCTCGTCGGCGCGGGCATGGTGTGGCATCTGCCCTTCACCGCCGGCACGGTCCTCCGGGAGCCGCTGCCGCTGAAGATCGAGGTGACCGCGGTCAAGGTGCCGCCACGGGTGGAGGAGATGGGCGAGGTGGCCAAGCTCCGTGACGACCTCCGGGTGTTGGGCGCGACGGCGGCCACGCCGCTCTTCCTCGCACCCCGCGTGCGGTCCGGGCTGGAGCCCGCCCACGAGCTCGAGATCTCGGTGGCGGGACCGGAGGATCGCGAGGCGTTCCAGCGGCTCGCCCACGGGGAGCACCGGGAGCTGCGGACCAGCCGCGAGGCCCCCGCGCACTTCACGGTGCGGGGCCGCATTCCCGATGACGCCAAGCCGGGCCAGGTGTTCCTCGTCGACGTCGGCGCCCACTACCCGCAGGGGGAGGGGCGCGCGGCCAGGACGATCCGGTGGCTGCAGGTGCTCTACGTGAGCGATCGGCTGGTCTCGCGCACGGGCGACGGCTGACCGGCGGATCCGCCGCCCCGCGTCATGATGGCCGCGCCGCGCCGCGCCGCGCCCTGGGCCGGCCGGCCGGCGGCCCGCCTGAGGCGGTCAGGCCACCAGCACGGCCGGCTCAAGCTCCCGGGCGATGCGCTCCACCGCCATGCGCAGCGCCCCCGCGGCCAGCATCGCGTCGGTGGCGCCGGCCAGCACCCGGCCGAACAGCCCGCTGCCGGCCACGCCGATCCGCGCGCACACGTTGCTGCCCGCCGCATCGCCGACGACCCGGTAATCGACGTCGATCCGGATCGGGCCGGTGGCCGTGAGAGCCAGGTGCCCGTCGTCGGCCTTGTCGACGTCGACGAGAAACTCCACCCCGCGGCCGACGAGCTCGCCGCGGACGCGGACCCTGTCGCCCGCGCACAACCGGTCGCGGTCCTCGTCCACGATGGTGAACGGCACCGGTGACCAGCGAGCGATCGCGCCCGGCTCGGTCAGCAGTCCCAGCACGTCATCCGGCGTCCCGTGACACGTCGCCTGCGTCATCCATTCAGCCATCTCTGCCCCCTTGGTCCTCTGGTCCCCGCGCCGTCCCCGTGCGGTCACGGAACTGCGCCCTCGTGCGGATCTTCACATGATCCGCACGAGAGCGTTGTGAGAAGTGGCACACACCGCCCCGACTAGTCCTTGTACGGGTCGTGGATGTCGCGGCCCGCCATGGCCACGCCCAGCGGCCGCAGCCGATGGGTGACGCGGATCGACCCGGCATGGGCGGCCAGCACGTCGGGGAGGCGCTTGTAGACCTCCGGCGCCTCGTCCGCACCGCCGCCGACCAGCACGATGCCCTCCTCGCGCAGCCGTGCCTGCACCGCCGGCCAATCCACGACGCCCGGCTTGACCTGCTCGGCCACCCACGTCTTGAGCATCCGTGACCCGGGGTGCTCAGGGCACACGGCGTCCGCGGACTCGAAGAGCCGCTCGCAGTCACGGTCGCTGCAGGCCCAGCGCTTGCGCCGGCGGACCTTGCCGGCCGCCTGGGTGCGGCTCATCACCCGGCCCGCGCCGTGCACGGTGGAGAACAGCGACTCGGTCGCGTCCTCGGAGGCGACGCCCTCGAGGATCACCGACTCGTCGCCCATCGACCCGCCGACGAACCCCTCCTGGCCCGGCTGAGCCGGCGTGCAGCCCTTGCGGATGACCCAGTAGGTCCGCCCGCCGTGCTCCTCGCGCCAGGCGAAGTTGTGATGGTTGTGCACCTCGTGGACCGCCTCGGCTCCGAGCACCTCGAGCACCTTGGCCACCACGACGTCGCGGCCCGCGTAGGCGTACTCGCCGGCCAGCTCCATGGCCGCGATGTAGGCGTCGCCCAGCTCGGTCCCGATCTGGAGCAGCACCGGCGGGGAGTCCATCTCCCCCTCCGGCGCGCGGCCGTCGAAGGCCAGCCCCTGAGCCAGCGCCAGAAAGCCCGACGCCGTCTTGTGCCCGAACCCGCGCGACCCGAAGTGGACGCCCACCCATACGTGGCCGTCCTCGTCCTCCATCACGTTGACGTAGTGGTTGCCCGAGCCGACCGTGCCGAGCTGTGACTGCGCCACACCGGCCAGCTTGCGCTGCGGGGCGAACTCCGCGTGGCGGATCCTGTCGAGCACCGGGTGATCGACGCGCTCGCGCGCGGGCACGCCCATGCCGAACGAGATCCGCTGGGTGATCCGCCGCATGATGCCGTCGATGCCCCCAAGGTCCTCGAGGTCGGCGCGGGTCAGCTCGGTCTGCGCCGCCTTGTTGCCGCACCCGATGTCGAACCCGACACCCGAGGGCGACACGTACCCCTCGTAGGCGATGGCGCCGCCGATCGGCTGGCTGTAGCCCGGGTGATGGTCCGCGCACAGCACGCCGTGGTCAGCGTCGCCGGCGGCCATGCATCGCTCGAGCTGCTTGAGGCTGCGCTGGTCGACGGGACCGAAGGTCTTGATGTTCACGGCTGCTGCTCCCTCCTTCCTGATGGTGTTCTAGCGAGCCGGGGCGACACGCTGGAGAGCCCCCGAGAGGAGTTGAACCTCTGCGCGCGGGTTCGAAGCCCGCTGCTCTTCCGCTGAGCTACGGAGGCGGGTGGGAGCGCTTGACGGGCGCCCCCTGTTGGCCACTGTCGCTGATTGCGACCTAGGTTTTGGCTGCGATTGGCGGTCCTCCTTTGCTCGGTGGGGCGCCGCCGCCTGGACCGGCAAGGCGGCGGCGCGTCTTCGTTCGCCGCCGCCGTGCTCTGCCGCGAGAGCGCCTGGCCGGGCGAAGATGTGAAAAGGGCGTGTGTGAATGTCACCTGCACGCGGGCAGGTGTAAGTGACAGTGTCAGCCGCACCGCGCCAGGCAGATGCGGACACAAAAAAGGCGACCCCTCAGGAGTCGCCCTCGCTCGGCCGTTCTATGCGCCTACGACTAGCGCATGCGCGGCCCCGCGAGGGTGCTGGAAGTGCTCGTACGCCCCATATTCCACGGTCGATGCGGGCAGGGGGCCGCGAGCGCGACTTGCGTCGGCTTGGGGACAGCGGGTGAGGTGTGACTCAGGACGATCATGGTTCTCTCAGTCAGAGACAGTAACTCATGCCTCAGGCAAATGCAAGGAGTTACACAAAAGATTTGTGTGTCACTCTGCGCCGCTCGATGGCGAGCGCCGGGATCGTGACGTGCGTGATCGGCCCGATGGCCAGCGCGTAGACCAGCGTGCCCACGCCGACGGCCCCGCCGAGCAGGAACCCCGTGATGAGCACCGTGCCCTCGATGGTGGTGCGCACCACGCGCATCGAGTGCCCGCGCGCGGCGATGCCGGTGCTGAGGCCGTCGCGCGGCCCGGGACCCAGGCCGGCCCCGATGTAGAAGCCCGTGGCAAACCCGTTGCCGATGACCCCGCCCACCAGCAGGGCGATCCGCGCCCACAGGACGTGCGGCGGGTGCACGGAGGCGAGGATGACATCCATGACCACCCCGACCAGCAGGGCGTTGGTGACCGTCCCCACCCCGGGGCGCTGGCGCAGGGGGATCCAGCCGCACACCAGGACGAGCACGCTGGCGATCACCGCCCACGTGCCGATGGCCAGTCCGAAGGTCCGCGACAGCCCCTGATGCAACACGTCCCACGGGTCAAGGCCCAGACCGGCCAGGACCAGCATCGATGCCGTAACGCCGTAGCCGACGAGGCCGGCCAGCAGCTGGGCGAAGCGGCGCACGCGACGATCGCGGGGCACCGGAGCCAGCACCCGGCTCACGCCCGTGGCGGCGCGCCGGACCCCCGGTTCGGTCGATCTCTCGGTGGTGGCGGTCCGGCTCATCACGAGTAGACTGCCAGACTTGGCACCGTCTAGACAGGGCCAATCTCGCGATGCTGGCACCGTGGTGGCCCTGCGGCGCCTCTCCACGCCGCACCTCACGCGCCTGCTCGGCGAATGGCGCGGCGGCGGCGCGGCCTATCCGGCGCTCGCGGCGGCGCTGCGCGCCCTCATCGTCGAGGGACGACTGCCGCCCTACACGCGACTGCCGTCCGAACGCGAGCTGGCTCTCGCCCTGGGCGTGTCACGTAACACCGTGACCGCCGCGCTGGACGTGCTGCGCGAGCAGCGCTACCTGGCTTCGCGCCGGGGCCGGGGCAGCTGGATCACCTCTCCGCCCGCGCCCGAGCACCGTCCCGACGAGGCTGAGCCGCCGGCCGGCGACGTGATCGACCTCACCCTGGCCAACCTGCCCGCTCCGCCGGGCCTGGCCGAGCTGGCCGTGCAGGCCGCGGACGCGCTCGCCCCCGAGCTGGGCGGTCACGGCTACGAGCCGTTCGGACTGGCGTCGACGCGCAGCGCCATCGCCGCCTACCTGCACGGGCGCGGCCTGCCCACCGAGCCCGGTCAGGTGCTGGTGACCCAGGGAGCGCTCCACGCCTGGGATCTCGCCCTGCGCACCTTCGCCCGCCCCGGGGACCGCGTACTGGTGGAGACCCCCACCTATCCCGGCGCGCTGGACGCGGTGCGCGCCCATGGCTGCGTCGCCGTCGGCGTGCCGGTGGGCCCCGACGGCTGGGACCTGCCGCTCTTGCGGGCCGCCCTGCGCGACGCGCGCCCGGTGCTGGGATACCTCATTCCCGACTTCCAGAACCCGACCGGCTTCCGCGCCACCGCCGAGCACCGCGCCGCGGTCGCCCGCGCGGCCCGGTCAGCGGGAGTGCTGCTGGTCAGCGACGAGAGCCTCGCCGAGCTGGTTCTGGATCCTGACCGGCACGGGTCGCCGCCCTCGCTCGCCGCCGGGGACTCGGGCAGCGGCGTCCTGGCCGTCGGCTCGCTGTCCAAGCCCGTGTGGGGTGGGCTGCGCACCGGCTGGCTGCGCGGCGACCCACAGCTGGTGCGTCGCCTCGCGCTCGCCCGCGCCGGCCAGGACGTCGGCAGCCCCATCCTGGACCAGCTGATGGCCGTCGAGGCCCTGCACCGTCTCGACGCGCTGGTGCCCGAGCGCCGCGAGTGGCTGCGCGAGCGCCGCGACGCGCTGCTGGCCGCTCTGGCCCAGGAGCGCCCGCGGTGGCGGGTTGACCGCCCCGCCGGTGGCATGGCGCTGTGGGTCGAGCTGCCCGCGGGGACCACCGCCTCCGCGCTGGCGGCACGTGCGGTGGCCCACGGCGTCCGGGTCGCCCCGGGTCCACGTTTCGGTATCGACGGCGGGTTTGAGCAGCGCCTGCGCCTGCCCTTCACCCAGCCGCCCGAGCGCCTCGCCGAGGCCGTGCGGCGTCTGGCCGCCGCCGAGCAGGCCCTCGGCTCGCGCGCGCCCGCGCGCACGCCCGACGTGCGCTGGGTAGCCTGACCGGCAGTGCGCACGCGGGCTCCGGAGTGGACGGACGCGCCGGCGGTGGTGGGGCTGCTGGCGGCTCGCCACACCGCGGACATCGGGCTGCCGTTGTTTCGCGTGGAGGAGGTGCACGACGAGTGGCGCGCCCCCGACCTCGAGCTCGGCCGCGACGTCCTGCTGGTGGAGATCGACGGGGCGCTGGCCGGTTACGCCATCGTCCACCGCCCCGGGGCCTTCGCCGTCGTCGCTCCGGCCTACGAGGGGCGCGGCGTCGGCGCGGTCCTGCTGGACTGGACCCAGCGGCGCGAACGCGAGCGTGGCGTCGACGCGCATCGCCAGCTGGCCGCGTCCACCAACACCCGTGCCCGCGAGCTGCTGGAGGGCGCCGGGTACCGGCAGGTGCGCAGCTACTGGCGGATGGCGTGTCCGCTCGATCGTCCCCTCACCCCGGCACCGGCACCGTCAGGGATCACCCTGCGCGCCCTGGACACCGAGGCCGACGCTCGCGCCCTCCACGCGCTCGACGCCGCGAGCTTTGCCTCCAGCCCGGACTACGTGCCCGAGTCCTATGAGATGTTCGTCGCCGAACATCTGCGCGCCCATGACGTCGCCCCAGAGCTGAGCCTGGTGGCCGAGGAGGGCGGTGAGATCGTGGGGTTCATGCTGGCCCGCCGATGGAACCAGGAGGGCTCGGGCTACGTGGACCTGCTCG
This sequence comes from Solirubrobacteraceae bacterium, assembly GCA_035503355.1. Classification (GTDB taxonomy): domain Bacteria; phylum Actinomycetota; class Thermoleophilia; order Solirubrobacterales; family Solirubrobacteraceae; genus Palsa-465. The sequence goes on from DATJTQ010000094.1 coordinate 8,752, forward strand.
CCGTGGCCCCGGATCACCAGCGCCGCGGGACCGGCACGGCGCTGCTCACCCACGGGTTCGCCGCCTTCGCCGCCGCGGGGCTGGTTCAGGCCCAGCTGGGCGTGGCCTCCGATAACCCCCGGGGGCTCCGTGTCTACGAGGCGGCCGGGATGGGTCCCCGGTTTCGCTTCGACGTCTTCGAGCGCGCGCTGAGCTGACCGTCGCCGGGGAGCTGCATCACGTCGACTGGTGTGTGCGCAATCCGCCCACTTGTTCGAAATGCAGCAGCGTGGGTACGTCTAGAGGTGAGACGACGATGAGTCGAGCTTGCCCCTCCAGGGCGAGAGGGAGGATGCGACATGCCTCAGACACATGCGGGCGCCACCGATGGCGCGACCGACGTTCGCCGGCGCGGGCTGCGCCCGGGGGGCGCCCCGAGCGGTGCCGAAACCGACGCCGCGAAAGGGGTGCTGGCCCGTCTTGACCGCCTTGACGTGTGGTCGATGCCACTGCTCTTTGTCGGGATCATCGGCATCGGGTTCCTCTTCACCTTCTACGACGTGTTCGACATCAACGTGTCGTTCATCCAGAGCTGTGTGGCGCTCAAGCCGGGCTGCACGCCGGCCACCGCACTGAACACGATCCGGATCCCGATCGCGCTCAACCTCGCCGGCTATGTGGCGGGGACGCTGCTGCTCAGCCCCATCTCGGACAAGATCGGGCGGCGCAACATGTTGCTGGTGACGATGGTGCTCACCGGCATCGGCTCGCTGTGGAACGCCCTGGCCCCCGACTACACCAACTTCGTCCTCGCCCGCGTGCTCACGGGCATGGCGGTCGGCGCCGACCTGTCCATCGTCAACACCTACATCGGCGAGGTGGCGCCGCGGCGCAACCGGGCCAAGTGGACGTCGGTGATCTTCGTCAACTCGGCGCTGGGCGCCCTGCTGGGGATCTGGCTGGGCCTCTTTCTCACCACCGAGAAGACGCCGTGGCCGCACGGCCTCCCCTTCGCCCAGGCCAGCCCGACCTTCACCGACGGCTGGCGCTGGATGTACGGCATCGGCGCACTGCTGGCGCTCATCGCCGTCGTCCTGCGCGTGGAGCTGCCCGAGTCCCCGCGATGGCTGATCGGCCAGGGCCGCGTGGACGAAGCCGACCATGTCGTCTCTGAGATGGAGAAGCGCGCGTCGCGGCGTGGCGAACTGCCCCCGGTGCCCGACGACGTGTCGCCGGAGATGCCCTCGCCCGGCGGCTATGTCTCGTTCAAGCACGTGCTCGGCAACGCCACCTACCTCAAGCGCGTGGCGGTGCTGGTGATGGTGTGGTTCTTCGCCTACGTCACCGTGTTCGCCTTCTCGGCGGGCGGCACCTCGCTGCTGACGGCGCTGCACTACCCGCCGCCCGAGGCGGGGATCATCCAGGCCGTCGGCGCCTTCGGCTTCCTCGCCTGCGCGCTGTTCGCGGTGCGCTACGCGGAGCGGCTCGAACGCAAGCTGTGGTTGCCCATCGGCGCCCTGATCACGGTGGTCGGCTCGATCCTGGTCGCCGAGGCCGGCACCAGCGCCGGCATCGCCTTCGTCGGCATGGCCATCGTGTTCTTCGGCTTCAACGTGTGGGTCCCGATGACCTATGCCCTGTCGGCCGAGAGCTTCCCGACGCGCGCACGGGTGACCGGCTTTGGCCTCGTGGACGGGATCGGGCATCTCGGGGGCGGTATCGGGGTGCTCCTCATCGCCCCGCAGATCCCGCACATGAGCGTCCTCGGCGCCTTCCTGGTCATCTCCGGGTTCCTCGTGGTGGCCGCCGTCATCGCCCAGTTCGCCATCGACACTCGGGCGCGGCGCTTCGAGGACGTCTCTCCGTAGCGCGCCTGGCCGGCGTCCACCCGGCCAGCGCCGGCGGGTCCACCCGGCCAGCGCCACTACGCATGTAGACGGCCCAACGGCCACGAGGTTTAGTAGCGCGCTGGTTGCGCCGATGATCAGATCAGTCGCGCCCACGGACGGGCCCCGGGGCGCCGGTACCCCCCATGCGCACACCGCTCCGACCCCACCGACTGCTCCGCATCGCCTGTGCGGCGATGTGGCTGTGCGTCGCCTTCCACGCGGCCCGTGCCCTGCTGGGCTTCGGCGGCCCGGGGATGGAGGCGTTCGCCAAGAACTGGGTCTACACCGCGGCCGAGGTCTTCGCGGTGATCATCTGCATCGCCCGCGTCGTGTCCCGGCGAGAGGACCGCCTGGCCTGGGCCCTGGTGACCTTCGGCCTGCTCACCTGGACCGCCGGGGATCTGGTCTGGACGCTGTGGCTCGACAACCTGGCCAACCCACCGTTCCCGTCGATCGCCGATCCGATCTACCTGTCCATGTATCCGGCCATGTATGCGGCGCTGATGCTCCTCATCCGCTCGCATCGTGGCCGCGTGACCGCCGGTCAGTGGGTCGACGGCGTGATGGTGGCCCTGGCGGTGGCGTCGGTCGGCACCGGACTGGTCCTGCCCTCGGTGCTCGGGCTCAGCCAGGGCCGCATCATCGAGGACACCGTCAATCTCGCCTATCCGCTGGGCGACGTGACGCTGCTGGTCTTCGTGGTGGTGGCCTTCGCCCTGTCGTCGTGGCGCCCTGACCGGGTGTGGCTCTGCCTCGGCGCCGGCATGGTCCTCCAGGCCGTCGCTGACCTGCTCTTCACCTACCTGGAGGCCAAGGGCAGCTACGTGGCCGGCGGCATCCTCGACACAATGTGGCCGGCCTCCATGGCGCTGTTCGCGGTGGCCGCCTGGCAGCCCTCGGGACGCCAGCCGCACCGGCCCACCGCGTCGTTCTCGGTCATCGTCCTGCCGCTGAGCTTCGCGGTGCTCGCCCTGGCCATCCTCGTCGACGCCGCGTTCACCCACATCACCCCCACCGCGGTCATCCTCGCCGCGGGCTCGTTGGTCACCGGCACCGTTCGCGCCGTGCGCATCTTCGTCGAGAACGTCCGCATGCTGCGCGACAGCGCCGAGGACGCCGTCACCGACGGGCTCAGCGGCCTGGGCAACCGCCGGCGGCTGATGCGCGACCTCGAGGCCGCCGTCGCCTCGGCCACCGCTGACCGCCCCCACACGCTGGTCTTCTTCGACCTCAACGGCTTCAAGCGCTACAACGACACCTTCGGCCACCACGCCGGCGACGCGCTGCTGGCGCGGCTGGGCAGCGCCCTGCGCCGCGCGGTCGAGGATCGCGGCCGTGCCTATCGCCTGGGCGGCGATGAGTTCTGCCTCTTGCTCCCCGGACGGCTCGCCATCGACGACGCCCTCATCGGAGCCGCCACGGCGGCGCTCACCGAGCAGGGCGCCATGTTCAGCGTCAGCGCCTCGCGCGGCCTGGCCACCGTGCCCCACGAGGCCACCACCGCGACCGCCGCACTCCAGCTCGCTGACCAGCGCATGTACGCGGCCAAGGTCCGCACCAGCCGCACCGCGCCGGCACGCAGCCACGACGTGCTCATGCAGGTGCTCTCCGAGCGCACGCCTGACCTGCACTATCACGTCTACGGGGTCGGCCAGCTGGTACGCGACCTCGGCCAGGACCTCGGCCTGGGGCCCGATCAGCTCGACGAGCTGCTGCGGGCCGCTGAGCTGCACGACATCGGCAAGCTCGCCATCCCCGATGCCGTGCTCAACAAGCCCGGCCCACTCGACGCCGACGAGTGGCGGCTGATGCGCCAGCACACCGTGATCGGCGAGCGGATCCTCGACGCCGATCCGATGCTGCAGCCGGTGGCGCGCCTGGTGCGCGCCAGCCACGAGCGCTGGGACGGCGGCGGCTATCCCGACGGGGTGGCCGGCACCGCCATCCCGCTGGCGGCGCGGATCATCGCCGCCTGCGACGCGCTGGACGCGATGACCTCCGATCGCTGCTATCAGGGCGCGCGGAGCCTGGCCGACGCGCTGTCTGAGATGCGCCGCTGCGCCGGGACCCAGTTCGACCCCGAGGTCGTGCTCGCCCTGTGCGCGCGGCTGGACCCGTCAGGCGACCGTGCGGACGACCCGGCTGTGCTCGCGCATCGTCTCGAGCCCGTCCTCGCCGGGCTGCCGGCCGAACCCGCAGTACATGGCCACGCCGAAGTCTGAGAGGTAACGCGAGGCGGTGGCGTGGCGGCGCCTCAGGCCCGACGCGCCGTCGAGGGGCTGCACGATGCCGAGGAACACCCGCGCCGAGCCTGGCTCCAGATCGACCAGTGGCCGGAAGAAGCTGCGGTCCTCGCTGCGCAGATAGCGCGGGCCGGCCATGTGCAACCAGTCCACCGGCCGCCCCGAATTGGCCACCGCGAAGTTGGCCATGCGGACCAGCACCCCGTAGTCGCGGGCCTCGTACATCGGCCACTCAGGGAAGGTGCCGTAGCACAGGTGATAGCCGACGAGGACCTGCTCGGGGATGAGACGCGTCAGCGTCGTCACCGGCCGTGCGAAGCGCTCCCACGCCCCCTCGCTCGTCCACGCCAGCACGCCCTCGATGTCCTGGGTCTCGTAGGCGAGGTCCCACTGGATGGCCAGCTCGCCCGGCGGGATGGCGTCCATCAGCCGGGCCAGCTCCCGGGCCACCAGCGCCCCGAAGCCGCGCTCGGCCACCGGGTAGTCGGCGGCGAAATCGGCCTTGAAGGCGTTCAGCGCGCTGGCCGGGAAGGGCAGCCCGACCTGGAAGCGCAGGTGCGCCGGGATGACGCCGTGCTCCTTGAGCGCCGCGAACTCGCGGTAGGAGACGATGGCGTCGTCGATGCGCGGCCACGTGTCGAACTGGAGGTCGGTGACCCCGTCGCGGATGCCGAACACAGGGGTCTCGTAGGCGTGGCGCGGGCGCCCGGTGGGCGATTCGGTCTCCTCGATCACCACCACGTCGGGGTTGGGCCGCGCCAGTTGCTCGCGCTCGTAGCCGACCCACGCCGCCCGCGGCCCGGTCTCGCCGTCGGGCAGAGCAAAGACCAGGTCCCCGAACAGCTCGGCACCCGCGCGCAGGGCGGCGTCGGTGGAGGGGGCGGGCAGGCTGCCCACCAGCAGGAGGGGACTGTCGACGCGCCGGGCGGTCATCGCGTGGGGCGAGCATCCCACATCGGCGCCACCGGCTCAGTTCTCGAGGGCCTCGGAGAGCTCGAGCCAGGACGCCTCCAGGCGGTCCCGGTCGGCGGCCAGCGTGGCGAGCTCCTCGGTGAGGGTCGCCAGGCGGCCCGCGTCGGTGGCGGCCTGCACCATCTGCTCCTGAACCTCGGCGTCGCGGCGCTCGGTCCGTTCAAGCTCGCGTTCGACGCGGGCCAGCTCCTTCTGGGCGGCGCGTCGCTGCGCGCCCCGCGTCGGGGCGCCGTCGCGCCTGGCCGTGGCGGGGCCGGGCGCGTTTGCCGTGGCGGGACCGTCGGCGGCGGCCGCCCGCAGCTCGAGGTACTGATCGATCCCGCCCGGCAGGTGCCGCAGCCCGCCGTCGCCCATCAGCGCGAACACGTCATCGCAGACGCGCTCGGCGAAGTAGCGGTCGTGGGTGACGACGATGAGCGTCCCCGGCCATCCGTCCAGCAGGTCCTCGAGCGCGGTCAGGGTGTCGATGTCGAGGTCGTTGGTGGGCTCGTCGAGGAGCAGGACGTTCGGCCCGCCGAGGAGCACGCGCATCAGCTGAAGGCGACGGCGCTCGCCACCCGAGAGGTCCTGAGTGTAGGAACTGAGTTTCTCGCCCCGGAAGCCAAACCGCTCCGCCATCGTCCCCGGCGTGAGGTCCTCCCCTTCGCTCGTGACCGCGCGGCCCCGCACCTGCGCGAGCGCCTCCACCACGCGCAGCCCCGGCGGCAGCTCCGTCGTGTCCTGAGACAGCTCGGCCAGCCGCACAGTGGGGCCGCGCTGCACCTCGCCGGCGTCAGGCGCGCGGTCGCCGGCCAGCAGGCGGATGAGCGTCGTCTTGCCGGAGCCGTTGGCGCCCACCAGGGCGACCCGCTGGCCGGGGCCGAGCCGCCACGTGACATGCGAGAACAGCCGGCGCTCGCCGAAGGACACCGACACGTCGACGGCGTCGAGCACGCGGTCACCCAGCCGAGCGGTGGCGAAGCGCAGCAGCTCCACGGTGTCGCGGGCGGGCGGCTCGTCGGCGATGAGCGCGTTGGCGGCGTCGATCCGGAACTTCGGCTTGGAGGTGCGCGCCGGTGGCCCGCGCCGCAGCCACGCCAGCTCCTTGCGCACCAGCTGGCGGCGACGATCCTCGCGCACCGCGGCCTGGCGGTCGCGCTCGGCGCGGGCCAGCACGTAGGCCGAGTAGCCGCCGTCGTACTGATGGACGCGGCCGTCGCTCACCTCCCAGGTGCGGTCACACACCGCGTCCAGGAACCAACGGTCGTGGGTGATGACCGCGACCGTCCCCCGGTGGCCGGCCAGGTACCCGGCCAGCCAGGCGATCCCCTCGACGTCGAGGTGGTTGGTGGGCTCGTCGAGCAGGAGCAGATCGGGCGCGCGCAGCAGCGCCCGGGCCAGCATGATCCGCCGCTGCTCGCCTCCCGAGAGCCGCGCCGTGGGCGTCTCGAGCCCTTGCGGGAACCGGCTGACCTGCACGCCGCCGAGCAGCCCGTCGAGTACCTCCCGGATGGCGGCGTCCCGCGCCCACTCGTGGTCGGGTCGTCCCCCGACGAGCTCTTCGCCGACGGTGCTCTCGGGCGCGATGTCGACCCGCTGGCTGACCAGCACGGCGTTGAGCGCCGTGGTGTGCGTGGCCGTACCCTCGTCGGGCGCCTCGACGCCGGCCAGCAACCGCATCAGCGTGGACTTGCCTGCCCCGCTGTCGCCCACCACGCCGATACGCTCACCCTCGTTGATCCCGAGGGTGACATCGCTCAGCACCGAGCGGCTGCCATAGCCCTTGGACGCGGCGTGGAGGTTGACGAGATTGCGTGCAGGCACCGAACAGATGTATCGGATCGCGGTGATCGGAGGCGACGGGATCGGCCCGGAGGTGTGCGCGGTGGCCCTCCGGGTCCTCGAGGCTCTCGACGGCGCCGAGCAGTTCGAGTACGAGACGTTCCCGTGGGGCTCAGCCCACTGCCTCAGCACGGGACGGATGATGCCCGCCGATGCCCTGGAGACCCTCGCCGGCTTTGACGCGATCCTGTTCGGCGCCGTCGGCTCTCGCGAGCTACCCGATCACGTCACCCTGTGGGGCCTGCGCCTGGCCATCGTCCAGGGCTTTGATCAGGGCGTGAGCCTGCGCCCGGCCCAGCTGCTGCCCGGTGTGCGGGGGCCACTGGCCGGACGCGGCCCTGAGGATGTGGATCTCGTGGTGGTGCGCGAGAACACCGAGGGCGAGTACTCGGGGATCGGCGGCTTCACCCGCCGCGGACTGCCGGGCGAGGTCGCGGTGCAGACGACCGTGTACTCACGCGAGGCGATCGCCCGCACCGCGCGCTACGCCTTCGCGCTCGCACGCTCCCGAGACGCGCACCACCTGACCAGCGTCACCAAGTCCAATGCCAGCCCGCACGCCAGCGTGCTGTGGGACGAGGTGGTCGCCTCGGTGGCGCAGGAGTTCCCCGACGTCCGCTGGGAGTCGATGCTGGTGGACGCGGCGGCGGCACGGCTGGTGCTCGCGCCTCAGGAGTTCGACGTGATCGTCGCCTCCAACCTGCACGGCGACATCCTGTCGGACCTCACCGGCGCGCTGGCGGGGAGCCTCGGCATGGCTCCCAGCGCCAACCTCAGCCTCGACCGCTCGCGCCCGTCGATGTTCGAGCCCGTCCACGGCTCGGCCTTTGACCTCGTGGGCCGCGGGCTGGCCAACCCGGCCGGGATGGTGCTGTCAGCCGCGCTGATGCTCGATGACCTGGGGCTGGCGCCGAGCGCCGACCGTGTGCGCCGTGCCGTGGCCTCGGTGTGCGCCGCCGGCGTGCTCACCGCCGACGTGGGTGGAAGCGCCACCACGGCCGAGGTGGCCGACGCGATCGTGGCCGCGCTCTGAGAGCCCGGATGCCGGCACCGCTAGGTTGTCGGACATGAGGATCGCCGACGCCCGTCAGCTGTGGAGGCCCGCGGGCGTCTACTGCAACACCGCCAGCTACGGGCTCCCGCCGCGCCCGGCCTGGGACGCGCTGCAGGCGGCGCTCGCCGACTGGCAGGGCGGGCGCACCAGCTGGGAGCACTGGGGTGAGAGCACCGAGGCGGCTCGCGGGGCGTTCGCGCGCATGGTGGGCGTCGCACCGGAGCGCGTTGCGGTCGGCGCCACGGTCTCGGAGCTGGTCGGCTCGATCGTCACCGCGCTGCCCGCCGGGACCCGAGTCGTGGTGCCCGACGTCGAGTTTGCCTCCAACCTCTTTCCCTACCTCGTGCAGTCGCGGCTCGACGTGCGCACCGTCCCCGTCGCCGAGGTGGCCGGCGCCGTCGGCGAGGGCGCCGGGGCGGTCGCCTTCAGCGCGGTGCAGATGAGCACGGGCGACGTTGCCGACATGGAGGCGATCCTCGACGCCGCCGCGGCGGTGGGCGCGGTGACGATCTGCGACGCGACCCAGGCGGCCGGCTGGCTGCCGGTCGACGCCCAGCGCCTCGACGCGCTGGTCTGCGGGGCCTACAAGTGGCTGATGTCGCCGCGCGGCACCGCCTTCCTCACCGTGTCCGATCGCCTGCTGGCCGACGCGGTGCCGCACAGCGCGGGCTGGTACGCCGGCGAGGATGTGCATTCCAGCTACTTCGGCCCGCCGCTGCGCCTCGCTCACGACGCGCGGCGCTTCGACCTCTCGCCGGCGTGGTTTTCCTGGGTGGGCACGGCGCCGGCGCTGGAGCTCATCGAGGAGATCGGGGTCGCGGCCATCTACGCCCACAACGTCACCCTGGCCAACCGCTTCCGGGCGGGCCTGGGCATGACGGCGGGCGACAGCGCGATCGTGTCGATCGACGTCGACGATGCCGCCGCGCGGCTCCGGGAGGCCGGGATCGTCGCCGCCATGCGGGGCGGGCGCCTGCGCACCTCGTGGCACGTCTACAACGACGAGCGCGACGTGGACCGGGTGCTCGACGTCCTGGCCGGCTGACCATGGCCACCATGCAACGCGACGCGCTCCGCGATCTCTGTCTCAGCTTCCAGGGCTCCGAGGAGACGTTCCCGTTCGGCTTTGAGACCTCGGTGTTCAAGGTGGCCGGCAAGATGTTCGCCCTCTCGCGCCTGGACGGCGAGCCGCTCTCGGTCAGCCTCAAGTGCGAGCCGATGCTCGCCGAACAGCTCCGCGCCGCCCACGCGTGCATCACCCCCGGCTATCACCTCAACAAGCGCCACTGGAACACCGTCCTGCTCGACGGCACCCTGTCTGAGCAGATGGTGGCCGACCTGGTCGAGGACTCCTATGACCTCGTGGTCAGCAAGCTCTCGCGGGTCCGCCAGCGAGCCCTGCTGTGGCGGGGCCTGCCCGACAGCGCCCAGGGCACGTCTAGGGCAAGCGGCCCGACGAGCGCGCCGACGACACCGCGGCCCCGATGAGCAGGACCACGCCGGCGGCGGCAAACCACGCGGTGATCTCCTTCTTGCGGGTCACCGAGGACAGCTGGCTGCCGAGCTTCTTGTAGATCGAGCTCAGCTCATCGGCGCTGTGAGCGTTGAAGGCGCTCCCGCCCGAGACGCGGGCGATGGCCTGCATGAGCGCCGGATCGGGCGGCACCGGCTGCGGCTGGCCGAAGGGGTCGGGGTTGGGCAGCACGCCGCCGGAGGTGCCGAGGGCCACCGTGTAGATGGGGATCCTGTCCTTCTTGGCCTGCTGGCTCACCGTCACCGGGTCGGGCCCCGCGTTGGCGGCACCGTCGGAGAGCAGGACGATGGCCGACGGCACGTGCTTGGGGTTGGAGCCCTGCAGAAGCTGCAGCGCGAGCTGAAGGGCGTCGCCGGTGTCGGTCCCGCCGTTGGCCACCAGGCCGTCGATGAGGGTGCGGGCGGCGGCGTGATTGGCCTCCGGCCCCTGCACCTCGTCGGGCGAGCTGCCGAAGCCGATGGCCCCGACGCGCACCGTCGAGGGCAGCTGATCGATGAAGGTGTTGGCCGCCGAGATCGCCGCGGCCAGACGGCTGGGCCGCACGTCCTGCGCGGCCATCGAGCCAGAATGGTCGGTGACGAGCATCATGTTGGCCTGGCCGGTGGGGATGTGCTGGACGACGCGCGGACGGGCCAGGGCCACCGCCAGCAGCGCCACCGCGGAGAGGGCGAGCACGGTCGGGACGTGGCGCTCCCACGACGGCGTGACGGCGATGACCTCGCGCACGGTGGCGACCGCGGGGAAGCGGACCGCGTAGCGCTGCTTGCGCCGCCGCGCGGCCAGGTACAGCGCCACGCCGGCCGGAACGAGCAGGAGGGTCAGCAGCCATGCCGGGGAGGCGAAGCTCATTTCAGGCGGCGCCCCATCTCGATGAGCCACTCCTCGTCGGTCGACAGGGTGGTGTGGTGCACCCGCAGGCGGCGCAGCTCCTTGGCCACCACCTCGCGGCGCTCGCGCTCGAGCTCGGCGAAGCGCTCGCGGATACGCCGCCGGCCGGTGTTGACCTCGACGCGCGCCCCCGTCTCGGGGTCGACGAGCATGAGGTGACCGACGGCGGGCAGCTCGAGCTCGCGGGGGTCCACGACCTCGATGGCCAGAACGGAGTGGCGCATGCGCAGCGATCCCAGCGGGCGCTCCCACGCATGCTGGTCACGGAAGTCTGAGATGAGCACCACGAGGCCTGGCTGGCCGGCCAGCTTGCCCACGCGGGCCAGGGCGTCGCCCAGGGCCTCCGGAGACTCGGTCCCATCCACGGCGACCCCGGCCTCCAGGCGGCGCCGCAGCGCGACCAGGCCCGGCCGCGAGCCGCGCGGAGGTGACACCACGGCGGGGCCGGCGCCGAAGCTCACCAGGCCGACGCTGCCCGCCCGGCGCACGCCGAGACGGCCGAAGACCATGGCCACACCCTCGGCGACGTCGGCCTTGAGCCGGCGCGCGGTGCCGAAGGCCATCGACGGCGAGACGTCGAGCACGATCCACGTGGTCAGCGCCCGCTCGGGCACGTGCAGGCGCACGTGCGGCGTCCCGGTCCGCGCGCTGGCGGCGGCATCGATGTGGCGCACGTCGTCGCCCGTCTCGTACGGGCGCAGCTGGGCGAGCTCGGTGCCCAGGCCCACGCCGGCCGCGCGACGATCGCCCGGGAGCGTCTGGGACACCAGGCGGTTGACGGCGAGATCGAGCGCGTCGATGAGCGGCTGCGCGATCGGGCCGGGGCCCTGGCGCGCGGCCGGAGGCGCGAGGACCGCGGTACTCACGCGCCCATCAACCCCCCGGCGCTGCGCACCTCGCGCTCGCCGCGCATGAGCCGGCGCGCGTCTGGCTCGGGCACGGCGGCGAGGACCTGCTCGATCAGCTCATCGGCGGTGACCCCGTCCGAGAGGGCGTCGTAGGAGAGCACGATGCGGTGCCGGAGCAGGTCCGGCGTGAGGTCGCGGATGTCCTGGACCTCGACGTGGGCACGGCCGCGCAGTAGCGCCAGCGCGCGCGAGGCCTGGACGAGCCCGATGGGGCCGCGTGGGCTGGCGCCGAACTCGATCAGCCCCGCGATGTCCTGCAGCTGGTGCTGGGCGGGGTGGCGGGTGGCGTCGGCCAGGGCCACCGCGTAGCCGATGACCTCGCGGTCGACCATGACGGTCTGCACCGCCTCGGCGTGGCGGCGCAGGTCCTCGAGCGAGAGGCACTCGCGGACATCGACGGCGTCGCGGATGCTGCGGCCAACCACGGCGGCCTCCTCGCCGACGCTCGGGTAGTCGACGATGATCTTCATCAGGAAGCGGTCCACCTGGGCCTCGGGCAACGGGTAGGTGCCCTCTGACTCGATCGGGTTCTGGGTGGCCATGACGATGAAGGGCAGCGGCACGCCGAAACTGGTGCCGCCGATCGTCACCTGCTGCTCCTGCATGACCTCGAGCAGCGCGGACTGCACCTTGGCCGGCGCGCGGTTGATCTCGTCGGCGAGCAGGAAGTTGTGAAACACGGGGCCGAGCTCGGTGTCGAACTGACCGGTATCGGGGCGCCATACCCGTGTCCCGACGAGGTCGGCCGGGACGAGGTCCGGGGTGAACTGGATGCGGCCGTAGGTGCCGCCCAGCGACGCGGCCAGGGTCTTGACGGTGAGCGTCTTGGCCAGCCCCGGCACGCCCTCCAGCAGCACGTGGCCGCCGGCGAGCAGGCTGACGAGCAGCCGCTCGAGCATCGCGTCCTGGCCCACGATCACGCGCTTGATCTCGTAGAGCACCTCCTGGAGCGCGTCGCGTGCCTCGTGGCGTTGTTGGGTGGCGGCTTCGATGTCGGTCAACGGGTCCTCCGGGTCTCTTTTCTCAGCTAGACGATGCGGCCGAACCACATCAGGGTCATGGCGCCGCCCACCAGCAACAGCACGAGGCCGCCTCCGGCGATGTCGGCGGTGATCTCGCGCTTGACGTGCTTGTGGCCGAGGGCGACGGCGAGGTGCGCGTAGACCTCGCTGGCCTTGGCGGCGTCGGCGGCGGTGTACGCCTTGCCGCCGGACGCCTGGGCGATCGCGGCCAGCTCCTGTGAGCTCACCGGAACCGGCGCGTTGACGATCTGGCCGTCCTTCTTGATCGGGATGGTGCCGTTGGGCGTCCCCAGGGAAATCGTGTACACGGGGATGTGCTCGGCCTTGGCGGCGCGGGCTGCGGCCAGCGGGCCCGGCCCCACGTTCGAGCTGCCGTCGGAGAGGAGGACGATCGCGCCCGGCACCCGCTTGCCCGCCTTGCGCGGGAGCGTGGTGATGGCATGGACCGCGGTGGTGATCGCCTCGCCGATCGCGGTGCCGCCCCCACCCGGGCGCAGACCGGCGATGGCGCCGAGGGTGAGCGCGTGGTTGGTCGTCGGCGACTGCAGCAGGACGGGCCGGCGGGCGAACTCGATCAGGCCGACCTGGACGCCGCCCGGGACCCGGTTGACGAACTTGGAGGCCGCATTCTTGGCCGCCCCGAGGCGCGAGGGGGTGACGTCGGTGGCGCTCATCGAGCTCGAGACGTCGTTGGCGAGCATGATCGCGGCGCCGTTGATGGGAACCGCGACGGTCCGCTGGGGCTTGGCGGCGGCGACGATGAGCAGCGCGATGGCGACGGCGAACACCAGCATCGGCGCGTGGCGGCGCCAGCCGGGCCGGCGCGGCGTCACCGAGTCGGTCAGCAGTGGCGCGGCGAAGGCGGCCGCCGCCCGGCGGCGCCGGCGCTGCTGGCCGAGGTACCACGCGACGAGGACGGGGATGGCGACGAGCCCGATGAGGACGAGCGGCGAGGAGAAGGTCACGGGTACGGGGAGGGAGGCGCCGCCAGCGTCGCGTCCAGCGTGAGGTTCGTCCCGCCGGTGTTGACGACCATGGTGATCCTGTCGCCCTTGTGCAGACCCTTGATCGCCTTGGCGATGCTGCCCGTCGAGCTCACCGCGTGGTTGTTGACCAGCAGGAGCGTGTCGCCGGGCTCCACGCCGGCCGCGTCGCCGTTGCTGTTGGGCTGGACGGTCTCGACCACGGGGACGCCCTGCGGGGAGGTGATGATCTCCATCCCGAGCCACATGATCGGGCGGGTGTTGCCGGTGATGTGCGGGGTCGTCGAGTTGAGGAGATTCGCGTCGGCCTGGTCAGAGTTCGAGGAGCCGAACACCTTGACCAGACCGAAGGCCACTCCCGCGATCACGATCACCGCGATCGCCACGGGCACCACGCCGGGGCGCACGGTCCGCCGCGCCCGCGGGCGCGCGGGCTGGGCGGGGGCGGGCTCAGGCTCGGGCTCAGGGGGACGAGGCTCGCGGACGCGCCGTGTCGACGCGTCCTCGGACTCGTTCTCCCAATCGCCTGACCAGAGATGCTTCGGTCCACTCATAAGACGGGTGTCAAGGTAGGCGACATTCGTGAGAGGTG
>DATJTQ010000095.1:0-19669 GCA_035503355.1 Solirubrobacteraceae bacterium
GGCGAACCGTGACCAGAAGCCCATGAAGCCCTCCGCGTTGCCGCGGCCGAGCAATGCCGTGGTCGCCCCCTCCAGCATCCGCGTCATCTGGTCTCGGGCCGCGTCGCCCGACATGTACGGGACGATCGCGCCCAGGTCAGCCGCGCCGCCGGGACCGTTGTAGCGACCATCGAGGGTCAGGCTCAAGTTGCCGGTCACCCTGCGGGCGGTGGAGGCCATCGCTCACGAAGTATCCACGGCCGGTGGCCGCCCCGCGACTCAGAGCGACGCGTTGGTCCCCGCGATGTACCTGCCCGGCGCGCCGTAGAACCACTGCGAGAGGATCTGACGCGCCACCGGCGCAGCGGCCACGTCACCGAACCCGCCCCTGTCCACGTGGACCACCACCACGATCGGCTTCTTGGTGTGATCGATGACAAAGCACGCATACCACGCATAGTCGGGCTGGTTGGTGTACTGCGCCGCCCCAGCCTTGCCATACACCTTCATCGGGAAGTTCCCCATCACGTCATCCGAGGTCCCCCCAGGGGATTGCGCCGCCTCGTGCAGGCCATGGCGGACGGTCGCCAGATCGCCCTGATTGACGGCGAGGTGGCGCACCGGCGCCGGGTCGATCGTCTGGACCACGGAGCCGCCCGGAGTCACGATGGCGGCGCCCAGGTGGGGGCGCACCACCGTGCCGCCGTTGGCCAGTGCCGCGTAGGCCACCGCCAGCTGCAGCGGCGTCACCTGGACGTCGCCCTGGCCGACGGCGAGGCTCTCGTTGTCACCGATCGACCACGGGCGGTTGGTCCCGTCGGCGATGCCACAGCCACCCGGTGCGCGCCTCTGAGAACGATGCCAGCCCGGGTGGTCGTGGGCGCTGAACCGCGTGCCGTTGGTGAAGGCGAAGGGCCCGGCGGCGCGGTCGCACTCTGATTCGAGCGTGTTGCGCTGCTCGCGCCACGCCGGCGTCGGCAGCGTCCCGCTCACCTCGTTGGGCAGATCGACGCCGGTCGGGCGCCCGATCCCGAACGCGGAGGCCCACTGGTCCAGCGGACCGCCGTTCGGCGCCTTGAGGGGATCCTCGTTGAGCCGGGCGCCGAGGTTGTAGAAGAAGTCGTCGGAGGAGACCCGCAGCGCGTTGACGAGATCAAGCTCCCCGTCGACGGCGCGCCCGGAGTTGTGGCGGCACTGCTCGGCGGCGCCGGTGCCGACGCAGAACTGGCCGGTGTCGTCAAAGACCCCGTCGGCCGACCATTGCCCGCTCGACAGCGCGGCCACGGCGGTGATGGGCGTCAACAGCGAACCGGTCGGCCCTGCGCTCTGGGTCGCCCGGTCCAGCAGCGAGTCGCCGTTGGCGGGGCTGGTCAGGCGGCGGTACCGCGCCAGGGCGGCGCCGCGGTCAAAGATCGACGGGTCAAAGGTCGGCAGCGATCCCATCGCGTAGACCGCGCCCGTCTCGGGGTTCATGGCCACGAACGAGCCGCCCGAGGCCTGCTGCGCGCGCGCCGACGTCTTCAGCGCGCTCTCCCCCACGCGCTGCAGGTTGGCGTCCAGCGAGAGGTTGAGGTTGTCGCCCGCGCGCAGGTAGCGGTCATACGTCGCCTCCAGCCCGGACTGGCCCACCGCTGAGCCGCCGGGGGCGTCCGGTGTGACCACGCCCAGTGCCTGCGCCGCCAGATCTCCGGGATGTGTCCGGCTCCAGCGCCACGTGACCACGACGCCGTGGAGGTGCGCCGCCACCACCCGGCGAGCCTGCGCACCCGACACCCCGTCAGCCACGATCAGCCTGGCTCGGCGGGATGCCCCGGCCAGGGTGCCGGCGTGGCACGGCGCCGGGCCAAGCCAGGACTGCCCGTTCAGAACACAGTGTCGCGACGCCCCGCGGACGGCGAGGGCCCGGGCGAGGCCGTCGTAGACGCGTACGCGTGCGGCGGACGAGGCCGGCAGTGCCGCGGGCCTGATGCTGATGGTGGCCACCCGCACCGTGTCGGCGAGGACCACGCCCCGGCGCCCGATGATCTCGCCGCGGGCGCCGGCACTCGATGCGGGGTGCGACGGACGCGAGGCGCCGTGGCGAAGCAGCACCAGCGCGGCGACGGCGATCCCGACCGCGAGGGCCACCGCCACGGTCACCGGGACCGCGCCGAGGACGTGCCGCGAGTGTGAGCCCGCGCCTGCGCCTCCGCGGCGGCGGGTCGTGAGGCGGGGGTCAGGCGGGGAGGCCGTGATCGTCGCCCACAGGTCGCCGTTCTCGGGCGGCGCCGAGCTCGGGGGCGCGGAGTCGCGAAGCCGGTCAAGAACGTCGGGGTGCTGGCTCATGTCTCCTCCAGGCGCGTCCGCCGGTGGGTGGACGCCGTCGTCTCGGTGTCATCGAGGTGTCGGGTGAGCCGGCGACGCGCGCGGTGCAGCCGGACGCGGAACGCCGCCGCCGAGATCCCGAGGCTGGCGGCCGCCGCCTGCGGGGTCAGGTCCTCCCACGCGACGAGCAGGAGCGCCTCGCGGTCACTTGACGACAGCCGCATCAGCGCTGTCTCCAGCTCAGGGTCAAGCTCGACGATCGGCGACGGGAGCTCTGGGGCGCGGTGATCCTCGCCCAGCTCCACCGTCGTCCCGGCTCGGTGTCTGCGCCACTCGGCCAACAGCAGGTTGCGCGCCGTGGCGATCAGCCACGGTCGCGCGTCGTCGAGCGGCACGTCGGCCAGGCGCCGCCACGCGATGGTCATGACCTCGGCGGCGATCCCCTCCGGATCGACGGCCCGGCGCCGCCGCGCGTATTCGGTCACCAGGCCCAGGTGGGCAAAGACCGCGGCGAAGCGCTCCTCGGCAGCAGTCCGGGCCGGCGACCAATCGCTCATGCCTGTAACTGTCGCGCGCCGGCGCCAGCGTTACAGCGCGGCCGCCGGCGGGCCCGCCGGCCTGGATCCGGCGAAGGGGGCAGCCTCAGCCGGGGGTTGTCCCCACCCTCACCTCCGGCTGTCCCCCGGAGGGAGTTCGGGGGATTGCACCGGCGCGCAGGCCCGCTCGCTGCACAGACACGAGATGCGCGGTGCGCCAGCCTGTCGGCATGCTCACCCACAGCCCTCGCCAGACGCCCCACGCGCACCGACGAATGCCAACATGGTCGTCATGCGGCGATCCTGGAGCCAGGCCATGAGCGTCGAGCTCGCCGAGCAGCGCGGCCACGTCGTGCGCTGGCCGGCCCAGCGCGTCGCGGCGCTTGCGGCGCTGGTCGTCCTCATCTGGGCTCTGTTCTCGCCCCAGGCGTTCTGGCCGCGATGGCCGCTGTGGCTCAGCGCGGTGCTCCTCGCACTCGGGCTCGTCGCCGATCAGCTGGCGGTCAGCACGGTGTGGGGCCGATCCCCACGCGCCCGGGCGATGCGCCGGTGTGCGCAGCCGGCCGCCGCCGTCGCAGCCCTGCTGGTTGCCGTCTGGGACCTGTCGCACGCGTTCCCGTACTGGCCGACGTGGCCGCTGTGGGTCGCTGGGGGGTTGCTGTGCTCAGGGCTCGCCGCGGCTCCGCTGGGCCAGCTCGCCGAGGGGTGGGCGGCGCGTAGGTTCGCGCCAATCGCTGCCACTGCCGCGGTCCCGGTCGCCGCTGCCGCGGCGCTCTTCGTTCTCATCCTCGGTCTCTCGGTCGCCTTCTACCCGGCGTGGCCCATCGGCGCGCTGCGCGCGGCGGCCGTGCTGCTCGGCCTCGGGTTCGTCGCCGCACGGCTCACCAACGACGAGGCGGTGCGCGGGCTTGTCTACGCAGCCACCGCGCTGGCCGCCCTCTTCTTTCTCATCAACGGACTGACGGACACCGTCGCCGTCCGCCCCATGTGGCCGCTGTGGACCTTCGCCACGCTGCTGAGCGCAGGCCTCATGGCCGCGCCGGCCGCACGGCTCGCCGACGGCCGGGACATGCGCCGGTCGGCGCAGTCGCTCGCCGCGGTCATGACGTTGCTGGTGCTCGTCGCGGGGCTGTCATGTGAGCAGTTCGTCACGCTGCCGATGGGGTCGCTGCGCACCGTGGCCGTGCTCCTCGGCGTGGGGCTGCTGGTTGATCAGGCAGCCGATCAGCTCGCTGACGGTGTGGCGGGCGCCGAGACGGTGCGCCGGTTCGCGCAACCTGTCGCGGCGATCCTCGCCGTGTTCCTGTTGGCGGAGCGGCTCTCCGACACCCCCTATCTCGCGCCGGCGTGGCCCCTGTGGGCGATGGCCGCGCTGCTCGCCCTGGGTCTCGTCGCCGGTCCGCTCGCGCGGGTCATCAGCCGGCCGGCTGACAAGGTCCTCTCCGAGCGCGTCGACCAGCTGTCGCGAACGCGCCGCGGGGCGCTCGATGTCCAGGCGACCGAGCTGCGGCGGATCGAACGCGACCTGCACGATGGCGCGCAGGTGCGGCTCGTCGCCCTCTCGATGAAGCTCGGTCGCGCCGAGGACCGCTATCGCGACGACCCGGAGACCGCGGCGCTGCTGCGCGAGGCTCGCGAGGACGCTGCCGCGGCGATCCGCGAGCTGCGCGAGCTCGCCCGGGGGATCGCACCCCCGGTGCTCACCGACCGCGGCTTGGAGGCGGCGGTGCGCTCGCTGGCCCAACGCTCCGGCGCCGACGTGACCGTCATCGGGGAGCTCCCGCGCCGGCCGCTGCCGGCGGTCGAGACCGCGGCCTACTTCGTCGTCGCCGAATCGCTCACCAACGCGGCCAAGCACGCTCCCGGCTCCCGGGTCGAAGTCCGCATCGACGAGCGCGGCGGCGACCTCTTCCTCGAGATCACGGACTTCGGGCCCGGCGGCGCGGACCCCGCGGGTGGAGGACTCACCGGCCTGCTGCAGCGCGTCGAGGCTCTGGACGGCACCCTGCACGTCACCAGCCCCGCAGGGGTCGGCACGCAGGTCGAGGCGGTGCTCCCATGCGGGCGGTGATCGTCGAGGACCACGCCCTGCTGCGCGAGGGGATCGCCGCGCTGCTGCAGGAGAACGACATCGAGGTCGTCGCCCAGGCCGAGGACGGGCCCGGGCTGCTGCGAATCGTCGACGGCCACAGGCCCGATCTGGCCATCGTCGACGTCCGCCTGCCGCCGACGTTCACCGATGAGGGCATCCGGGCCGCGCTCGACGCGCGCCGGCGCCACCCCGAGCTGGCCGTGCTGGTGCTCTCCCAGTACGTCGAGCCCGCCTACACGGCCGACCTGCTGCACGAGGGCCAGGGCGGCATCGGCTACCTGCTCAAGGAGCGGGTGAGTGAGGTGCGGACATTCGTCGAAGCCGTTCAGCGAGTGGCGGGAGGCGGCACCGCCCTGGACCGCGAGGTCGTGAGCACACTGGTCAGTGACCGGCGCGCCACCCCGAGCGCGGGTGTGGAGGCGATCGAGTCGCTCACCGTCCGCGAGCGCGAGACCCTGGAGCTGATCGCCCAGGGTCGCTCCAACGCGGCCATCGCCCGCGAGCTGGTCGTCACGCCCGGCGCCATCGAGAAGCACATCTCCTCGATCTTCGCCAAGCTCGACCTGCCCGCCACCGACGATGACCACCGGCGAGTGCTCGCGGTGCTCGCCTTTCTGCGCGCCACCGGCGAGGACGAACCCGGTGCCTGACCTCTCTTCACCGCGCCCCACCCCGGCGCGCTAACCCCAAGGTGACATGTGTTAGGGCCATGGCGAGTCACCGTTGTGCTGCCCGCATACAACGCGGGATTGACACTGAGGCGCACCGTGCGCGAGATCGACCGCAGCGTGGTCGACTCCGTCCTGCTCGTCGATGACGCCAGCGATGACGACACGCTGACCGTGGCTCGATCGCTGGGGCTGCGGTGTGTCGTTCATGACCACAACCTCGGCTATGGCGGCAACCAGAAGACGTGCTATCAGACGGCCCTCCAGGACGGCGCCGACATCCTCGTGATGGTGCATCCGGACTATCAGTACAGCCCGCGACTGGTGTTACCGATGGCGGCGATGATCGCCAGTGGCCACTACGACGTGGTGCTGGGCTCACGGGTGTTGACGCAGAACGCGATGGCGGCGGGGATGCCGCGGTACAAGTATGTCGCCAACCGTGTCCTGACCTTTGTCGAGAACATGGTGATGCACCAGAAGCTCTCCGAGTATCACACGGGCCTGCGCGCCTATAGCGCCGATGTCCTGCGGTGCATTCCCTTCGAACGCAACTCCGACGACTTCGTCTTTGACAATCAGATCCTCGCCCAGGTGGCGGCGGTCGGCGCGCGCATCGGGGAGCTGTCCTGCCCGACGCGCTACGCGGAGGACTCGTCGTCGATCTCGTTCTCTCGCAGCGCGCGCTACGGGGTCGGCGTCCTGGCCACCGCGAGCCAGTACCGGATGCGCCAGGCCGGGCTGACGCATCCTCCGTTCCTTGATTGCAGTGACCGGCCCGGGTTCACCCCGCCGTCGCGCCCCGCGGCCCGCCCCTACCTCGCCGTGCGGTCGGCGTGACCGTCCTCGCTCCGGAGGGCCCGGCGGTCGTGTCGGCGCCGGGAGGCTCCCGCGCCGCCCCGGGGTGGCGCGTTCTCGAGGCGGCATTCCTGATCGCCGCCCCGCTGCTGGCGTTCCTGCTGCTGCATCTGCGCGCGATGGCCACCCCGGGACTGCCGGATCCGGCGATGCACAGCGTGTACCTGTGGGACCCCGGCGATCTGGCCCGCCGCTACATGCCCGCGGCGCTGCCGGCGTCCCTGCGCAACTACATCGGCCCCGCGGGGGCCTACTTTCGCTGGGGGACCCGACCGGGATTCCTGGTGCCGGGCCGCCTGGCCTACCTGGCCTTCGGGACCTTCCCGGGCTTTATGGCCTTTCGCTATCTCCTGGCGCTGATCGCCATCGTGCCCGCCTACGTGCTGGGCAGGCGCTGCTACGGGGTGGGCGTCGGTGCGCTCGCCGTGTGCCTGATCCTCGCCTCCCCCGTCGTCGTCACGGCCTGGGGCACCGACTTCCCGGATTCCGCGGCGGTCTCGTACATGCTCGGGGGCCTGGCGTGCCTGGTGATGCCGGCACCGGCGCAGGCGGCACGGCGGCGCTGGCTGCTGGCGGCCGGCGTGCTGCTGGCGGCCGCCGTGTGGTCTCTGGCGACGACCGCACTGCTGGTCGCCGTCGCGGCGATGGTGGTCACCGTGCAGACAGCCGCCGGCCGCGGGTGGGCCGCCGCGCGCAACGACCTCGCGGGGCTGGCGGCCGGTGCGCTGGGGACCACGGTGGTGTTGGACATCGGGTCGTGGCTGGTGCTGGGGCGGCTGGACTACGTCGTCCCAACGCTGCAGGCCATCTTCTTCCTCGCCA
The DNA here is from genome assembly GCA_035503355.1 of Solirubrobacteraceae bacterium. Taxonomy (GTDB): domain Bacteria; phylum Actinomycetota; class Thermoleophilia; order Solirubrobacterales; family Solirubrobacteraceae; genus Palsa-465. The sequence continues at coordinate 7,260 of DATJTQ010000095.1, forward strand.
CTCCCGCCCAGACAGCGCTGTGGCATTCGACGAACTGGCGCTGGGCGCTGGGCGATGCCTATCTCCTGGTGCTGCCGGCCACCTGCCTGGCCTGGGTGGTGGTGGCGGCGCGGCGGCGCCTGCCGCCCCCGGCGCTCGCGGTCGGCATCGTCGCCACGCTGCAGCTGGTCGTCGCCGCCGCGGGGCAGTTCGGGGGCACGCTGCAGCTGCTGGAGGAGCACTACCTCTCCTCACCCCTGTGGGGAGCCTCCCTGCTCACGCAGACGGTGGTGATCGCCGAGCTCACTCGCCCGTTGGCCCGGCAGCCGATGGCACGCTGGCTTCCCGCGGCCCTGGTCATCGCGGTGGCCCTGCTCTCCGAGGCGGCGCCCGCGGTCCCCGCCTTGGGGTGGCTGCCCTGGGGGGTGCTCCTGGCCGGCCTCGCGGTGGCGGCGGTGATTGCGGCCGCATGGTTCCGGCCCCGGCTCCCCGCAGCCGGCATCGCGGCCACGTTCGCGGTCCTGGCGGCGGTCATGGTGCTCACCGTCGCCCCCCATCCGGCCTCCGCCCGCCTGGCCGGAACGGTGTTCGATCCTCCCACCGGCTACCAGGGCGCGCTCGGCGGGTCCGCGCAGACAGCGGTCGACGACTACCGCCTGCTCGAGGCTGTGCGCCGAGTGGTGCCCAACGCGAGCTACCGAGGCGAGCAGCTGGTCGATTGCCTGCCTCACCCCAGCTCCCTCGGGCTCCAGCTGATCGGTCTGTTTCACACGAGCATCAACTACCTGCCCGGGCGCTGTCCCGCCGTGGGGCCGGCCGCTCGAGCCGAGATCCGCTTGCGCAATGCCGCCCAGCTGGTGGCGATGGCCCCTGACCAGCGACTCGCCGTCAGGGTGCTGCTGCGGCACCTGGCGGCGCTGCATCCACGACTCGAGCGGTTCGCGAGCCTCCGCTCGGGCACCGAGTCCGTCCAGGTGGCGGTCATCGATTTCCCGGCGGCGGACAGCCCGCGGTCTCATCCCTGACTCAGCTTCTGCCTACGTTTCGCCGACGGACCCATTACGCGGCGGCTGCGTTGGCCCCACACGATGCTCGGGCGCGGCCCGAGTCGCGACGGCTCCCCCTCGCGCCGATACCGTGAGCGGCGAGATGAGTGTCACAGGGTTGCGCCAGCTGGCACTCCCCCTGTGATGAACGAATTCAGGCCGCCCGCCAGCGACGTCGAGCTACTGCGCGCAGCGCGCACCGACCCCGACGCGTTCGGCCATTTCTACCGTCGCCACGCGGTCGGGGTCGAGCGCTGGATCCGCGCTCAGACGCCCGACCTGGCCACCGCCGCTGACCTCACCGCCGAGACCTTTGCGCAGGCGCTGCTCGGCCTGAGCCGATTCCGTGGCGCCACCGACGAGTCGGCGCGCGGATGGCTGTACGGGATCGCCCGCAACCTGGTCCGCCGGTATCACCGTCGCGGCCGCGTCGAGCGCGCGACCTGCCAGAAGCTCGGAATCCAGCTGGACCACGACCCCGGCGAGCTCGCCGAGATCGACGCCCAGATCGACGCCGCGAGCCAGACCCCCGAGCTGGCCCGCGCTCTGAACGCTCTGCCCGACACCCAACGCCAAGCCCTGCAGCTGCGTGTGGTCGACGAGATGGACTACGGCCAGGCAGCCGCCCTCATGGGCACCACCGAGCACAACGCTCGCATCCGCGTGTCGCGCGCCCTGAGGACACTCTTCACCCGACTAGGGAGCTCCACATGACCAACGACATTCTCCCCCCGCACCTGGAGGCGATCGGCCGGCAGCTGACGGCCGCCGCCCATGACCTCGCCTCGTCGCCGCGCCGGGCGCGGCGACTCTCCCCGCGCCTCCTCGCCGCCAGCACCACCGGGCTGGCCGCCATCGCCGCGGCGGCGGTCCTCGCGATCGGCGCCTCGACGGCCACACCGCCCGCATTCGCCGTGACCCGCCACCAGGACGGCTCGGTCTCACTCAAGATCAACCGCCGGACCTCCATCGCCGCGGTGAACCGCCGGCTCACGGCGATGGGGATCGAGAGGATCAGCAGGCGAGCCCGGGCCGCCGGCGAGGACCTGTCATCGATTCCGAACTGCTCTGCGATCCCGGCGGGATGGAAGGGCGAGTGGGTTCAGATGGCCGGATCGTCATCGGGGCCGGGCTACTCGATCGAGGAGACGGTGCCGGCGGGCACCTGGGTGCTGCTCTACTGCAGTGCGACGAGGGCGAGCCCCGCCGGATCGAGCACAACCGCCGACCCGGGCACGCGCACCACGAACGCAGGCTGATCGCATCATGGCCGTCGGCGCCCGCACGTGCGGGCGCCGGCGGCGCTCTTATCGAATGCCTAGCTTCACCAACTAATTCATGTTGAGCACGGACGCGCACGCCGTGTTCATGCGTCCCCATGAGCACGGGCGAGCCGGGGCCCGCGCCGCCTGGGGGTCGCTGGCCGCGGGCCCCGGCGCCCGGGTCCGGCCGCGCTGAGCGCCTGCGGCTCTCGTTTAGGCTCTCGGCATGGGGACCGTCTCCGCGGAGCCCGTTGAGCTCGTCTACGTCCACGGCGGCGAGCTTGACCTCCGCCGCGACGGCAACGGCCCGAACGCGGTCATCCTGGATTCGGCCGGCGAGCCCGTGACGGACCCCGAGACGCTGGCGTGGATCCAAGGCCTACGGATCCCCCCGGCCTGGACGCAGGTGTCGATCGCCGCCTCTCCCCAGGCGCACCTGCAGGCCACCGGGATGGATTCCAAAGGACGCCGGCAGTACCTCTATCACCCACAGTGGCGCGAGCGGCGAGACCACGAGAAGTACGACGACATGCTTGCCTTCGCCGCCAAGCTGCCGCAGATCCGAGCCACCACCGAGAGCCGGCTCGGCGCACGCCACGGTGAGCGCGACCTGACGCTCGCGCTGGCGGTCCGCCTGCTCGACATCGGCTTGTTCAGAGTCGGCTGGGACCGCTACGCCCGCGACAACGGCCACGTCGGGCTCACCACCCTGCAGCGCAGCAACGTGACGCTGCGCGGCGACGAGGTCCACTTTGACTTCGTGGCGAAGTCGGGCAAGCGCCGGCGGATGACGGTGCGCGATCCCCAGTCGGTGACCGCGCTCGGGTCCCTCAAGCGGCGCCGCGGGGCGCCGGATGAGCTCCTGGTGTATCGCTCACGCCACGGCTGGCATCGCATCCACGCGCCTGACGTCAACGACGCGCTGCGTGCCTGGGGCGACGGCCCGTACTCCGCCAAGGAGTTCCGCACGTGGTCGGCGACCGTCCTGGCCTCCGTCGCCCTGGCCCGCGCGCACGAGGCCGGGGAACGCGGACCCAAGGCGGTCAGCCGCGCGGTGCGCGTGGTCAGCTCGGCGCTGGGGAACACTCCGGCGGTCGCGCGGGCCAGCTACATCGACCCCCGCGTGGTCTCGCTGTTCGAGAACGACCGGGTCATCGCGCTGCCCGACGCGGGGCGGCCGGTGCAGTTCGCGCTCGAGATCGAACTGGGCGGCGAGGAGCGTGTGGTGCAGCTGCCGACCGACGTCCACGGCGACGCCGTGAGGTTGGAGATCGAGCAGCGGGTGCGCGCGCTCCTGCAATCCGCCGCCGACGGTTACCCGGGGGTTACGGGCCACGTTCCCGAGGTGTAACCGGCGCCCGCGTACAACTTGCGCCGTGCCACGCCACCTCACCTCCCGCCGCCGGGCGAGCGCGGTCGCGATCGCGTTGGCGGCGGTGACCGCCGCGTTCTGCACCGCCGAGACACGCGCCTCCACAACCACCTCCCCGGCCCCTCCAGCAGGCCTGTCCACGGTTCGCACCCCGGCCTCGCAACGCGCCACCGTTCGGGTGGGAGGCCCCGCCGCGGTGCCCGCGACCTCGACGTCTGCGGGCTTTCTCGGGATCGCCACCGAGCTCAACTCGATCCCCGCGCTGGCGGGCTCCGCCGCCAACCCGGACACTCCCTTCGTCAACCTGCTCAAGAGCCTCTCCCCCGGCGCGCCGTTCCTGTTGCGCCTGGGCGGCAATTCCGGAGACGACTCGTGGTGGCCGATCCCCGGGATCAAGCAGCGCTACCTCTATCCGCTCACGCCCGCGTGGGGCGCTGACGTCCAGACGCTGCTTGAGGCGGTGGGCGCCAAGGCCATCCTCGGCGTCACGCTCAAGGTCGACGCCGACGTCAACCCCCGGATCGCCCGCACCGAGGTCGCCGACTTCAACCGGTATGTCGGCCCGAAGCTGATCGACGCCTTCGAACTGGGCAACGAGCCGGAGTTCTATCCGCTCTCGGTGGTCAACGGCGGCCGCGGCATCGACACCATCGCCGCCTATGGCAAGAAGTTCTCCACGGTCGCCGCGGGTCTCGGCGGGGTCCCGCTGGCCGGACCGAGCTCAGGCTCGCCGCATTGGCTGCCCCAGCTGGGGACGGTCCTGCGTGAGCTGCCGTCACGCCTCAAGCTCGTGACCGTGCACGCCTATCCGCTGAAGAACTGCTCGGCCGTCTCGCACCTGTCGGTGTCGGACTTCTTCACCCGCGCCTCGATCCAGGGCCTGGCGGCGTCGATCCATCGAGCGGTCAGGGCGGCCGCCGCCCACGGCAAGCCGCTGCGCGTGGACGAGATCAACGGCATTCCCTGCGGCGGTGAGGCCGGAATGTCCAACTCCTTCGGGGAGGCCCTGTGGGCGCTGAACATCCTGCCGGCGCTGTGGCAGGCCGGCGTGCGGGGCGTCAACTTCCAGACGGTCGACGGCAATCTCAACCAGGTGATCACCGCCAGGCACTCCGCCTCGGGGTGGAACGCCGCGGTCGAGCCCGAGTACTACGGCCTGCTGGCCTTCGCGCAGGCCGCACCCGCCGGCTCGCACCTGCTGCGCATCTCCAACCCCGGCCTGGCCCACATCTACCAGTTCGCCGTGCGCGCGCCGGGCAGGTCAGAACGGGTGATCCTCACCAACGTCGGCTCCGGCGCTCGCACCATCGGAGTCAGCGCCGCCGGCGCCCGCGGCCCCGGCTCGCTCTCACTCCTGCGCGCCCGCTCATTGAGCGCCACCAGCGGCACCACCCTGGGCGGCCAGCACCTGTCCTCGCACACCGGTGAGCTCGCCGGCACCCCCCACCCGACGATCGTCACCGCCAACGCCAGGGGTGTCTATGCGGTGCGCGTTCCGGCGCACGCCGCCGCCATCCTGACGCTCGCTCCCTGAGCGCAGGCGACGCACCACGACGCCGGCGGCGCGTCAGCGCCGGATCGCCATCGCCAGATGGGTCACCGTCGAGATGACGTAGACGAGACCGAGAAGATGGCGAAACCAGTTGACGCCGTCGACGAGCTCCTCGTAGGCCCACACCGCCATCGCCAGAAAGGAGACCGCACGGGCGTCGCTACTCGCGGCGCCGTGCAACATGGTCGCGGCCACGCCGCCGGCGAAGGCCAGGGCCAGCGGCACATTGGGGAACTGGACGAGCGGAAACCCGCGCGGCCAGCCCCACTGCCTGACGCGGTTGGCCCTCGCGACAAGGCGTCGGCGGTCCACATCTCCTAGACACTCCGGCCGCGGCATTCCTTCCGCGACGAGCTCGGACGCCCGCCGTCTCGGGCGGTGGCTACTTCGCGGCGCCGGGAATCGCCGACACCGCCGACGACACATCTGACAGCGCCTGAGCAGGCGTCACCAGGGCGGTGACGGCGGCGATGATGAGCGAGACGCGCATGGTGTCCTGCGCGGTGGAGCTGAGCGAGTGGGCAAACGCGATCGGCAGCAGGAAGGCGGCACCCACCAGCGCCACGGTGAGGGCCGCTCGCGGGGCGAGCCGGCGCCACGCGCTCACCGGGGTCGGGTCCGGCGCCGCCAGCTCGAGCTGGCCCCAATCTCCGGTACAGGCGCCGATGAGCGCCGTCCGAAGACGCGTCTCGAGCTCCGCCGCCGCCGAGGGAGAGGGCCAGAGCGCGTCGGTCTGGCACTGGTGCAGCCAGGCCGCGACCCGACCTCCGAGGGTGAGCGCCGCCGCCCGCGCCGGGGCGCCGATGTCTCCGCTGATCGGCGGGTAGAGCGCCGCGTCGGCGGCGATCACGCGGGCGGGCCGATCGAGCGTGCGGGCGACCGCCCGCCGCGACGCAGCGTCGAGCACCTCGCCCGCTTGCGCCCCGGCGCGGGCCTGGCCCAGGGCGGTCAGCGCCTCGAGCAGGCCGGTGATCAGCTCGGGGTATGGGTCGTCGGGGAGACGCAGCGCCTGCTCGGCCACGCGGAGCAGCACCACGAACAGGAGCGCGAGGCCATCGGCCAGCCCCCCGAGCGGCGCGGCCAGCGCGAGTCCCGCAACGGTGCCCGGGAAGGCGATGGAGAGGATCGTCACCGTCACCGCGAGCACCACGATGAGCGAGGCGCCGACCGCGAAGTACGTCCGGGCCGTGTCTGACCAGGAGTCAGACCATCGGCGATCGAGCCGCCGTGTCGCCGGCGCCAGCAGGTCTCGCGCCACCGGGTGCCAGCGCACGAACCCCGAGAACAGGCCCACCACGGATGCGTAGACCACCATCACCACCCAGGCCCACACGGCAAACGACCACGACTGGTGCCACCACGCGCGGACGAACAGCGCCAGCCCGACCAGCACACCAAACGAGCACCAATCGGCGAGCGTGTCGCCGACCCACGCCTCTCGACGCCGGCGATAGCGCGTGGCGCGCGCGGTCGTCGCCGCGGCTCGGAGCTGGCGCGCCATCACCGACAGCTCGTTGGCGCCGATCAGCGGGTCCTCACGGCCGTGTCCCTCCAGCGTCGCCACCGCGGCGGCGCTCACCGGGATCGGCTCGTCGACGGGGCGCGCCGCGGCGCGAGTGGCCAGCGCGCGCACCCGCGACGGGGCACGGCCGTCCGACGTCTGCGGGCCGGCCGGCGCTTGCACCGACGCCCAGAAGGCGGCCTGACGCCAATCCGGCTCAGGATCTGCCGACGTGGGCCTACACCCTCGCCATCGTGAACGTGAGCGTCATGAGCCCCGGCATCCCCCCGAGAAGCGGTTTCACGGCGCGACTCTATCCGCGCGCCGCCCCGCGCTGGGGAAAGTGTCCGGACCGCGCACGTCAGGTGCGGCCGCCGCGCTCAGCGGCCGCACCCGACGGCGGTTACCGGCCGCGCCGGTGCGAGTAGCCCCGGTCCCAGCCGCGCCCGTCGTAACCGTGCGAGCCGGGGCCGCGCGAGCCCCCGAACCCCGCGCCGCCAAACCCGTGCGATGCGCTGGAGCACGCGGGGTGTGACGGCGGAGTGGAGGCGTGCTGCAGGCCCTGGATGTCGCGCAGCAGCCTGTCGGATTGCAACAGGTCTGACCACGCCTCGCGGCTGTTGAAGCCGCCACCGAACGACGCGCCGTTCAGCATCTTGTCGATGTCGGTGGCCAGCGGCTGGCGGAGCGCCTGGCACGCCGCGAGCTGCGCGTCCCACGCCTCGTACTGGGCGTCGGACTTGGTCACCGCACCGGTGGAGATGTTGAGGGCGTCCTGAGCGAACTCACCAAACGGCGCGTTGAGCTGCTTGTAGGCGCTCGACAGAGCGTCATAGATCCCCTCGTCATCGGCGATCGGCCGTGGCGTCGCCTGCCGGTCGACGATCTGGGAGATCGGCCGTCCGTCGGACAGGTAGTCCGAGCGCAGCCCGGTCAGGGTCATCAGCGTCGGCTCGGCGTCGGTGTGATCGGTCCAGACGCGGCTGTCGACACCGAGGTGAGCGACGTCGGGTCCCACCCAGCCCTGCCAGGTGGAGGCGATCGCCTCCTGGTCGTCACCGTGGTTCCAGTCGTATGTCGGATTCTGCTTCTCGCAGTTGGGGCCGGTGGTGGCCCCGGAGACGCAGTAGTCCTGCACGTAGAAGTCGTCGTTGCCGAAGTCGGTGAACGTGGGGTCGCGCAGCGGGTCGGCATTCCACTCGTGCAGGATCTTCTCCGTCTCCTGGTCGGCCAGCTTGAAGACGACCGGGGCGGTGGCTCCGGTGGACGGATCGAACTCGCTCAGCCCGGAGATCTCCTTCTCCAGGTTGCGCGTGGTCGAGGCGTTGGGGCCTGGATCGCCCTGAACCGAGACGGCGGGAGCGTCGTCGTAGTCCTCATCGAACGGCGTGGTGTCGCCGGTGTCGCCCTTCACCATGCTGTTGAGGTTGATGTCGGTCTCACCGATGTTGGAGCCGTAGTTGCAGTAACCGGTGCCCGGCTGCCCCAGCGGGTCGCTGGAGCCGACCGGCGTACCGTTGCACCCCGGGTTGGTCGGCGCGCTGCCGGCGAAGTGGTCACCCTCGTCGACGGTGACCAGGAACAGCGTGTTGGACCTGTTGATGCCGTCGTTGTTCAGCCGGCGGAAGAAGGCGGTGAAGGCGGCGTTGTACTCCTTCAGCTGCGCCTCGTAACCAGCCTGACCCGGCCCGTAGGCGTTGCCGCCGTTCTGGCGGTACTGGTCGTCATGGACATCGGAGAGGTAGGTGTAGGTGACCGGGACACCGGCCTCCTGCGCGGCGGCCGTGTACCCGAGCGCGTTGTTGGCCTCCATCCCGTTGAAGCCGGGGAAGCCCACGTTGCCGGTGTCGTCCTGGATCTGGGTGGTGGGCGTGCTGCCCGGCGTGTAGGAGGCCGGGGGCGGCGTCACCGACGCGTCGATGTTGTTGACGGGCACGGCATGCGGGCCACTGTCGGTCGCGTTGGGGGCGAACACGTCGTCGACGGCCGGCGCCGCCCAGTTGCCGGCCGGCGGCGCGGTGTCGCCACTGGGCAGATAACTGGAGGGCAGCTGCTGGTCGGGCTTGCCGGTGAGCGCCGGGTTGACGTTGACGGCGCCGAACAGAGCGTTGTAGTTCTTGTAGCCGCCCGGCTCGTCGGGCAGTGCGTCGGGCGCGCCGCCGTTGGCCGCTGAGCACAGCTTGCCCGGCTGGCTGTCGGCGATGGAGCAGTGGATGGCCAGGCCTTCGAAGTCGGTCGTGCCCAGGTTGGATCCGGCCGTGAACTTCTGCTTGTAGGCGGTGCTGTAGGACCAGTTACCGAAGGCCGCCTGAGTCGAGTTGGCGCCGAACACGTTGGAGATGTCGGTGGTGTCGTTCTCGAACTCCATGTTCGCTGAGCCGATGCCCGCGAAATCGCAGCCGGCGCTGGTGTACGGCGCCCATGGCGCGGGGGTGTTGGTGGACCCGTTCGACGCGTTGGGCGTCCCGGTCGTCCCCGGCGCCGTCGTGTCGTTGTTGAAGGTGGTGTCGCCTGGATCGTTGTAGGTCGGGTTGGGCGCCGCGACCGGATCGGTCCAGTACTTGAACGCGGACGTGTAGCCCGAGCCTCCGACGTTGGAGCCCGCCGGGGCGTCATAGGACGGGTCGTAGTACTGGTAGCTGTTGCCGACCGTCACGCCGCCACGGTCGGGGTAGAGCCCGGTCTCGGTGGAGGTGATCCCGTTCGAGGTGTGGGAGATCAGCACCGTGTGGTCGTCGGTCAGCAGCGTTCCGTTGTCCACCAGGAAGTTCCGCAGGGCCGGGATCTGCTCCAGATCCGATGGCACGCTCGCGTTGTCCCGCTCGTTGTGCACGTTGTCGAACTGGAGGATGATCACGTGCTTGACGCCGTTGCCGAGCTTGCACGCCTTGGCGCTCGAGGTCTGCGCGGGGACGATGGCGGCGGAGCTGGCCACCGCGGTGCCCGCTGCCCCCGCGCCGGTCGCGAGGATGATCCCGAGTCCGGCGAGGACCGGTACTAGAGCGGCCAGAGCCAGCTTCGCTCTGAGGCCACGGCGCTTGATCGCGCGGACGCTTGACGTCACCAGCGGCATCTCGACCCCCAGGTCTTTGGAAGGTATGTACGGCGAAGCCCAGGGTGGCTTCCAGGGAGCCGCAACCTATCTCCGCCGCCATGGCTTCAGTGTTGGGGGCCGGTGACCGATGTGTGTCCAATTTGTGAATGCCGCTCATTCACCGGCGCGCGCCTCCGTCGAGCAATTAGGGTGCCCTGACGATGAGATGGTCAGGTGTGGTTGGTGCAGGCCTCGTGGTGCTGGCGGTCGGGGGTTGTGGGGGCACGGCGCGCACGCACCGCGTCGTGCGCCGGCTCCCCGTAGTGCCCGTGTCCTACGACGGTCAGTCATGCGCGCCCGGCTGGGCGGCGCTGAAGCCGGGCGCCTATGAGTTCATGCTCCAGGACCGCGGAAGCGACGCCATCGCGCTGACGCTGCTCAACGCGTCCGCGGGGACGGCGGTGAGCGCCACCACCCCCGTCTCGCCGGGCGCCCGCGCCACGGTCCGCGCGCAGTTGCGGCCCGGCACGTCGTACGAGTGGCGCTGTCAGACACCGTCCCAGGCAGCGGCCACCTCGGCCCAGATCGAGGTAGCGGGCACGGGCGTCGCCGCGTCGCGCGAGGCGCCGGCTGACCTCTCGATCGTGTCGCTCTACCAGCCCGAGGCGCGCTACACCCGGTACGCGGCCGCCACTCTGGCCCGGCTGCGACGCCGGCTCGGGGTCCTTGATCGCCGCCTGCGCGCCGGGAACCTCGCCGGCGCGCGCTCGGCCTGGGTGCAGGCGCACGTCAGTTGGCTGGCCATCGGTCAGGACGACGGCGCCTACGGAGCCTTCGGGGATCTCGGCAACCAGATCGACGGCACGGCCGACGGAGACGTCGGCACCACCTCCAGCCGCCACTTCACCGGCTTTCACCGGGTGGAGCTGGACCTGTGGCGCCACCACGACCTGCGCGCGGCGCGCGCCGACGCCGCCACCCTCACCAAGCTCGTCGACTCCATCGACGCGCAGGTGCTCAGCCAGGACCTCCCGCCCACGACCGTGGCGCTGGACTCATGGGTGCTGCGCGGCCATGAGATCCTGGAGGACGCGCTCCGCGACACCCTCAGCGGCAACGACGATTACGGCTCGCACACCGATCTCGCCACAATAGGGGCAGACGTGACCGCGAGCCGAGAGATGCTGCAGGTGCTGCGCGGGCTGATCGAGGCCCGCGCGCCGCGCCTGGTGCCCACCGCCACGCGGCAGCTGGCGGCGCTCGACGCCGCGATCAGGCCTGCGGTGAGCGTTCCCATCGCGGCGCTGCCGCCGAGCCGCCGTCAGCGCATCGACGCCGCCCTCGACGGCGCGCTGGAGACGCTGGCGCCCGTGTCGGAGCTGCTGCAGATCTCGAGCGCGAACTCATGACCGACCTCGACCGCCGTCGCTTCCTGAGAAATGCCGGGCTCGCCGGGGCGGGGGCCCTGGCCGGCGCCGGGACCCTCGGCGCCTCGGCGGCCGGCGGCGCCACCACCTCCACCAGCGGCCAGGACACCACCAGCGACGCGCTGCTCAAAGACGGCGCACCCGGAGACCCGTCGGTGGCCGATCCCGGCGCGCTGATGGCCGCCATCCCCTTCCACGGCGCCAACCAGGCCGGCATCACGACGCCGCGCCAGCCGTCGGGGTGCTGGGCGTCGTTCAACGTCACGGCGGGCTCCCACGCTGAGCTGATCGCGCTGTTCAAGACGCTCACCACCGAGGCGACATTCCTCACCACCGGGGGTACCCCGCCCGATCCGCAGGGCCGGTATGCGCCGCCCACCGACAGCGGGACGCTGGGTGACGTGGTGCCCGCGGACGGCCTCACCATCACGGTGGCGGTCGGGTCCACTCTGTTTGACAAACGGTTCGGGCTGGGGGATCGCAAGCCGCTGCGCCTCCGCCCGATGGAGCCGTTCCCCAACGACGACCTCGATCCCAGCCAGACCGGTGGCGATCTGCTGGTGCAGTTCTGCGGCGGCAGCGAGGACACCGTGATCCACGCCCTGCGCCAGATCACCAAGGCCACGCGCGACGGCATGCAGCTCAACTGGCTCTACGAGGGCTTCGCCTCCCCGTCGCGGCCGAGCGGCGTCGGGCGCAACCACTTCGCCTTCAAGGACGGGATCGCCAACCCCGATGTGTCAGACCCGGCCGTGGCCAGCCGCCTGCTGTGGGTCCAGAGCGGTGGCCAGGAGCCGGCCTGGACGGCCGGCGGGACCTACCACGCGGTGCGCATCATCAAGCAGTTCATCGAGTTCTGGGACCGCGTCTCGATCACCGAGCAGCAACAGATGATCGGCCGCTATCGCGGCACCGGCGCCCCTCTGGACGGCAAGAACGAGACCGACGTGCCCGACTTCGCCGAGGACCCGGCGGGCAACATCATCCCGCTGACCGCCCACATCCGGCTGTCGAACCCCCGCACGCCGGGCACCGAGGACAGCCGCATCCTCCGCCGCGGCTACAACTACAACCTCGGCGTCGATCTCAACGGCAACCTCAACATGGGCCTGCTCTTCAACGCCTTCTGCCAGGACCTGGACCGCCAGTTCGTCACCGTGCAAAAGCGCCTCATCGGCGAGCCGATGGTCGACTACATCTCCCCCATCGGCGGCGGCTACTTCTTCGCGCTGCCGGG
>DATJTQ010000096.1:0-21848 GCA_035503355.1 Solirubrobacteraceae bacterium
CAAGTCCGAGTTCCTGGCCAACATGAGCCACGAGTTGCGCACGCCGCTCAACAGCCTGCTCATCCTCTCCAAGCTCCTCCTCGACAACGAGGCGGGCAACCTCACCGAGAAGCAGCTGGACTTCGCGCGCACGATCCGGGCGGCCGGCTCGGACCTGCTCGAGCTCATCAACGACATCCTGGACCTGTCCAAGATCGAGGCCGGCAAGATGGACCTGCTGTTCGACGCGATCCCCGTCGCGGGGATCTGCTCCTACGTGCAGCGGACGTTTGAGCCAGTGGCCGCCGACAAGGGGCTCACGCTCAGCGTGGTCCTCGACGACGACGTGCCTGCGGCGATCGTCACCGACGAGCAGCGCCTCCAGCAGATCCTGCGCAACCTGCTCTCCAACGCGTTCAAGTTCACCGCGGAAGGCGGGGTCACCCTGCGCATCGAGCGCGCCGGTGAGGACGTGGTCAGCTTCAGCGTCATCGACACCGGGATCGGCATCGCCGAGGACAAGTTGGCGGTCATCTTCGAGGCCTTCCAGCAGGCCGACGGGACCACCAGCCGCACCTACGGCGGCACCGGCCTGGGCCTGTCGATCAGCCGCGAGCTCGCCCGCGCCCTGGGCGGCGAGATCAGCGTGCAGAGCACGGTGGACACCGGAAGCGTGTTCACGCTGCGCCTGCGCCTGGACGCCGCCCCTGACGCGACGGTCCTCTCGCCGGACGCCTCGCTGCCGGCGGGGACGCCGCTCAACGGCATGTCGTCGGCGCCCATGCCCCCTATCGCCCGCGGCAATGGCGACGGCGACCCGGTCGCCGACAGCGGCGATGCGGGCACGCGCCGCCCGCCCCGGCCCAGCACGCCCACGCGGCGGCTGCTGGTGCTCGACCGCGGCGGGCTGGCCCTGCACGCCATCCGCGGCCTGGTGGGCCGTGACCACGGGGTGGAGCTCACCAGCACCCAGGAGGCCGACGAGGCCCTGACGGTGATCGACGCCACGCTCCCCGACTGCCTGGTCATCGGCTCGCGGCTGTCCAAGACGTCGGTGTTCGCCCTGCTCGACGAGCTGCGCGGCCGTGACCAGATCAAGCGACTGCCGGTCATCCTGCGCCTGGACCGGCGCGTCACCGAGCGCGACCGCGCCCGCCTGCGCCGCTATGAGCCGGCACTGCTGCCCCGTGTGGCCGACTCCGACGAGGCGTTGGCCGCGGAGGCCGCGCTCATCCTGCACCCGTCCAGTGGCCCGCCGGTGGCCGGGCCCAGCGACGACGCCGACGCCGGCGACGCCGCCTCGGCCGCCGCCAAGCTGCAGGGCCGGATCCTCCTCGTCGACGACGACGTGCGCAACCTGTTCGCCCTGGCCAGCCTGCTCGAGGACCGCGGGCTGGACGTCGTCTTCTCCGAGACCGGGCACGAGGCCCTGGAGATCCTCTCCACCGACCGCCGGATCGACCTCGTCCTGATGGACATCATGATGCCCCAGATGGACGGCTACGAGACGATCCGTGCTGCGCGAGCCATGCCGGCGCTCCGCACCCTCCCGATCATCGCCGTGACCGCCAAGGCGATGCAGGGCGACCGCGAGAAGAGCATCGCCGCCGGTGCCTCGGACTACATCACCAAACCCGTCGACCCCGACAAGCTGATCTCCCTCGTCAACGGATGGCTCCTTGTCTGAGCTGAGCCCGTACCGCTGCGCCCGCGAGCGGAGCGCGTGAGTACCGACCCGAGCCTGGAATCGCGCGTGCAGGCCGCACCCGATCCCGATCGCCCGTCGGTCTTCGCTCCGCCCGCGGCGTTGACCCCGTCGGTGGAGGATCGCCCGGTGGGCATCCTGCTCGTCGACGATCACAAGGAGAACCTGGCGGCCCTCAACGCCGTGCTCGAGCCGCTGGGGGAGCGTCTGGTCACCGCGGAGTCCGGCGAGCAGGCGCTGCGCGCGCTGTTGCGTGAGGACATCGCCGTCATCCTGCTCGACGTCCGCATGGCCGGCCTCGACGGCCTCCAGACCGCGCGCATCATCCGCGCCCGGCCCCGGACGCGCCACATCCCGATCATCTTCCTCACCGCCCAGGTGTCCGAGGTCGAGGAGATCGCCCTGGCCTACGCCTCGGGCGGCGTGGATTACGTCATCAAGCCGTTCGAGCCCGAGATCCTGCGCGCCAAGGTCTCGGTGTTCGTCGAGCTCAGCCGCGAACGGGGTGAGCGCGTGCGCCAGTCGCGCGCCCGTGCCGAGGCCGAGGCGGTGGCCCGCACCGTCCGCACGCTCCAGATCCTCTCTGACGCGGCGCTCGCTCACCTGGAGATGGGCGGGCTGACCGCCGAGCTGGTCGAGCGTGCGGCGACGCTGTTCAGGGCCGACTCCGCCTGCCTGCTGCTGCGCGACGAGAACGCGCCGGGGCTCGGCGTCCACGCCGCCCGCGGGGTTGTGCCGGTGGCGCCCGAGACTCGCGTCATGCTCGGCGACGGCGTTCTTGGGCGCCTGGCGGTCGAGCGCGAGGCGGCGCTGCTGGTGGGAGAGGAGATCCCGCCGCTCGAGATCGGGCCGGCGGGGGACGGCGATGCCGCCGGCGAGGACGCCAAGATGATCGAGAGTGTGATGGCGGTGCCGCTCGTCGCCTCCGACGAGCTGCTCGGGCTCATCGTGCTCGGTGCGGTGGACGAGGACCGCTTTGACGCGGGCGATCTCGAGCTGCTCACCCTGGCCGCCGACCGCATGGCCATCGCCATCGACCATGTCCAGCGCTTTGCTCACGGCCGCCAGCTGGTCGAGACCCTCCAGCGCAGCCTGCTTCCCGACCGCCTCCCGCACCACCCGCGGCTGGAGCTCGCGGCCCGCTATCTGCCCAGCGGCCTGGCGCCCCAGATCGGCGGCGACTGGTATGACGCGCTCGAGCTCGATCGCGACCGCACCGCGGTGATGATCGGCGACGTCGTCGGCCACGGCGTCCGGGCGGCGACGACCATGAGTGAGCTGCGCAACGCCCTGCGCGCCTTCGCCGTCGAAGGCCACGGACCGGGGGCGGCGCTGCAGCAGCTCGACCGCGTGGTGCACGCCACCTTCGGCCCCGGGATGATCGCCACCGTCCTGTTCCTGATCATCGACGCCTCCAAGGGCACGGTGTCCATCTCGCGGGCCGGCCATCCGCCGCCTGCGCTGCGCACCGCCGGCGGCGAGATCCGCTTCCTGGAGACCGGTGGGACCCTGCCGCTGGGCATCGACGATCGCGTCAAGGCCGACGAGGCCGAATACGCGGTCAACGCGGGGGACACGTTGCTGCTGTTCACCGACGGCCTGGTGGAGCGCCGCCGCGAGTCCATCAACACCGGCTTTGACCGGCTGCGCGAGGCCTTCCGCACCGCGCCCGACGACGTCGAGGAGCTGTGCGACTACATCCTGGAGCGCACGGTCACCGAGCAGGCCAGTCACGACGACATCGCGGTGCTGGCGGTGCGGGTGCTGGGCCCGCCGCTGGGGGCGCTGCAGCTGACCCTGCCCGCGAAGGCCACATCGGTGCCGCTGGTGCGCCACCGTCTGCGCGTGTGGCTCAACGAGAACGTGCCCGAACTCGACGCCATCGCCCGCTGCGACCTCGAGGTGGCCTGGTCGGAGGCGTGCACCAACGTCATCCGCCACGCCTATGGTCCGGGGGATGAGACGTTTGAGGTCACTGCGGCCCGCGACGGCGACGCCGTCTCACTCCAGGTCCGCGACACCGGTCAATGGCGCCCGCCGCGCGGCCAGCACGGCGGCCGGGGCATCGCCCTCATGCGTGAGCTGTGCGACGAGGTCCGCGTGGACCGCCGTTCGGAGGGCACCGCGGTGACGATGCGGCGCAGCTTCGGCACCCGCCCGGCGGCCGAGAGGGCGGGGCAGTGATGGCGGGCCCGTCCGGCAACGAGCCGTCGGCCTTCACCGCCGCCGACTCCCCGAACGCCAACGGCGATCTGGCCGACGTCGACATCCAGGACCTCGACGGTGTGCCCGTGGCCGCCATCAAGGGCGAGGTCGACATCTCCAACGTCGACGACATCAAGCGCCGGCTCATGACCCTCCCCAACTTCGCCCCCGGCCTGGTGGTGGACCTGCGCCTCGTCGCCTACATGGACTCGACCGGCATCTCCCTGCTGCATGACCTCGCCGGGCGGCTGCGCGAGCGCTCGCAACAGCTCATCGTGGTCTGCCCGCCGGGTTCGCCGCCGCGGCGGGTGCTCGAGCTCACCGGGCTGGTCACGCGCACCACCGTGGTGGATGACCTGGGCCCGGCGGTGCAGGCGATGCGGCACGTGGCGCAGGACCTGCCGTCCTCGTCGAGCTGACCCGCGCGTCCTGGTCTCTACGCAAGGTTGTTCGGTTGCCGTGGGCGAAGCGGAGCTACGACACGTCTACTGCGGCTGGGGAGGGCGGCTGTGCTGCCGGCCGGCACGGTGGAAATCGACGCTTTCCAGGGGTGCTTGGGAGATAACGATCACCACGTGAGCGTTATCTCCCACGGTCCCCGCCCGAGGGACGCCGCCAGGGCCGAGGCCACCCTCGCTCCCCTCGATAGCGGTCGTCGACCCTGCGCGTCGCCACTCTCGCCGAGAGCCAGCCGCCCGCTGCCGGCTGCCGGCCGCCCGGCCGCGCTTTGGTTTGCCCCCCGCTGCCGGCCGCCCGGCCGCCCGGCCGCGCTTTGGTTTGCCCCCCGCTCCCTGAGGTAGCATCGAAACAATATGGGTTACAAGATCCTCGGCTTTGCCGTCTGGCAGGGCACAAAGTGGTACGTGCGCCAGCGGGTCGGTGGCACCAAGTCCAAGCTCGCCATCGCCGGCGTGGGTGTGTTGGTGCTCGCCGGCGTCGCCGCTGCGGGCCGCCAGGCGGCTTCACATCAATAGCGCGTAAGTTTGCGGAGCTTTAGGGAGGGACTTCTCGTGTGCCCGACGAAAGGACGCACGCGAGGACGCCCCGACGGATCCGTGGGTGGCCCCGTCCCGGCATGACCGACGCCGCCTCCGCCGACATCCCCGTTGCCATCGATCGCGTGGACTGCACGCGCAGCGACCGCGACGGGGTGGATCTGCGGGTGACCGGGCGCTGGTTGGGCGAGACCGAGCCCGCCGGCAGCGACCCGCTCCTGGTCATCCAGGTGCAGGGCCGGCGGCACCGCTTCGCTCCTGATCGTGACGGCCAGTCGCTTCCGGGTGGTCCGTGGCAGGCGACCTTCCGCATCCCGCCGTGGGCCCAGCCGCGCCACGAGGGCCAGGCGGCGCTGTGGGTGGGAACCGCGGTGGTGCCCGTGCCGATGCCCGGTTCGAGCGCCGATGGCGTTCACCGCCTCCCGCCGCCCCCGGCGCTGGGCGAGGCCCGGGCGTGGCCTGCCGACGAGCCGCCGCCCGAGGAGCGGCCCCCCGCGTCGCTCAACGAGGCGCGCGCGTGGCCGGCCGACGTCGCGCCCCCGCCCGCCGACGCCGATCGCAGCCGTCTCGCCGAACATCCCGATCTCGCGGTGGACAGCGGCCGGACCGGGCCGCTGGCCGAGCTGCTGTTCAAGGAGAGCGTCTCCGCGCTGCACGCCGAGCTCGAGCAGCGCTCGGCTGAGGTGGCCCGTCTGCAGGGCTCCCTGGCCGACGCCATCTCCGAGCTGGAGGCCCGGACCTCGCGCCAGGCGGCGCTGGAGTCGGCACACGGCGATCTGCGCGGGGAGCTGCAGGAGTTGATCAGCGCCGTGAGCGCCCAGCGCGACGAATACGAGCGCCGGCTGGCCGACGCCGAGGATCGCGCGGCCGCCGCCGAGGCAGAGCGAGACCGGCTCAGCGGGGAGCTGGAGGCCGAGCGCGCGCGTCATACCGCCGAGCTGGAGGCCGAGCGGCAGCGCCACGACACCGAGCGCCAGGCCCAGGCCCGCGAGGCCGAGGGGATGCTGGAGACCGAGCGGACGCGCACCTCCGGGCAGCTGACCGACCTCACCGCCGCGCGCGACGCGGCGACGGCCGAGGCCGGGGACCTGCGCCAGCGGCTGGCCGCGGCCGCCTCGGGCCGCCAGCACCACGCCGCCGAGCTCTCCGCCCTGCGCGATCAGCTCGCCGCCGCCCAGGTCTCCCGGGAGGCGGCCGCCGGCGAGGTGGCCGGCCTGCGCGCCGAGCTCGAGCGGCTCGGCTCTGAGCTGGCCGTCACACGTGAGCACCAGTCCGCACAGGGCGCTGATCTGGGTGAAGCCCAGCGCCTGCTCGCCGAGGCGCGAAGCCTCAGCGAGCAGCTGCGGTCGCAAAGTTCGCATTGAGCGGAATTGACATGCCTCGGGAGGGTTGATCCGTCCGCCCCGCGACGTACCGTCGCGGGCGATGAGCGAGCTACCAGGGACATCAGCGGTGTCGATCGAGGGGGTCGAGTGGGCCGCCGAGAGTGGGGGGAACCTCACCGTCCGGATCACCGGCCGCTGGCGCCGGCGGCGTCCGGTGAGCACAGGCCAGCCGACGCTCGTCATCGAGGCCGAGGGGCGGCGCCATCGCTACCCCGCCATGCCCGAGCCACCCAGCCTCGGCGGCACGGGGCCCGGTGTGTGGCGGCTGACCTTCACCATCCCCGGCTGGATGGCGCCCGAGCTGGGCCGGACCTGGCTGCAGTTCGGCACGGTGATCGTGCCTCTGCCCGTGGCGGTCCCGGCGCAGCCGGCGCCGTCATCGGATCGTCCGCCACCACCGGCGCCCCCGCCGGCGCCCGAACGGGAGGCCGACGAGCCGGAGGAGCCGCCGGATTTTGAACAGGCCCGCGGCGTCGACGAGCTGACGCAGCGGGTTGTCGTGTTGGAGGATGAGTTGCGTGACGCCCGCGCGCTGCGCGACGAGCTTGTCGCCTCGCTCGAGGAGCGTGAGCGCAAGCGCCGGATCGCCGAGCAGAGAGCGCATGCGGAGCATGCCCTGCGCCGTGATCTCGCCCGCCAGCTGTCCGCCAGCGCCGAGGACGCCGAGCGCGCGCGGCAGGCGATGGGGGACCTGGCTGCCGCCGAGGAGCGGATCCGGGGTCTGGAGCAGGATCTGGGCCGGGCCAGACGCCGCAGCGACGAGGCCGAGCAGGTGGCCGCGGCCGCCACCGCCGCCCGCCAGCGGGCCGAGCGCGACCGCGAGGTGGCCGAGCAGAAGCTCCAGCGGCGTGCTGAGGCGGGGTCCGCGGAGATGGCGCGGCTGCGCTTCGAACACGAGCTGCGCGGCCGCCGCGCCGGGCAGTCGGCCCGCATCCCGGCCGAGCCGGTCAGCGGCGTGACGTCCGCGGGGTCGCGCGCTGTCGCGGCGGAGGCCGAGCCGGCCGGGCCGCCCGTCCGGCTGTCGCCGCTGCCGCGCGTTCCGCCCCGCCCGCCCGCGCCCGGCCCATTGCCGGCGTCGGGACCGGTGGCGCCCGAGGTGGCGCCGGATGTCGTGGCCGGCCTGCGCGCTGAGCTCGAGTCGCGCGCCCGCGCCGACGCGGCACTGCGCGCACGCCTGATCGACGCCGAGTCCCGGCTGGCCGCGCGGGTCATCCTGGAGCGCCGCACCAGCGCCGCCCTGGCCGAGCTGCGCGCCGAGCTGGAGGTGCTGGGGGACGCGCTGTCTCGGGAGCGCACCCTGCGCACTGGCGCTGAGCGGCGCGCGGCCGAGCTCGAGCGCCAGCTGCGCGAACAGCGCGTCGTCTCCATGGGCGCGTATGAGGCCATCGGCGAGCTGCGCGAAGCGCTGGCCCGGCTCGCCGAGCCCGCGCCCGAGCCCCAGCCCGAGCCGCCGCCGGAGCCGCCGCCCGCCGCCGCCGCTCCGGAGCCCGCGGCTGCCCGTGCGCCGGAGCCGCCACCCGCCCCGGACCCGGTGGCTGCCCCTGCGCCGGAGCCCACCGCCACCCCCGCACCGCCCGCCACCCCGGAGCGCACCCCCGCACCGCCCGCGACCCCGGAGCGCACCCCCGCACCCCCCGCGCTCCCGGCCACCGTCTCCGCGCCCACGGGCGCCGCCGTCGAGCCGGCCCGCCTCAACGACGCCCTGAGCCGCCTGCGCGAGACGATCGCCCCCCAGGACGCGCCTGCCGCGCCCTCGACGGCGATCGTCCGCTCCCCGTCGATGCACGAGGCGCTCACCCGCCCGTCGGTGGAGCGGGCGTTTCGCACCATGGCTGGCACCGACCCGGACGCCGCCGGCCGGCTGCTGCTCGAGCTGCTGCCCCTGCAGCGGGTCGTCTATCCCCACGCCGTCACCTACGACATCGTGCTCGCCCCCGACCGCTGCGTGTGGGTGTCGGTCCCCAACGGCCATCCCACCATCGAGGTCCAGACGGCGCCGCGCCCGCGTCAGGAGGTCGACTTCCAGGTGATCGGTGAGCCGGCCCGGCTCGCGCGGCTGCTGACCGCCGGACGGTGGCGGCGGATCCTGCGGCGCGGCACGGCCCGCGTGCGGGGCCGCCGCGAGGGCGTGGCCGCGCTGTCCTCGCTGCTGGGGGCCCCGCTGGACCTCGGGGCGCTGCACCGTGCCGGCGTGCGGCCTGACCCGCTGATCGCTTTCGGCCTGCTGGCCGCGATGATCGACCCGGCGTGGACGGCGACCGATCGCTTCACGGTGGCCCACGCCTCGCCCGGGGCCAGCCGGACCTACCTGATCGTCAACGAGGGGCGGCCGCTCAGCGCCACCCGGATCGCTCCCGAGGGCGGCCCCAGCACGACGATGCACTGCACCACCGATGCCCTGCTCGCCGCGCTGGCCGGGGAGCCGGTCCCCGGGGTCCGGGTGGACGGGGACGTCGGCGCCTACCTCTCGCTGCGCAAGTGGATCAAACGCGCACAGAGCGAGTAAAACGCGGCCCGCGCCGCCGGGTATCCCGCCGACCTATCCGACCCGGCTTCTAAGGTTCTAAGCGCCGTCTGATGACCCCCGCCTGCGCCCATCTCCACGTCCACTCCGAGTACTCGCTACTCGACGGGGCGTGCAAGATCGATGCCCTCGCGGCACGCGCCGCCGAGTTTGACCAGCCCGCGCTGGGCCTCACCGATCACGGTGTGATGAACGGCTCGGTCGAGCTGTTCACCGCCTGCCGCAAGCAGGGCATCAAGCCGCTGATCGGCTGTGAGATCTACATGGTGGATGACCACACGCTCCGCGCGCCGGGCAAGCTGGAGCGGTTCCATCTCACGCTGCTGGCCGCCGATCAGGTCGGCTACCGCAACCTGGTCAAGCTCTCCTCGGTCGGCTTCCTGGACGGCTATCAGCGTGGCAAGCCCTCGGTCGACATGGCGCAGCTCGCGGCTCACGGCGAGGGCGTCATCGCCCTCACCGGCTGCCTGGCCTCGCGCTTCTGCCGTCACCTCGCCGATGATCAGGCCGACAAGGCCCAGGCTCATGCGCGCGAGCTGATGGACGCGGTGGGCGCCGACAACGTCTACTTCGAGGTCCAGAAGAACGGCCTCACCATCCAGGACAAGTGCAACGAGGGCATCGTCCGCATCGCCCGCGAGGTCGGACGGCCGCTGGTGGCCACCGCCGATGTCCATTACCTGCGTCGTGAGGATTATCACCACCACGCCGCCCTGCTCTGCGTGCAGACCAAGTCCACGCTGGCCCAGCCGAAGATGAGCTTCGAGACCAACGAGTTCTTCCTGCGCTCCAGCCAGGAGATGGCCGATTGCTTTGCCGAGTGGCCGGAGTCACTGCCCACGACGCTGGAGATCGCCGACCGCTGCGACGTGGAGATCGAGCTCGGCCGCCAGCTCATCCCACGCTACGAGACCCCGGACGGCGCCGACGAGTCCGTCTACCTGCGGAAGCTCGTCGACGAGGGCCTGCGCCACCGCTACGGCGACCCGATCCCTGCCGAGGCCCGGGAGCGCGCCGACTACGAGCTGGGCGTCATCGACCGGATGGGGTTCAACGCCTACTTCCTCATCGTCTGGGATTTCGTCAAGTACGCCAAGGACGCCGGGATCGCGGTGGGGCCGGGCCGCGGCTCGGCGGCGGGCTCGATCGTCGCCTACTGCCTTCAGATCACCGACCTCGACCCGCTGCGCTACGACCTGCTCTTCGAGCGCTTCCTGAACCCCGAGCGCGTGTCGATGCCCGATATCGACATGGATTTCTCGGTGCGCGGGCGTGAGCGCGTCATCCGCTACGTGACCGAGAAGTACGGCAAGGAGGCCGTGGCGCAGATCATCACCTTCGGCAAGATGTTCCCGCGGGCGGCCACCCGCGACGCCGCCCGGGTGCTGGGCCACGAGTACGCCATCGGCGACCGGCTGGCCAAGCTCATCCCCGATCCCCAGCAGGGACGGCCGCCCAGCTTCGACGACTGCCTGACCGCCGGGCAGCCGCTGCGCGCGGAGATCGACCGGGACGGAACCGCCAAGCAGATCGTCGAGGTCGCGCGTGGCCTGGAGGGGATCGTGCGCAACTCCTCGATCCACGCGGCGGCGGTCGTCATCTCCGATCGCGATCTCACCGACATCCTTCCGCTCCAGATCGCCGATGCCGGCGCCGACGAGAACGGCGAGCGGGTGTTCCGCACGGTCACGCAGTTCTCGATGAAGCCGGTTGAGCAGATCGGCCTGCTGAAGATGGACTTCCTCGGCCTCCGCAACCTCGACGTCATTGAGGACGCGCTGGACATCGTGGAGCGTTCCACCGGCGAGCGGCCCGACATGGAGACCCTGCCCCTCGACGACGCCAACACCTACGAGATGCTCGCCGCCGGGGACTCGGTGGGCGTGTTCCAGTTTGAGTCCGAGGGCATGCGCGAGGCGCTCAAGAAGGTGCGCCCGACCGAATTCGAGGATCTGATCGCGCTCGGCGCGCTGTACCGGCCCGGCGCGATGGACCAGATCCCGACCTACGCGCGCGGCAAGCGTGACCCGGAATCCATCGCCTACGCCGACGACCGCCTGCGCGCGATCCTCGAGGACACCAAGGGCGTGATCCTCTACCAGGAGCAGGCGATGCTCATCTCCAAGGAGCTCGCCGGGTTCAGCGGTGCCCGCGCGGACGACCTGCGCAAGGCGATCGGCAAGAAGAACCGCGAGGCGATGGCCAAGCTCAAGCCGGAGTTCTTCGAGGGCTGCCGCGGCACGGGCACCAGCGAGTCGGTGACCGAGATGCTGTGGGCCACGAACGAGCGGTCCGCCGATTACTCGTTCAACAAGTCCCACGCCGCCTGCTACGCGCTGATCTCCTACCGGACCGCATGGCTGAAGGCCAACTATCCGGCCGAATACATGGCGGCGCTGATCTCCTCGGTGATGGACACCAAGGACAAGGTCCCGTTCTTCGTGGCTCAGGCCGAGCAGATGGGGATCGCCATCCTGCCGCCCGACGTCAACCTCTCAGACCACGAGTTCGTGGTCGTCGAGGGCAACATCCGCTTCGGTCTCGACGCGGTCAAGGGCGTCGGCTACCAGGCGGTGGAGGCGATCAAGACTGCCCGGGGCGACGACGGGGAGCCGCGCCCGTTCACCAGCCTGTTCGACTTCTGCGAGCGGGTCGACAACCGCGCCGTGAACAAGAAGGCGATCGAGGCGCTGATCAAGTGCGGTGCCTTCGGCTCCACCAACGACAGCCGCAAGGGCATGCTCATGGTGCTGGAGCAGGCCCAGGCCTCGGGGCAGAAGGCTCAGCAGGACGCACTCATCGGCCAGGGTTCGATCTTCGACCTCGGACTGGATCTCGGCGGCGACGACGGTGCAGCCGGCAACGGCGGCGGCGCCTTCGCCGGGCCCACGCACGCGCCCATCCCCGGCGACGAGTTTGACCAGAACGAGCTGCTGGCCAACGAGAAGGAGGCGCTCGGCCTGTTCATCTCCGCCCACCCGCTCAAGGAGGTCGGGCCGGCGTTGCGGGCCAAGTCCGACAGCCCGCTCGGTGAGCTGTCCACACGACGCGACGGCGACTGGGTCACGATCGGCGGCATGGTCACCCAGTCCAAGAAGATCAAGACCAAGAAGGGTGACTTCATGATGTTCGCCACCCTCTACGACCTCGAGACGTCGGTGGAGATCATCGTCTTCGGCAAGACGCTGGCCTCCTGCGAAGACGCGCTGGAGACCGACTCGATCGTCCTCGTGCGCGGCAAGGTGGACCACAAGGATCGCGACACGACATGCCTGATCGCCCAGCAGGTCGAGCTCTTTCAGCCCAGCGAGGAGGAGGTCTTAGAGGCGCAGGTGCAGGCCGCCAAGCCGGCCCTGAGCCCGAGCGCCCTCAAGCTGCGCCTCGATGCCACCGCGCTGCCCGCGTCGGTGATCGGCGAGCTCAAGGACGTGCTCTCCGGGTTCCCGGGCGAGTCGGACGTCGTCATCGAGCTCAGCACCACCATCGGGCACCGCCGGCTCAAGCTCGGCCCGAGCTTCCGCGTGTCGCGCGACGCGAGCCTCTACGCGGAGCTTGACGCGCTCCTGGGCTCAGCGCTGATGGCCGAGCCCGCCGTCGACGGCGAGCGCGAACCGGAGCCCGCGGGCGTCGGCTGAGCTGCTCCGGGGTATGCCCCGCGGCTCAGTGAATGTGCAGGTTGATCCCCAGCAACAGCAGGGGCCACAGCACGACCGCGAGTAGAGCCGAGACCACGGGCTTGATCGCGTTGAGGTGGTTGAGGTAGTGATGGGAGGAGGCCACCAGGACTCCCACGATCAGCCAGATGACGCTGGTCAAGCTCAGTCTCATACGCGGCTCCTCACCATTGTTGACCGACCCTCACCGAACGTGGCTACCCACTCGGGCAACCTCGCATGCGGGCGGGTCACTCGCCGGCGGTGGGGAGCCAGAGCCCGCGCCAACTGGCGAATCCGTCGGTGAGGTCCTCGGTCTCGGCCGGGCCCCAGGATCCCTGGGCGTAGGGGATGACCGGAGGCGGTGAGTCCAGCAGCGGTTGGACGATCCGCCAGCACGCCTCGACGTTGTCCTGGCGGGTGAAGTGGCTGGCGTCACCCGCGAGCGCCGCCTGGAGCAGCACCTCATAGGGGGTGGCGCCCGCGCCGCCCTCCTTGGCGAACTCCATGTCCAGGTCGATCTCCGCGACGCTCTGCTTGTCGGCGCGCCGCGCGTCCAGCGCGATGCGGACGCCGGTGTCGGGGTCGATGCGCACCACCAGCTGGCTGGGCTCCGGTGCCCGGCGGCCGGTCGAGATGAAGGGGAGTCGCGGCGCGCGGCGGAACATGAGGCGCACCTCGGTCTGGGTGACCGGCAGCCGCTTGCCGGTGCGGATGAAGAAGGGGACGCCGGACCAGCGCCAGCTCTCGATGTCCAGGCGCAGCCCCACGAAGGTCTCGGTGGTCGAGTTGGCCCGCACGCCGTCGATGTCGCGGTAGCCCTCGTACTGGCCGCGGACGTAGTGCGCGGGCTTGGCGTCCGCGATGGCCACGAACACCGCCTGGCGGGCGTCCTTCTGGCTGTCGGGATCGGCCCCGGCGGGCGCATCCATGGCGATGTTGGCCACGATCTGGAGCAGATGGTTGACCACCACGTCGCGCAGCGCGCCGACCGGGTCATAGAAGTGACCGCGGTCCTGCACGCCGAAGCTCTCGGCCATCGTGATCTGCACCGAGGAGATGAAGCTTCGATTCCACACCGGCTCGAGAATCGCGTTGGCAAAGCGCAGGTAGAGGAACTCCTCCACGCCCAGCTTGCCCAGGAAGTGATCGATCCGGTACAGCTGGGGCTCCTCGACGTACTTGTGGAGCTCGTTGGCGAGCGCCCGGGCGGAGGCGAGGTCGTGCCCGAACGGCTTCTCCACCACCACCCGCCGGCCGCCCTGCAGCAGCTTGGCCCCCGACAGGCCCGCGATCACGGTGGCGAACAGCGAGGGAGGGATCTCGAGGTAGAACACCGGATTGGCGGCGTCACCGAGTGCCATGGCCACCGACTGGTAGGTGGCGGCGTCGTCGAAGTCGCCGCCGACGTAGGACAGTCGCTCCGCAAAGCGCTTCCACACAGCGTCGTCGATCGGCTCGCCCGTGGCCTTGACGGCCTCCAGTGCGTGGGCGCGCAGGTGATCGTCGGTCCAGTCCTCGGCGGCCACCCCGATCACCCGGCAGGTCAGCACGCCCCGCTCCTCGAGCCGGTACAGCGATCGCAGGGTCATCTTGCGGGCGAGGTCCCCCGTGATGCCAAAGACCACGAGGGCGTCGCCGGGCCGGGTCAGGTCGCTCATGGCGCGCCTCTGGACGCTACCGGGTCGAGCTGGTTGCGCGCGCCTTGGTCCGCTTGCGCGAGGCCAAACCGCGCTTGCGCAGCGTGAAGCACAGCTCGACCTCCTCGCGCGCGGGCCCCTGGCGCTCGGGACCCTGGGTCTCCAGCACCAGCGGGAGCTTGTCGAACCGGGGCTCGGACAGGTAGGCGGCGCAGCCGCGCTCGCCCAGCTCGCCGGTGCCGATGTTGGCGTGGCGGTCGCGGTTGGAGCCCAGCGGCGTCTGGGAGTCGTTGAGGTGCAGCGACCCCAGCCGCTTGATCCCCACGATCCGGTCAAACTCGTCCATGGCCTCGGTCAGCCCGGCGGCGGTGCGGATGTCATAGCCGGAGGCGAACAGATGACAGGAGTCAAGGCATACCCCCAGGCGCCGGCCGCCGCCGGCTGCCGACAGCAGCTCGGCCAGTTCCTGAAAGGACCGCCCCAGGGTGCCGCCGGCGCCGGCGGTGTCCTCGAGGTGCAGCGGGCAGCCATCGGTCTCTGACAGCGCCTCCTTGATGACCTTGCCGGCCCGCTTGATGGCCTGCGACACGTCGCCCTGCTTGGCCGAGCCGGGATGCAGCACCACTCCGGCGGCGCCGATGCCCGCGCCCACGCGCAGGGACTGGATCAGCGAGGCCCGGGACTTGTCGCGGATCTCGGCGTCCTCCGAGGCGCAATTGATGAGGTACACGGCGTGGATGAGGACCGCCTTGATCGGGCTGGGCTTCATCGCCGTCTTGAAGGCCGCGAAGTCGTCGTCGCCGTACGCGGTGGGCCGCCACATGCGCGGCGATTGGTTGAAGATCTGGATCGACTCGCAGCCCTTCTCCTCGCCGCGTTCGATCGCCTTGTCCAGACCGCCCGACTGTGAGACGTGGGCGCCAATTAGCATGCTTGATCCATGTCCTTACGTGTTCGGTTCGCTCCGTCCCCCACGGGGGCCCTGCATATCGGCGGCGCCCGGACGGCGCTCTACAACTGGCTGCTGGCGCGCGGGCAGAACGGCACGCTCGTCCTGCGCATCGAAGATACCGACCGGGAGCGCTCCACGCCCGAGAACGTCGACCAGATTCTCGACGCGCTGCAGTGGCTGAACCTCGATTACGACGAGGGGCCGATCTTCCAGTCTCAGCGTGCCGGCCGTCATGCCGAGGTGGTGGCCCAGCTGCTCGCCGACGGGCACGCCTATCACTCCACCGCAACCACCGACGACGTGCGCGCCTACAAGGCCCAGCACGGCTCCGATCGAGGCTTCCGCGGCGAGCCGGGCACCGAGGGCGCGGTCCGCCTGCGCTTTCCCGACGAGGGAGTGACCCTGGTACGCGACATCGTCTACGGCGAGGTCAGCTTCCCCAACGCCAGCCTTGATGACTTCGTGATCGCCCGGGCTGACGGCTCGCCGGTCTACCAGCTCGCGGTGACCGTCGACGATCTCGACGCCGGCATCACCCATGTCGTGCGTGGGGCCGACCACCTCTCCAACACGCCCAAGCAGATGCGGGTCTTTCAGTCCCTCGGCGCGCCGGTGCCCCAGTACGCGCACCTCCCGCTGCTCCACGGTCCCGACGGCAAGAAGCTCTCCAAGCGCCACGGCGCCGCCTCAGTCCAGGAGCTGCGCGAGGCCGGGTACCTGCCCGAGGCGGTCGACAACTACATCGCGCTGCTCGGCGCCGGCTTCGCCTCCGACGAGGAGTTCTTCAGCCTGACCGAGCTGGCGGAGCGGTTCCGTCTGGATCGCGTCTCCAAGAACTCGGCGATCTTCGATGAGCAGAAGCTCCGCCACCTCGACGGCCGCCACCTGCGCGCGCTGGGCATCGACGAGCTCACCCGCCGCCTGGAGACGTTCACCGGCCGCACCGGGCTGCGCGGCGCGGTCGAGATCACCGACGAGAAGATCCAGACCCTCGGGGACTTCTGGCCGCTGGTCTCGTTCGTGTTCGACGGTCCCGTCGATGACCCCAAGGCCTTCGACAAGGTCATCCGCGGCGATGGCGGCGTGCCGGCGCTCACCGCGGCGCGCGCCGCGCTGAGCGAGGTCGACCCCTTCGACGCCGAGCACATCGAGACCGCGTTGCGCGGCGTCGTCGACACGCTCGAGGCGAAGCCGGGCAAGGTCTTTCAACCGGTGCGGGTGGCCATCGCGGGTCAGACCGTCTCGCCCGGTATCTTCGAGACCGTTGCGCTCCTCGGAAAGGACGACACCCTGGCCAGGATCGACTCCGCTCTGGCCCGCGCGCGAGACGACGTCGACTGATCGCTAAACCGCCGCTCTCATCTGCCGATAGTAAGGGCAATGCTTGGGAGCAAGCCGAATACTGCGACTCTGACGCGCCCGCGAACGGGTAGGAAGGGATGAGGTCCCGGTGGCAACTGCTGCTTTGAAGACTGCTGTGCCGACTGACCCGTACGCCACGCGCGAGCGCCACCACAACGAAGGCCACGGCCGGCGGCTGACGACGGCCTTCGAGGCCCTCGAGGCCTACCCCGTCCTGGTGGAGTCGCGCAACCGCGTCCTGCGCCTGTTCGAGGACGGCGAGCCGTCCGTCGGCGACGTCGTGTCCGCCGTCGAGGCCGATGTGGCCCTGACCGTGACCGTCGTGCGCCTCGCCAACCAGGTGGAGGGCCCGACCGCCGGTCGCGTCGACAGCGTCGTCGCCGGCGTCGATGTGCTGACCCCGCGCACCGTGCACGCGATCGCCAGTCGCGCTCGCACCTTTGACTTCTTTGAGCGCACCGCCGTGTGGCAGGGCATCCCTGAGCGCTTCCGCCTGCACTCCGTCGCCACCCAGCGTGCCGCCGACCGTCTCGCCCGCGAGATCGGCTACGAGGCCCGGGACCGGTTGATGGTGACCTCGCTGCTGCACGACATCGGCAAGCTCGTCCTCGTCCACGCCTACCCCGGCTACCCGTCGCAGGTCCACGCCGAGGCGCGCACGCCGGAGGACCGCCTCCAGCGCGAGCGTCGCGAGCTGGGCGTCGATCACGCTCTCGTGGGTGGCGTGCTGGCCCGCCGGTGGGCGCTGCCCAAGTCGATCGCCTCCGTCATCGAGCGCCACCACGCCGAGGACGCGACGGGCGAGGCCGCGCTGGTGCGCCTGGCCGACATGCTCGCCCACTACGTGCTGGGCGGCTCGATCACCCCGTCAGAGCTCCTGGCGGTGGCCCGCACCGTCGGCCTGACCCCGGCCAGCCTGCGCAAGGTCATGTACGAGCTGCCGCTCCCGGCCTCCGGTGAGCGCCCGCGCCAGGTGGAGCCCTGCCCGATGTCCAGCCGCGAGGTCGACGTCCTGCGCCGGCTGGCCCGCGGGATGGTCTACAAGCAGATCGCCAACGAGCTTGGCCTGTCGACGAGCACGATCCGCACCCACCTGCACAACGTGTACGGCAAGCTCGGTGCCATGGACCGCGCCCAGGCGGTGCTCATCGCCACCGAGCGCGGCTGGATCTAGCCGCCGCACGGCGCGTCTGAGCGCGATGTCCGCTGCGGCGGTCATCGAGTGGCCCCACTAGCATCGGACGCAGATGATCTCCATCACCACCAAGTCGCCGTATGCCCTGAGCGCGCTGGTGGAGCTGCACCATCAGGGGAACGGCGGTCCGGTCCCGATCGCCGAGCTGGCCCGGCGGCGCGACATCCCGGTGCAGTTCCTCGAGCACCTGTTCGCGACCCTGCGGCGCGCCGGGATCCTGCGCTCCCAGCGCGGCGTCAAGGGTGGCTACACCTTCGCCCGGCCCAGCGACGAGGTGACCGTGCTCGAGCTGGTGGAGCTCCTGGATGGTCCTCTGGGGCCCGAGGCCACCGGCGTCTTCGCCGAGGCGGCCGGAGCGGCGCGCGCTGTGCTGGCTGAGGCCACGGTGGCCTCGGTGGCCGAGCAGGAGATCCGCGCCGCCGGCGCGCCGATGTACCACATCTGACACCCGTACCGGGGTTGGACTAGGGTGTCGAGCGTGGGGGGAATCCCGACCAACATCACCGAACTCGTGGGTCGGACGCCGATCGTCCAGCTGACGCATCTGGGCGTCGGCGGGGAGGCTGAGCTGTTCGCCAAGGTCGAGTCGTTCAACCCCGGCGGCAGCGTCAAGGACCGCATCGGGGTCGCCATGATCGAGGCCGCCGAACGCGAAGGCCGCATCGAGCCCGGCCGCACGACGATCGTGGAGGCCACCAGTGGCAACACGGGTATCGCCCTCGCCTTCGTGTGCGCCGCGAAGGGCTATCCGCTGATCCTGACCCTGCCCCAGGGGATGAGCCGGGAACGTGAGGCGCTGCTGCGTCTCTACGGCGCGTCGGTGCAGGTGGTCGAGTCACTGGGCGGGATGACGGAGGCCGTCGACGCCGCGCAGACGCTGGCCGCGCGCGACGACGTGTTCCTCCCGGACCAGTTCTCCAACCCGGCGAACCCCGAGGTCCATCGCCGCACCACCGGGCCCGAGCTGTGGGAGGCCCTCGACGGGCGCGTCGACATCCTCGTCGCGGGCGTCGGGACCGGCGGGACGATCACCGGCGCGGGGGAGGTGCTCAAGGAGCGCAACCCCAACTGCCGCGTGGTGGCCGTCGAGCCGATGGCCTCGGCGGTCCTGTCCGGCGGCCTGCCCGGGCCCCACAAGATCCAGGGCATCGGAGCGGGGTTCGTCCCCGCGGTGCTCAACCGCGAGCTGCTCGACGAGGTGATCCCGGTCGATGACGAGGCTGCGATCGAGACCGCCCGGCTGCTGGCGCGTCGCGAGGGCGTGCTGGCCGGGATCTCATGCGGGGCGGCCGTGTGGGCGGCCGTGCAGATCGCGTCGCGGCCCGAGTCGCGGGGGGCGCGGATCGCGGTCATCCTGCCCGACTCGGGCGAGCGCTACGTCTCGACCCCGTTCTTTGCCCCGTGACCGGACGGCGAGCACCTCGCGAGCCGGGACCCCTGGCTCTGTAGCCTTCACGGCATGTTCGGCCTCGGCCTGATGACCCGGACCGTGGCGGAGATCCGGCGCGACGTGAGCGCGGCCAAGACCCGCGATCCGGCGGCGCGCGGCGTGAGCTCATGGGAGATCCTCGCCGCGTGGCCGGGGGTGCACGCGCTGCTGGCTCACCGCGTGGCCCACGCCCTCTACGGGGCCGGGGTGCCGCTGGCCCCGCGTCTGATCGCCGCGCTGGCCCGGGCGGTGACCGGGATCGAGATCCATCCGGCGGCGCAGATCGGCAACGGGTTCTTCATCGATCACGGGATGGGCGTGGTCATCGGCGAGACGGCCGCCATCGGCGACGACGTCACCATGTACCAGGGCGTCACGCTCGGCGGAACCGGGTTTGCCACCGGCAAACGCCACCCGACGGTCCAGGACAACGTCACCATCGGCTCCGGAGCCAAGCTGCTGGGCCCGATCACGGTCGGCCATGGCGCGAAGATCGGCGCCAACAGCGTCGTCATCCACGACGTCCCGCCCAACTCCACCGTGGTGGGCAATCCCGGGCATCCCGTCCGGGTGGAGGGGCGCCGTCCGGAGGGGCCCGACACCGACTGGATCCACCTGCCCGATCCCGTGGCCGACGCGATCCGGGGCCTCTCGAGCCGGATCGGCGCGCTCGAGGTGGCCGCCGACGAGGCCGATGACCGGCCCCCGGGCGAGGTGCGCCAGCTGCGCCGGGCGGCCGGCGGCCAGCCCGACGGACGCTCGAATCCTTCGGTGGGCCCTAGTCCAGCGGGGGGCTAGGGGCGTCCTCGCCGCCGCGGGGCGGCAGCGCGTGGGCGGGAGGCAGCGCCGAGATGTCGGGCTCGATCCCGGCGACCGGCATGTTGCGTCGCGCCCGGACCAGGTACAGCGGCCGGCCCTTGACCTCGTCGTAGATGCGGCCCACGTACTCCCCGATGATCCCGATGGCGATCAGCTCGATCCCGCCGAGCAGCAGGATCAGGATGGTGACCGCGCTGAAGCCGGGCAGGTAGGAGCCCAGGATCCGGAGCACCACCACGACGGGGATGGCGATGAAGGCCAGCGTCGAGATGAGGAATCCCAGCAGGGTGGCCAGCTGCAGCGGGCGGTGCGAGAACGAGGAGATCGCGTCCAGCGAGAAGCGCAGCATGCGCGGGAGCGTGTACTTGGTCTCACCGGCGTAGCGCGAGTCGCGGTGGTAGGGCACGGCGGCCTGCGTGTAGCCCACCCACACCGTCATCCCGCGGAGGAAGCGGTTGCGCTCGCGCATCGAGAGCAGCGCGTCGAGCGCGCGGCGGTCCAGGAGCCGGAAATCACCGGAGTTGTGCTGGAGCTCGACCTGGGCCAGCTTGTCGAACAGCCGGTAGAAGAGGCGGGCGGTGCCCAGCTTGAAGCGCGACTCCCCGTCGCGTTGCTCGCGCACCGCGTAGACGACGTCGCAGCCCGCTCGCCAGTGATCGAGCATCGTCGTGATCACCTCGGGCGGGTCCTGGAGGTCGGCGTCGAGCATGACCACGGCGTCCCCTCCGGCGTGATCGAGCCCGGCAGTCAGCGCCGTCTGGTGGCCGAAGTTGCGCGACAGGTAGACGACGCGCACCCGCGGGTCGGTCGCCGCGAGGGTCTCGAGCTTCATCGGGGTCCCGTCGGTGGAGCCGTCGTCGACGAGCACCAGCTCGAAGGGCAGCCCGTCCAGCGCGGCGCACACACGCGCGTGGAACTCGAGGATCGTGGCGTCCTCGTTGTAGACGGGGGCGACGACGCTGACCAGCGACAGCTCGCGCGGCGCACCGTCAAAGATGCTCGGCGCATCGCTCATCGCTGCATCCTACGGGCTGGGTACGCCACCGCGTTACAGGAAACCGTGCGGGATGTACCCCAGCAGCGTGATGAGCTGGACCACCCCGGTGAAGGCGATCGCCGTCGTGGCCAGGCGCCGATCGCGGGCCAGCGCGGCCAGGGGCAGCAGCCAGGCGACGTACCACGGCAGCACCGAGCTGGAGGCCACGAGCATGGCCAGCATGGCCCAGCCGGCGCCGTCGATCCAGTCGGTCTGCCCGCGCCACACGCGCCGCAGCAGCCAGCACAAGGTCACCGCGAACGCGCCGGCGAGCGCGAAGCCGGTGATGTGGCCGAGGGTGGGGAGGCCCAGCCTGGTTGAGATCGCCCCGGGGATGCTGGGGGAGTCCCCGCCGCTCTGGCTCTTGATCACGGTCCCCAGGACGTGGATCGAGCCGGAGCCGAACACGCTGAGGCTCAGCGCGGCGAGGGCGATCAAGCCGATGCCGGCGCCCACGGCCAGGCGACGCCGGCCCGCCCGGGCCTGCCGCGCCGAGCCGCCGGCGGCGAGCGCGAAGGGCAGCACGAGGCCGGCGGTGAGCTTGACGCCGATGGCCAGCAGGCTGAGTGCCCCGCCCACCCGCTCGCGCGAGGCCAGGATCGCGTACACGCCGCCCATCATGGCCAGGAGCATCAGGAGGTCGTTGTGGCCACCGCCGACCCCGTAGATGAGGAGCAGGGGGTTGAGCCCGACCAGCGCCGCCGCCTTGACGGGATCGGCGCCACGCAGCTGAGCGCACCGCCACACCACGGCCACCAGCGCGAGGCTGGCGACGGCGGCGATCGACTTGTAGGCGAAGGCGCTGGTGGCGATGGTGAGCGGCGCCAGCAGGTAGCTGAAGACGGTGAACGCCGGCCCGTAGGCGCTGGGGATGGTTGACCATCTCGCGCCGACGTACTGAAACACGGCGTCTGGGTTGTTGGCGTAGGGCCCGTGGGTGTACGGGTTGATCCCGTAGACGGCCCCCAT
>DATJTQ010000097.1:0-25816 GCA_035503355.1 Solirubrobacteraceae bacterium
GAACTCGTCGCCGACCTCGACCTCCTTGGTCATCGAGCGGATCCGCTCCACCAGCGCGTCGCCGCGCTCGCGGTCGGCCGCGTAGACGAGCACCATGCCCTCGTCGTTGACGTCGATCTGGGACTCGTACTCCTCCTGCAGCGACCGGATGGTCTCGCCACCCTTGCCGATGAGCAGGCCGATCTTCTCCGGATCGATCTGCACCGAGGCGATCCCCGGGGCGTACTTGGACAGCTCCGAGCGCGGCGTCGAGATGACGTTGCCCATCTCCCCGAGGATGAACTCGCGGGCGACCTTGGCCTGGGCCAGGGCGTCGCGCATGATCTCGAACGTGACGCCCGTGATCTTGATGTCCATCTGCAGGGCGGTGATGCCGTCCTGGGTGCCGGCGACCTTGAAGTCCATGTCGCCGAGGTGGTCCTCGACGCCGGCGATGTCGGTGAGGATGACGTAGTCGTCACCCTCCTTGATCAGGCCCATGGCGATACCGGCGACCGGCGCCTTGATCGGCACGCCGGCGTCCATCAGCGACAGGGTGGAGCCGCACACGCTCGCCATCGAGCTCGATCCGTTGGACTCGAAGATGTCCGAGACCACGCGGATCGTGTAGGGGAACTCCTCCTGGCTGGGGATCATCGGGACCAGGGCCCGCTCGGCCAGCGCGCCGTGGCCGATGTCACGGCGCTTGGGGCCGCGCATGAAGCCCGCCTCCCCGACGCTGAACGGCGGGAAGTTGTAGTGGTGGAA
Organism: Solirubrobacteraceae bacterium; assembly: GCA_035503355.1. Taxonomy (GTDB): domain Bacteria; phylum Actinomycetota; class Thermoleophilia; order Solirubrobacterales; family Solirubrobacteraceae; genus Palsa-465. Next base: position 748 of record DATJTQ010000097.1, read on the forward strand.
GTAGCGCTTGGTCGTCTCCAGGCCGAGCGTGTCCAGCCGCATCTCCTCGCGCGTGGTGCCGAGGGCCACGACCGAGAAGGCCTGGGTCTGGCCACGGGTGAACAGCGCCGAGCCGTGCGTGCGCGGGGCGACGTCGACCTCGATCGAGATCGGGCGGATCTGCTCGGTGCCGCGACCGTCGGGACGCTTCTTCTGCACCGCGATGCGCTCGCGGATGAGCGTCTTCTCCAGCTTGTCGAAGGCGCGCTGGGCGTTGGCGCGGTACTCCTTGTAGGTCTCTGACTCAGGGTCGCCCGAGTAGTGCTCGAGGATCTGCTCCTCGACGGTCTTGGTGGCGTCTTGGCGCTCGAGCTTGTCCTCCACCTGGGTGGCGGCATCCAGGGCCGCGCCGTGCGAGGCCTTGATCTGCTCGTAGAGCTCAGGGTGGACCTGGGGGATCTCGACCTCGGTCTTCGGCTTGCCGGCCTTCTCGGCCAGCTCGCGCTGGGCGGCGCACAGCTTCTTGATCGCATCGTGCGCAATGTCCAGGGCGTCGAGGATCTCGGCCTCGGGGATCTCGTTGGCGCCCGCCTCGACCATCAGGATGGCCTCCTCGGTGCCGGCGACGATCAGGTCGAGATCGGTGTCCTCGAGCAGGAGCTCCTCGTCGGGGTTGACGACGAAGTTGCCGTCGATCTTGCCCACGCGCACCGCGCCGACGGGCGCCGGGAACGGGACGTTGGAGACCATCAGCGCCGCGGAGGCGCCGTTCATGGCGAGCATGTCGTACGGGTTGACGTGGTCAACCGACATCGGCAGCGCCACCAGCTGGGTCTCATAACGCCAGCCCTTGGGGAACAGCGGCCGGATCGGCCGGTCGATGAGGCGCGCGGTCAGCGTCGCCTTCTCCCCCGCGCGCCCCTCGCGCTTAAAGAAAGAGCCGGGAATCTTCCCGGCTGCGTACATCCGCTCTTCCACATCGACGGTGAGCGGGAGGAAGTCCACGTCGCGGAGATTCCCCGCGGTCGCGGTACAGAGGACCATGGTCTCGCCCGCCTGGACGACGACCGCACCGGAGGCCTGCTTGGCCAGCTTGCCGGTCTCGAACGAGATCTCCTTGCCCTCGATCTCGACGGTGACGCGCGTAACGGCGTCAGACATATTCAATTCCCTTCTGCTCCGCCCTTCGGTCGGCGGAGTCCGTTTCTCTTCGATTCGTTCCGAACGCCTTTGATGCTAGCGGGTGTCGGCGCAGCGCCGCGCCCGCCCCGGTGGGCTCGCCGACCAAGCGGACCCCCCGGTCCGGTTGTGCTACCGTAAACGGACCGGCTGGTCCACTTCACCTCCCGCCGACCCCGTCCAAGGAGCGCGCATGACCGACACCACCACCCCCGAAGCCACCATCACCGAGCGCCCGCCCGGCGCCGTCACGAGCAAGTGGCTCGTCTTGGTCATCGCCTGCATGGCCCAGTTCATGGTGGTGCTCGACGCGACCGTGGTCAACATCGCGCTGCCCTCGGTGCAGCGCGGCCTGCACTTCTCGGCGGCCAACCTGCAGTGGGTGGTCAACGGCTACACGCTCGTGTTCGGCGGCTTTCTGCTGCTGGGCGGGCGCGCCGCGGACCTGATCGGGCGCAAGCGGCTCTTCCTGTCGGGCGTCCTGCTCTTCTCCGTCGCCTCGCTGATCAACGGCCTGGCCCAGAGCTCCGGCATGCTCATCGCCGGCCGTGGCCTTCAGGGCCTCGGCGGCGCGCTGGTCTCCCCCGCCGCTCTGGCCATCATCACCACCACGTTCACCGACACCGGTGAGCGCACCAAGGCTTTGGGGGTGTGGAGCGCCATCGCCGCCTCCGGCGCCGCCGTCGGTCTGCTCATGGGTGGGATCCTCACCGACATCGCCTCCTGGCGCTGGGTGTTCTTCGTCAACGTCCCCGTCGGCATCGTCACCATCGCGCTGGCGCTGCGCTACGTCGCCGAGTCGCGCGTCGAGGTCGAACATCGTTCCTTCGACCTCGCCGGCGCGGTCACCGTCACCGGCGGCCTCGTCGTGCTGGTTTACGCCATCGTCAAGGCTCAGGTCTACGGCTGGGGCTCGGCCAAGACCATCGGCCTGCTCGCCGCCGCCGCGGTGCTGCTGGCCGCCTTCGTCTTCATCGAGGCCCGCAGCAAGGCGCCGCTCATGCGCCTGAGCATCTTCCGCATCCGCGCCCTGGCGGTGGCCGACGTCGTCCTGCTGCTGGTCGCCTCAGGGATGTTCGGGATGTTCTTCTTCGCCTCCCTCTATGTCCAGGAGATCCTCGGCTACAGCCCGCTCAAGGCCGGCTTGGCCTTCCTCCCGGTGACCGCCGGGATCATGATCGGGGCCGGCGTCGCTCAGCAGTTGATCAAGCGAGTGGGCGTGCGCAACGTCTCGATCGCCGGAATCTCGTTGGCCGCGGTCGGGATGCTGGTCCTCACCCAGCTGCCGGTCAACGGCAGCTACGCGGCGAATCTGCTCCCCGGCCTGCTGCCGATGAGCCTGGGCATGGGCCTCACCTTCGTGCCGATCACCCTGATGGGCACGAGCGGAGTCTCCGACAAGGACGCCGGCCTGGCCAGCGGACTGTTCAACACCGCTCAGCAGGTCGGAGGTTCGCTGGGCCTGGCCATCCTGTCCACCCTGGCGGCCAGCCAGACCGCTCGGGTCCTGCACGGCACCAGCCAGGCCGCGGTGGTGGCCGCCCGCGTCTCGGGCTACCACGTGGCCTTCCTGGCGGCGGCGATCATGCTGGCGTCCGGAGCCGTGATCATGACCGTGGCGCTGCGGCGCAGTCACATGCGCGAGGTCGAGCGCGCGATCGAGGCGGGCGTGCAGCCCATCCCCGCCTGATCGCCGCTGCATCGCGCAAACTCGGTCCGTACTAGCGTTCGTCAGAGAGATGGAGCACAATTCCCACCCGATGGAGGAGCGCCGCACGATGCGGGCGGACGCCGAGCGCAACCGGCGTCGGCTTTTGGACGCCGCCACGCAGATGTTCTGCGAGCGGGGCCTGGACGTCGGCGTCGGCGAGATCGCGCAACAGGCCGGGGTCGGCCGGGGAACACTGTTTCGCAACTTCCCCTCCAAGGAGCACCTGATCGCAGCGATCGTCGTCGAGCGCATGCGGGAGTCGATCGCCCGCGGGCGCGAGGCCCTGGAGTCCTCCGACGCCGGTGAGGCGCTGTTTGACCTCATCGAGCAGTCGGTTGGCCGCCAGCAGACCGATCGCGCCCTGTTTGACGCGATCGCCGAGACGTGGCTGGCCAACGACGAGATCCGCGAGATCCACAGCCAGCTCATCGGCGTCCTCGACGCCCTGGTGCAGAAGGCCCAGGACGCGGGCGCGGTGCGAACCGACATCAGCGCGGTCGACGTGCTCATGCTGATCAAGGGCGTCTGCGAGGCGGTGGCCTCCTTCCAGCACGTCAACCACGACGTGGTCCTGCGCCAGCTCGACCTCGTCCGCTCGGCGATCAGCGCTTCGGGGGTCCAGCGGCCCCTGCGGGGCTCGCCGCCGTCGCTGGAGGACCTCGAGCAGGCCAAGGCCACGCAGGGCGCGGCCGCGCCCGCGCAGGCCGCCACCGCCTGACCGGGCGAGCTGCGGCCTGACCGGCCGGCGACGGCCGGACCCGCTCGGCTACGACGTGCGCGGGCTGCCGAGGCGACGCTCGAGCTCGGCCAGGTCAACGGGCTCGGCCCCGCGGTCGCCCCAGGCGAACAGTGCCGGCGTGGTGACGACCCCCGCGCGCACCCCCGAGCGAAAGTCGGCCGTGACCCGGGCGCGCACGGCGTCGCCGCGGCGGTCGGTATCAAAACGCTCGAGGTCGAGCCCGAGCCGCCGCGCCCGGTCCCAGAGGTGGGGGTCCTCCAGCCGGGCCTGGTCTGAGAAGAGGAGATCGTGCATCTCCCAGAAGCGGCCCTGGTCGGCGGCGGCCTCGGCCGCACAGGCGGCGGGCCAGGCCCGCGGATGGCTGGAGCGCACCGGGAAGTGGCGAAAGACGACCTCGAGGGCCAACTCGCGCAGCCGCAGTTCCAGCGCCGCGCAGAAGGGGCACTCGAAGTCGGCGTAGACGATCGTCACCGGCCCCGCCCCGCGGCGGTGATCGGCGTCAGACGGCTCGGGAACGGGAGCGGAGCCGAGCTCGCTCACGGCACGGCCTCGCGGCGGCTACGCGTCGAGGGCGTCGAAGATGAGGTTGGCTCCGGGCAGGTCCCCCGGCGACGCCGCCTGGTAGGACCAGCGGACCACGCCGTCGGGCCCGATGAGCGCCAGCGCCCGCTGGGGAAAGCCACCTTCGTGGTAGGCGTCAAAGGCGCGGCAGGTGGCGCCCTTGGGCTCGAAGTCAGACAGCTGCTCGATGGTCACGCCCAGCTTCTCCTTGAACGCGGTCTGGGAGTAGGTGGCGTCGCAGCTGACCCCGTAGAGCGTGGCCCCCTTGGCCTCGAAGTCCTCCAGCACCTCCTCGTAGAGGTTGAGCTGGTCGGTGCACACCGGGCTGAAGGCGAAGGGATAGAAGACGAACACCGTCGTCTTGCCCTCAAGGTCGGCCCGAGTGAAGTCCGAGCCGTCAGCCCGCTTGAGGGTGAACTCGGGGACCGAGGTCCCGCCGGCGATCACCGGCGCAGGCCGAGCTCGCGGATGAGCGCGCGGTAGCGCTCGAGATCGGTCTTGCGCAGGTAGTTGAGGAACCGGCGACGCTGGCCGTTGAGCATCAGCAGCCCCCGGCGCGAGTGGTGGTCCTTGGCGTGGGTGCGCAGGTGCACGGTGAGCTGGTTGATGCGCTCGGTGAGCAGCGCCACCTGGACCTCGGTCTTGCCGGTGTCGGTGGGGCCGTCGCCGAACTTGTCGATCAGCTCCTGCTTGCGTTCCTGGGTCAGAGTCATGCGGCCGGTGAGGGTAGCAGAGATCACCCGCACAGCCGGCGGGTTTGCTCGACGTCGAGCTCCATCTGCTCCACCAGGGCCTCGCTGGTGTCAAAGCGCCGCTCACCGCGCAGGCGCGCCAGGAAATCGATGCGCAGCTCCTGGCCGTACAGGTCCCCGTCGAAGTCGAGGATGAAGGCCTCCACCAGCAGCGCCCGCCCCAGCCCGAATGTCGGGCGCACCCCGACCGAGACGGCGGCGCACCGCCCGTCGGCGCGGGCGGCGTAGACGCCGTATCCCGGGCAGATCAGCTGCTCGTCGGGCACGATGTTCGCGGTGGGAAAGCCCAGGTCGCGGCCACGCCGGTCCCCGGTCACCACCTCCCCTCGCATCTGAAAGGGAGCGCCGAGGAAGCGGGCGGCGTGCTCGACGTCGCCGGCCGCCACCAGCGCTCGGATATGGCTGGAGGAGACGATCTCGCCGTCGACCTCGACCAGCCGCACCACCCGCGTGGCAAAGCGCGGGTCGGCCCCCAGCATGTCGGTGTCCCCGGCCGCGCCGTGACCGAAGCGGAAATTCTCCCCCACCGACACGTGGGTCGCGCACAACCGCTCCACCAGCACGTGGTCAATGAACTCCTGGGGCGTCTGCAGCGCGAACTGCTCGTCGAAGGGGATGAGGACCAGCTCCTGGACGCCGAGGCCGGCGATCAGCTCCGCGCGGGCCTCGAGGCTGGTGAGGAGCTTGGGCGCTGCCTCAGGACGGACCACGGCCAGTGGGTGGGGCTCGAAGGTCAGCACGGTGTCGTTGCCCGCGATGACCTGCCGGTGGCCGAGATGGACGCCGTCGAACTCACCCACCGCCACGCGGCGGGGGCGGGCCTCGACGTCCGCGAGCATCGTCACCTGCATCGCCGCGAAGCCTAGCCTCGGAAGCCCACAACCGGCTTGAGCGCCGTGCCGCCGTCCACCGGCTCAGCCAGGGCGATGAGCCCGTCGGCGTCGGTGAGGCGCACCACCGCCTCTCCGGGGGCCGCGGCGTCGATGCGCACGCCATGGGCGGCCCGGCGCGCCGGCTCGCCGCTCAGGGCCACCTCGGGGAGGAAGGCCAGCGCCTCGGATAGAGCCACCGGGCGCTTCAGATCGGCATCGGCGACGTCGAAGTCGCCGATCAGGGTGCGGCGCAGCTCGAGGCAGTAGGCATCCCCGAGGTCGGCGATCAGGCTGCGCACGTATGTCCCCGAGGAGCACTCGATGACAAAGCCGCGACGATCGTCCTCGTGCCAGAGCTGATCAAAGCGGTAGACCGTGACCTCACGTTCCGCGAGCTGCACGTCGGCCCCGGCGCGGGCCAGCTCATAGGCACGCCGGCCGCCGACCTTGACCGCCGAGTACGCGGGCGGGCGCTGGCGGATCTGGCCGGTGGGCAGGGCCAGCTCCCCGGTGGGCACCCGCCCGGTTTTGGTGATTTCGCCCTCGGGGTCCCCCGTGCTCGACACCGCGCCGAAGCGCGCCACCACCTCATAGCGCTTGGGCAGAGCCATGAAGAAGCGCTGGGCGCGGGTCGCTCGGCCGACGAGCACCAGCAGTAACCCGGTGGCGAATGGGTCCAGGGTTCCGGCATGGCCGACCTTGGTCTTGCGCGGGAGCGTGCGGCGGACGCCCGCCACCACGTCGTGGGAGGTCACCCCCGCGGGCTTGTCACAGAGCAGGAGATGATCGCGCGGCGCGTCCACGCCCGAATCGCTGGGCGACACTCAGCTCTGTGCGGCGAGCTGCTCGCGCAGGAACGACACCAGCTCGTCGTAGGAGAGCTCGGTGCTGAAGCCGGCCGCCTGGCGGTGCCCGCCGCCGCCCTGGGCGCGGGCGATGGCCGACACGTCGATCGCGTCGTCGCCGGCCCGCAACGAGACCTTGCGGCTGCCGCCGTTGCTCGGGCTGCCCAGCCGGTCGCGGACCAGCGCCGCCAGGCGCGTGCCCTCGACGGCGCGCAGGTAGTCGATGAGGCCCTCCGAGTAGCTCTCCTCGGCGTCGGATGCGCTGAAGTCGCGGACGCTGAGATCGGTGATGGTGAGCCGGCCGCCGTCATAGCGCTGGACGTTGGTCAGGCCGCGCGCCAGCAGGGCCAGCTTGCCGTAGGGCACACCCTCGTAGACGTGGCGGTAGATGGCGTGCACGTCGACACCGGCCTCGATGAGGTCAGCGGCCATCAGATGGGCCCGGGTGCCGGTGTTCTCGTACATGAAGCGGCCCGTGTCGGTGATCAGTCCGACGTAGAGGGCGTCGGCGATGGTCCGCGTGGCGGCCACGCCCAGCTCGTTCATCAGGTCCCAGACGATCTCGGCGGTGCAGGACGCCTCGGGCACCACCAGGTTGACCGTCCCGAAGTGGGTGTTGTCGTGGTGGTGGTCGATGTTGAGGATGTGCAGAGCCGACCCACCCTCCCGGCGGAACGCCTCGGCCGGGTTGCGGTCGATGTTGCCGCAGTCCAGGAAGACGATGGTGCGCTCGGCCAGGTCCGCCGGCGGCTCGGAGACAACGCCGTCCAGGGGCAAAAAGGCATATTCCTGGGGCAGCGGCAGGTCGCGGGCGTCGATGAACATCAGGCAGTCCTTGCCGATCTCGGTGAGGATGGCTCGCATCGCCACCAGCGAGCCGATGGCGTCGCCGTCGGGGTTCTCGTGGGCGACCACCACCAGGTCAGACGCCTCGCGCAGCTCGGCGAGGACGCGATCGCGCGAGGAGCGGTCGCCGTTACTGGTCACTGGTCTCCTCCTCTGGATCGTGCTCGTCGAGCAGTTCTGAGATTCGCATCCCCCGGTCCACCGAATCGTCGTACTCAAAGCTCAGCGACGGCGTGTGCTTGAGCGTGAGCTCGTCGGCCAGGCGGCGCTGGAGGAACCCGTGGGCGGAGCGCAGGCCGTCGATGCTCGCCGCCCGCTCGGGGTCGGTGCCGAGAACGCTCACATACACGCGAGCATGACGAAGATCGGGGCTGGTCTTGACGCCGGTCACTGTTACGAACCCTATCCGCGGGTCCTTGAGATCTTTGGCGATCGCGTCGGAGAGGACGGCTCTCATCGCCTCGTCGACGCGCCGCATGCGGCCACCGCGCATCCTACCCTCCGCACATTCGTTCGCGCTGCGACCTCATGCCTCATCCTCGCAAATCCTCGACGGAGGCCACCAGCCGCTCCACGCTGGCGCCCTCGGGGCAGCGAGCCAGGATCCAGCGTTCGACCTCGTCGGCAGCCGCGGCGAGCCGGCGCAGGGACCCTCCGGTGAGGGCCGCGGTCAGCTTCGCCCGCTGCCATAGGTCCTGATACCCGGTCTCCGAGACGGCGACGCCCAGCCGTCCCGAGAGCTGCGCCTTGATCGACGACAGCTCTTTGCGCTTGCCCTTCAGGCTCCCGGCGTCGGGGAAATGCAGATCGATGACCAGCACGGCGACGAACCCTCCCGTGGGCGAACCGGACACGCGCGGTCAGGCGACCGCGTCAGGCGAGCTCGCGCTCGACCTGGCGAGTCGTGTAGGTCTCGAGGACGTCGCCTTCCTTGACGTCGGCGTAGTCGCGCAGCACGATGCCGCACTCGTAGCCGGACGAGACCTCGCGGGCATCCTCGTTGAAGCGACGCAGGCTGGCGATCTCGCCGTCCCAGATGACCGTCCCGTCGCGGACGAGCCGGACCTTGGAGCCGCGGGTGATCTTGCCCTCGGTGACGTAGGAGCCGGCGATCGTCCCCACGCGCGAGGCGCGGAAGATCTGGCGCACCTCGGCTGAGCCGAGCGCCTCCTCGACCTCCTCGGGGGCGAGCATGCCCTGCATGGCCTGGCGCAGCTCGTCGATGGCGCGGTAGATGACCGAGTAGCCGCGGATCTCGACGCCCTCGCGCTCGGCCACGGCCCGGGCATCCCCGACGGGGCGCACGTTGAAGGCCAGGATGACGGCGTTGGAGGCGGCGGCCAGCATGACATCTGATTCGGTGACGGCGCCGACGGCGCGGCGAATGACCACCACGGACACCTCGTCCTGCGGGAGCTTGGCGATCTCGTCCTCGATGGCCTCCAGGGAGCCGGCCACGTCGGCCTTGAGCACGAGGTTGACCTCGGCCAGGTCTGAGCCGAAGATGGTCTCCAGGGAGACGCGCTTGCCGCTCTGGCGAGCCAGCGACTCAGCCTTCAGGCGCGATGCGCGCTCCATCGCGAGCTGGCGGGCGCGGCGCTCGTGCTCGACAACGCGCACGTGCTCGCCGGCCTCGGGGACGCCGTCAAAGCCCAGCACCTCCACCGGCTCGCCGGGGAGCGCCTGGCCGATCCGCTGGCCGCGGAAGTCGTGCATGGCGCGCACGCGGCCCCACTGAGCACCGGCGACGAGCGCATCGCCGACCTCCAGCGTGCCGCGGCTGACCAGGATGGAGACCACCGGACCACGGCCGGGATCGAGCTTTGACTCGATCACGGTGCCCGAGGCGGCGGCGTCGGGATTGGCCTTGAGCTCCTCGACCTCGGCCATGACGATGATCGTCTCCAGCAGGTCGTCCAGGCCCTCCCGGGTCTTGGCCGACACGTTGACGAACTCGGTCTCGCCGCCCCACTCGACGGGCTGGAGGCCGAGCGAGGTCATCTCGGTGCGCACGCGGTCAGGCTGCGCGCCCTCCTTATCGATCTTGTTGACGGCCACCAGGATGGGGACGCCGGCCTCCTTGGCGTGGTCGACAGCCTCCTGGGTCTGGGGCTTCACCCCGTCGTCGGCGGCCACCACGATCACCGCGATGTCGGTGACCTTGGCGCCGCGGGCGCGCATGGCGGTGAAGGCCTCGTGGCCTGGAGTGTCGAGGAAGGTGATGGCGTGGTCATCGTGGCGGACCTGGTAGGCGCCGATGTGCTGGGTGATGCCGCCGGCCTCGCCGGCCGCCACCTGCGTCTCGCGGATGGCGTCCAGCATCGAGGTCTTGCCGTGGTCGACGTGTCCCATGATCGTGACCACGGGGGCGCGCTCGACGAGGTCCTCCTCGGCGTCGTTGAACACCGGCTCGGCGATCTCCTCATCCTCGGAGTGGACGATCTCCACTTCCTTGCCCAGCTCGGTGGCCAGCACCTCGATGGTGTCGTCAGACAACGTCTGGGTGAGCGTGCGCATCTCCCCCAGGCCCATCAGCTTCTTGATGATCTCCGAGGTCGAGACGTCCAGGTACTCGGCGACGTCCTTGACCGTGGAGCCCGAGTTGACCTGGACCGCGGTCGGGTCGGCCGAGGGCGTGCGCGACGGCCGCGACTCCGCTTCCTCGTCGTAGACCCCACGACGGCGCCGGCCGCGCCGCTGGCGGCGAGGCGGCTGATTTGACTGCGGCGGTCCACCGCCGGTGCCGCCCGGTCCCCGGCGCGAGGCCTGCGAGTCGATGACGACGCGGCGCCGGCCGCCGGCGTTGCCGGGGGCGCGCTCGCCCTGCAGGGAATCACGGGTGGGGCGCTTGTGATCGCCGCCGGCCTGGCCGCCTCCGGCGTTCTGGCCGCCGCCGTTCCCCTGACCGCCGCCGCTCTGGGCGCCGCCGCCATCTCTGGAGGGGCGGGTTGCGGACTCGGCCGCGGGCGGAGCGGCACTCTCGGCCTCCGGGGCGGGCGCCGACGCCTGGGCGGCGGGCGCGGCCTTGGCGGGGCGCTCGGTGGACTTCGCCGGTGCCTCGCTGCGCGACCGGCTGCCCGCGCGGGCGCCGTCGGCCGCCTTGGCGCCGCCGTCGGCGGTCTTGGCGGAGGCCTTGGCACTGCCGCCCTTGGCCGCCGTGGCCGGCTTGTCGGAACCGGTGGACTCTTGCCGCGCCTGGCCGCCGTTGGCCAGCACGCGTGCGGCGACCGCCTCGTCGACGGACGACGACGCGGCCTTGACCTCGACGCCGGCCGCCTTCAGGCGGGCCAGGACGTCCTTGGCGGGAAGGCCACGCTCCTTGGCAATTTCATGAACGCGCTTGTTGCTCATGCGGACCTGAGTTTACGAGCCTTCCTGGCCTGCGCCATCGGGAGCGGCCGCACTTGCTGCCCCATTCGCCGGTGCATCGGCTGCAACCTCGCCGGCCGGGGCCCCGGCCCCGGCGGTGAGCTCGGTCTCCACGGTGACCTCCGCCTCGGGCTCGGGCTCGGACTCGGGTGCCGGGTCGGCTCCGACCTGATCGGTTCCCGTGCCCGCCAGCGCCTGGTGGGCCTCGATGCCGCAGTAGCGCGAGCCGGGCAGCGCCGCGTTGGGGCAACGGCGGCCGTTGGTGAGGATGGCGGCGCAGCGGCCCTGCAGCTCCTCCTCCTCGTAGCCGTGCTCGGCCTCCTCGGCGGCGAACTCGGTCTCAGAGCGGATGTCGATCCGCCAGCCGGTGAGCCGTGCCGCCAGACGCGCGTTCTGGCCCTCGCGGCCGATGGCCAGCGACAGCTGGTCATCCGGGACGATGACCGTCGCCTGCTTGCCGGCATCGTCCACCAGCACCTCGCGCACCCGCGCGGGCGACAGCGCCTTGGCCACGAACCGGGCGGGCTCGTCGTTGTAGGGGATGATGTCGATCTTCTCGCCGCGCAACTCGGAGACGACCATGCGCACGCGGGACCCTCGGGGTCCGACGCAGGCGCCGACCGGGTCAACGCCGTCGACGTGGGAGACGACCGCGATCTTCGAGCGGTAGCCGGGCTCACGCGCGACGCCGGTGATCTCCACCAGGCCGTCGGCAATCTCGGGCACCTCGAGCTCGAACAGCGACTTGATCAGCTCGGGGTCGCGCCGGGAGACGATGATGCTCGGCCCCTTGGTCGAGTTCGAGACGTCCTTGATGACGGCCTTGATCCGCTGCGAGTGGTCATAGCGCTCACCGTCGACCTGCTCAGACTTGGGCAGCAGCGCCTCGACGCGCTCGCGTAGCTGCACGAGCGTGTAGCGCGAGTCCGACTGCTGCACGATCCCGGTGATCAGCTCGCCCACGCGGTCGCGGTACTCCTCGAACATCATGTCGCGCTCGGCCTCGCGGATCCGCTGGAGGATCACCTGCTTGGCCGTCTGAGCGGCGATGCGCCCGAAGTCGTGGGGCGTGACGTCCTCGATCTCGATCTGGTCCTCGTACTCCTTGAGCTTCTCCATGTCGATCTCAGGCTCGGGCGCGTCACGCATCTCCCCCGTCTCGGGATCGACCGTCGGCTGCTGATCGGTGCTGGCCTCGATGAGCAGCTGCTCCTCGAGCTCCGGCGGGATCTTCAGCTCCCACACGATGAAGTCCCCGCTGTCGCGGTCCATCTCCACCTTGGCGTAGGGCGCCGAGCCGGGGGTCTTCTTGTACGCCGACAGCAGCGCGTCTTCCAGCGCCTCCATCAGCTTCTCGTGGGAAATGTTCTTCTCCGCTGCGAGGCCTCGTACGGCCTCGACGATCTCCTTGGACATGAATCAGTCTCCGGGTACGAGGTTGGAGCGGACGATGTGCTCGTACGGGATCGTGAGGACCCCGTCACCAGCGGCAATCGTGACATCGCTGTCTGAGGCGCCGACCAGCTCGCCGGTCAGCTGCTTGTGGCCTTCAGCGGCCTCATGCAGCCGCACGCGGGCTCGGCGGCCAAGGAAACGTGTGTAGTGCTGGGGCTTGGTCAGGGGACGGTCCTGGCCGGGCGACGAGACCTCCAGCGCGTAGCGCTGACGGTACTCGTTCAGGTGGCCCGAGACGCGCTCGCAGAGATCGAGGCTCACGCCGTCGGGATGGTCGATGAACAGGCGCAGGGTGGGTCCTGACACCTCGGCCAGCAGCACCTCGACCTCAGGCTCGACGCCGGCAAGTCTGGCTTCGATCTCGGTCTGTAGGGCACTCACTGTCTCCTCCATAAATCTCATAAAAAAAGCGGGCGAGCGCCCACTTTCAAAAACGGCACCGGGAACGCCCGGCCGGAAAGCTGTGACCCTCAGGTTAGCACCGCTTGGGTGCATTGGTGAACGCCTGCGGGCCGTGTCCCGAGCGGCTCGGGACGGTCGCCCTCAGCCGCCCGACTGCTCCGCCGCGCGGGCCCGGGCACGGTCCCGGTAGACGCGGTAATCGCGCCGGCCGGGCTGCAGGCAGGCGGCCAGCGCCAGCGGCTTGCGCGCCTCGTCGTGGCGGCCCAGCAGCTGTAGGCAGCGGCCCAGGCAGAACTGGGCGTAGTCGTTGGTGGGGGCACGGTCGATCACCGCGCGAAACTCCTCGGCCGCCTGCTCGTAGTGCTGGGTGTGAAACAGGGCCCGCCCCAGCGCCTCGCGCACCGAGGTCTTGTCGGGCGCCAGGTCTCGCGCCCGCGCCAGCGGGATGGCGGCCTGATGATGATGGCCGGCCTCCAGCAGCTCGGTACCGCGCTGATACAGGTCATAGAGCTCTTCCACCCCTACGAGTCTAAGACCCACCGCGCCCTCAGCACAGCGTTTTTCAGGTTATAGGCGGGGCGGCAGCGCCCACAGCGCGCGCAGCCGCCCGATGAATCCCAGCCCCCGGCCCAGCTCACGGCGCAGCGCCCGTCGCTGAGCGGCGCTGGGGGCGACGGGGTCGCCCCCGTAGCGCGAGAGGCGCAGTGTGCGCACGTAGGCCTCGGCATCGGGCGAGCCGTGCAGCCGGTGTTCGATCCCCACCAGGGTCATCCCGTCCTGCAGGGGCCGCCCGGTGCGTGCCAGCGCTCGCTCGAGCTCGGCCAGCAGATCGCTGCGCGCGATGTGGTCGCGCATGAGGCGCCGCGCGAGCCACGCCAGCACCACCAGCAGCGCCAGGCCGATCGCCACCAACCACCACACGCTCGTGCCACCGCCACCGGCGCCATGGTGGTGCGCGGTGGCCGTGCTGGTGGGGGTGGCGTCGCGCCGCCCGAGCGCCGCGTCGGTGCCCGTGCTGCCTCCGGGGAGCTTCTTGAGGATCGGCTCGATGGCCGTGCCGCCACGCGCCGGGGCGGTGGTCGGCGTGGGGTCAAAGCGCACCCACCCGTAGTTGGGGAACCAGGCTTCGACCCACGCGTGGGCATCGATGTCGCTGACGACCCAGCTGGCGGTCTGCCGGTCATAGATGCCGGGCGTGAAGCCGGCGGCCACGCGCGCCGGGATCCCCCCCATGCGCAGCAGCATCGCCATCGCCCCGGAGAACTGCTGGCAGTAGCCCTCCTTGTCGTTGGAGAGGAAGCTCGCCAGCGGGTACTGGTGCACGGGGGGCGTCTGGTTGTAGGTGAATCCGTGCGCCTCGCTGAGGTAGTTGCGCACGCTCATGACGAACGCGTACGGCGTCCGGGCCTTGGCGGCGAGGCGCTGGGCGAGCGCATAGGCGTGGCCGTAGGGCGAGAGGCCGACGGCAACGGAGGCGAGCGACTGGCTGGGCGGCGCCGCGATCCCGTGCGGGAGCGCCGCGGTGCCCGCCGGCACCGTCGCGTGCTTGTGGCTGTGGAACAGCGGGAAGGTGACGGGCACCGTGGCCGTCCCGACCGAGGTGGGCGTGACCGGGAGCTGCAGGGTGAGATCGGCGGCCAGCGCCGCCGACGGGTAATCGCGCCCGGCGGTGGCCAGCTCGTGGGGCGAGGGCTCGGGCGAGTAGACCGAGATCGAATAGCTCGTCCCCGGCCCCATCGGCGTACCCGACTGCCAGGTCCCGGCGTCGGCGCCCTGCGCGACGCCTCCCGGGAGCGAGGCCGGCGGCTGGCCGGCCTCCCCGGCGGCGATCACGTCCGGGGTCTTCATGCCCACGATCGAGACCCGGATCGTCTTGGTCCAGCGCGAGAGCGCGTCACCGCTGGGCGCCGGCAGCGCCGGCCCCGGTGGGGAGCCGACGACCCAGCTGGTGCCGTTGAAGGTGTCGAGGTCCTCGGCCTTCCAGTAGTCGCCGTGTGACCGGCTCGTCGTCACGGTGAACACCTCGTGGCCGTTCTGGGGCCAGCGCAGCGGTCCGTAGGTCTGGTTCCAGTTGAAGGTGTCCACGTGGACGGGCACGGCGGTGCCGGCCCAGGCCCGGTAATCCACCCACGGCGAGCGCTGGTCGATGCGTGGTGCGGCGATCGCCCCGGCCACCCCGGCCAGCGCGATGATGCCGATCGCCGAGCCGGCGGCGCCGGCACGGACCCGTTCGCCCCACATGAAGGCCGCCAGCAGGCCGAAGAGCAGCAGCCCCTGCATGTAGGGCAGCTCGGGGCGGATGAGGGTCGACGGCACCACGGCCAGCGCGATGAGCGGCAGCGCGGCCGCGGCCCGGCGCCCGTCGCCGAGTCGCGATCCGCCGGCGAAGGCCAGCACCGCGGCCGCGTCGAGCACCAGCACCGCCGCCCCCAGGACGATGACCAGCCGCACGTCGGCGCTCGAGCCGAGGTAGGGGACGAGCGTGTTGGGCAGCAGGTTGAGCCCGTGCTCGATCCGATCGGCGGTCCGGGCAATGCTCATGTGCTTGAGCCAGTGCCAGCGCAGGCCCGAGACCGGGAAGGCGAGCAGGAGGATGACCACCGAGGCCCCGGCTGCCGCCCCCCGGCTGTAGCGCGAGATCACCGGCACGGCGCCGGCCAGCGCGACGGCCAGAGCGAGGAGCCCGATGAGACGCCACCCGGGCTCGGGGCGCATGAGGGTCGCCCACCGCACCAGCCCGTAGCCGGCCAGAGCGGTGAAGGTGACCAGCCGCAGGAAGGGGCGCTCGGCCGGGGCGGCGCGCGTGTGTGCCTGGACCCGCGGGCGGCGCGTGCGCCCGCCGATCGATCCGGCGGTCGACGCTCCGGCGCTCATCGGCGGCGTCCTCGGGTCATGGCACCGCCGCCCTCACGCCACCATGTCCTCGGGTCGGGGGCGCTCGTACTGGCGCCCCGCGCCGACCACGAACCCCTGGCAGCCCGACACGGTGAGCGTGGGCCGAGCCGTGGTGCGGACTCCCCGGGGGTGGCCGCCGACCAGCTCGGCCTCGGGGACCACCAGCACCGTCGGGCCGCCGCTCGGCGCGCCAAGGATGGAGCCGAGGCGGTCCACCGGCGAGGCCGCCACGTACACCATCGCCCCGGCGCGGGCCGCCATCGAGCCGAGGACCGGCGGCCGGCTGTGGCTGCCCCCCTCGACCAGGGCCAGGCGCGCGTAGGCGGCCGGCCAGCTGATCAGCTCGCGGTCGATCATGGTCGGGCGCTGCTCGCCGGGCAGGAGCAGGCCGCAGCCCCCCGCGCCGCTGAACTCCAGCACGAGCGAGGCCGCCGCGCGCACGGCGGCGTCGATCAGCTCGATCTCGGCATGGCCGGCCACCGACGGCGTCCGGACGTCGAGCACCACCAGCGGGCGGGCGTCGCCATCGGCCTGGAGCCGGCGCTCGATCAAGCCGGCTCCCCGGGCCACCGCCGGCCAGTGGATACGGCTGGCGGGGGTCCCCTTGCGATACGGGCGCAGGCCGTCGAGATCGACGGCGGCCAGCGCCTCGGAGCCGGCATGGCCGTCGGGCAGGCGCAGGCGGCGGCTGTGGCCGGAGCCCAGCCAGCGCACCGGCTCGGTCTTGGGGAGGACCAGGACCTGCTGGCTGCCGGCGCGGCTGACCGCCTCCGCGCGCGCCAGGTCCAGCGGGTCGCGGACGGTGAGCGCCGGGGCGGGCAGCCGGTGCAGGCCGCGGCGCGCGAAACGGGAGCTCACCCGCACGCTGGTGGTGCGATCGCCGCGCAGCGGCGACAGCTCGCCGGTCAGCTCGAACCGCGTCGTGGTGAACGGGTCGGTGACCTCGGCGCCGGGCAGGCCCAGCAGGCCACGCCGAACCTCGATCTCGGCCTCCACCGGCTCGTCCTCGATCACCCGCTCGGCGGGGAGGTGGCGCTCGGTCGCCGCACCCCGGGCGGCGAACCACACCCACGCCGGCGTGCCCACGCCGAGCGCGATCATTCCCAGCGCCGGCACGAACAGCGGCGCCGCGTCAAAGACGAGCGACACCAGGCACAGCACCAGCCCACAGGCAGCGACAACGGCGGCTCGCGTGGCCAGCAGCCGTGGTGTCGCCATCGTCTGCATGGTGGTGACTACAGGGCTCGCGTCGAGCCGACGGCATCCAGGATCACATCGCGCGCGGCGGCCCGTGGGGTCTCCGGGGCCAGCACGAGCCGGTGGGCGAGCACCGGGACGGCGAGCGCCTGCACATCATCGGGGAGGGCGTGATCGCGGCCACTCATCATCGCGTTGGCCTTGGCCGCGCGCAGCAGCATCAGCCCGGCGCGCGGACTGGCTCCGAGGTCGACGCGGGGATCCTCGCGGGTGCGCCACAACAGCCGCACGATGTAATCGCGCAGCGGGGCCGTGGCCCGGACCCGTGCGGCGGCGTCCTGGGCGGCCAGCACCTCGGCGGCGGTGACCACCGGGCGCAGGGTCATCACCTGATCGCCACCCTCGTGTTGCGCCAGCATTCCGGCCTCGGCGGCGCGGTCGGGGTAGCCCATGGAGAGGCGGACCATGAAGCGGTCGACCTGGGCCTCGGGCAGCGGGTAGGTCCCCTCGTACTCGATCGGGTTCTGCGTGGCCAGCACCAGGAACGGCCGCGCCAGTTCGTGCGTGTGGACGTCCACCGTCACCCGGCGCTCCTGCATGCACTCCAGCAGGCCCGACTGGGTCTTGGGCGAGGCCCGGTTGATCTCGTCCACCAGCACCACGTTGGCGAACACCGGGCCCGGGCGGAACTCGAAGCGCTGCTCGCGCTGGTCATAGACGTTGGTGCCGACCACGTCGGCCGGCAGGAGGTCCGAGGTGCACTGGATGCGCGCGAACTGGCAGTCGATGGAGCGGGCCAGGGCCCGGGCGAGGGCCGTCTTGCCGACGCCGGGATAGTCCTCGACCAGCGCGTGCCCCTCGGCCAGCAGCGACACCAGCAGGTGGCGCAGCGTCTCGGGGCGGACCTGCACCGCCTTGTTGATGTTCGCTGTGAGCGCCCGCCCCACGGCGGCGGACGCTTCAGACTCCTGCGGTGCGAGCGGGGTCTGCTCTGATGGCTCGATCGTCTGACTCCTTGATTCGCAGCTTCTCCACCTCATCGAGGACGCCGTCGGCAATCTGCTCCTTCCGTGTCCTACGTAGCCGATGCTCCGAGCCGTCCCTGGCCAGGATCGTCACCTCGTTGTCGGGCGCGTCGAAACCGATGCCCGGCTGCGAGATGTCGTTGACCACGATCGCGTCAAGCCCCTTGCGCTGGAGCTTGTCGCGGGCGTAGTCGATGGCGCCGTCCCCGTGCTCCGCGGCGAAACCAACCACGACCTGCCCGGGGCGGCGTCGCCCCGACAGTGCGCTCAGCACGTCGTCGGTGGGTTCGAGCTCGAGATGCGGCGTTCCGGCGTCCTTCTTGAGCTTATGGGCGGCGGGGTCGCGCGGGCGGAAGTCCGCGACGGCCGCGGCCATGAGCAAGACATCGGTGGCGTCGAAGCGCTCGTCGCAGGCAGCCTTGAGCTCGGCCGCCGTCCGGACCGCGACGACGTGGACCCCCGGAGGGGCGGGCAGGGCCACGTTGGCGGCCACCACGGTGACCTCGGCGCCGCGGCGGGCGGCGCGCTCGGCCAGGGCGAAGCCCATCCGCCCGCTGGAGCGGTTGCCGAGGTAGCGCACGCTGTCGATCGGTTCCCGGGTGCCGCCGGCGGTGACCAGCACGCGCACGCCGAGCCATGGGCGCTCCAGCGGCCGTGCGGCCTCGGCCAGCCGCGCCTCGATGGCCTCGATGAGCTCGGCGGGCTCAGACATGCGACCGACGCCCTGCTCGTGGTGTGAGGCCAGGTCACCGGTGCCGGGGCCGACGATCGTCACGCCGCGATCCGCCAGCACGGCCAGGTTGGCCTGGACCGCCGGGTGCAGGTACATACGGTTGTTCATCGCCGGGGCGAGGAGAAGCGGACAACCGGCGGCGAGCGCCGCGGTGGTCACGAGGTTGTCGGCGTGGCCGTGGGCCAGCTTGGCGATGGTGTTGGCGCTGGCCGGCGCGATGACATAGGCGTCGGCGTTCTCGACCAGTGCCAGGTGGCTGATCGGCGCGCGGTCAGGCGCGGGCTCGCCGGGGTAGGCACCGCGCAGCGGATCGTCGTCGAACTCGCTGGTGAGGACCGGCGCGCCGGTGATGCCGGCGAAGGAGGCCGCCCCGACGAAGCGGGCGCTGGTCTCGGTCTGGATGACGCGGACGGTGTGCCCGGCCTTGATCGCCAGCCGCGCCGTCTCCAGCGCCTTGTAGGCGGCGATCCCACCGGTCACTCCGAACAGCAGCCGCGCCACCCTGTCTACCGCCTCCCTGATCTGAGCCGAGTGCTTCCTACACCCGCGAGGTCGTCAACGGTAGTGGTACTTGAGCTTGCCCTGCGCCACTTCCTCCAGGGCGATCGTCAGGTAATTCTTGGACCGGGTATCGACCATCGGGGGCGGAAACTCGTCAAACGTGCCCTCGCCGAGGTTGTGGTAGTACGAGTTGATCTGGCGCGCGCGCTTGGCGGCCACGAGCACGCTGGCGTAGTCGGAGTCGACGTGGTCCAGGAGCTTGTCGATGCGGGGTGAGATCAAGGTTCGGCCTTTGCTGGTTGGTTGCTGACCAAGGTTAGCGGGAGATGAGCAATCCCCTGCAAGGATCGTGGTCCGGGGGGTTGCCGATGGCTCCCGGGGACGTACCCCGAAAAATAAGCCCGCATACGGTGCATAAGTCGAGGCACGTCCTACTCCGCGGCCGCCCATGCGGCCCTCGATCGCGGTGGTTGACGTTCATCCGGCGCCGCTACTCGGAGGACGGAGCCGGAGTTGGCGCCCCCACCTCGCCCTTGACGATGTCCACCAGCTCGTCCAGCGCGTCCTCGAGGCGGTCGTTGACCACGACGTGGCTGAACTCCGACTGGGCCTCCAGCTCGCCCTCGGCCGTCTGCAGGCGGGCGTCGACCTGCTCGGCGGTGTCGGTCCCGCGGCCGACCAGGCGGGTTCGGAGCGCCTCCCGGCTGGGCGGGGCGATGAAGACCTGCAGGGCCTCGGGCATCGCTTCGCGGACCTGGCGGGCGCCCTGGACCTCGATCTCCAGGACGACCGGCTCGCCGCGGCCGAGGCGGCCCTCGAGCTCTGAGCGCAGCGTCCCGTAGCGCCGGCCCGAGTAGGTGGCGTGCTCGACGAAGTCACCGTCGACCACGCGCTGCTCGAACTCGTCGGCGCCGAGGAAGTGATAATCGACGCCCTGGGTCTCGCCCGGGCGGGGCGCACGCGTGGTGGCCGAGACCGACAGGCCGAGCTGGGGCACGCGCTCGAGCAGGCCACGGATCAGCGTCCCCTTCCCGACGCCGGACGGACCGGTGATCACGAAGACTCTGGCCATCGGCGCAGAGAAAATGTGGTCAGCGGCGGCGCAGGAGCGCGACGAGCTCGCCGCGCTGGCGCTCGGAGAGGCCGCCGAGCGTCTTGCTCGGCGAGATCCGGCACTGCGACAGGATCTTGTTGACCTTCACGCGGCCGTACTTGGGGACCGCCAGAAGCAGGTCGAACACCTTGGCCGTCTGGACGTAGTCCGGCGGATCGAGCAGGAGCTCGTGAATCGGCGTGCGACCCGCCTTCAGATCGCGCTTGAGCTGCGCTCGCCGGCTGCGGATATCGTTGGCCCGCTGCAGAGCTTCCATGCGTTGCACAAGCGAACGCTCCGGCGCGGCGACCTGCTTGGGGAACGATTCACTGACCGGCGGCATGGGCGGCGACTATACATCGTGGGACGGGCCGATCAAGGTCAAACCCCCCAATTCGACTCAAGCTCAGCTTGAGGTTCAGCATTGTCGAGCCTAGTTTCGGATTTCAGGTTGGTTTGCAGGGGCTTTTGTGACCCTCGATCAGGCCGCCGCAAGCAGTGTCAGCGCCCCCGCGGGCCCCACCCTGAATGGTGGGGCGCGTCCCCTGCGAGCGCTAACTCGGAGGCGATCCGCGCCCCCGCCGACGGGTCCCGGAAGCTCTCGGTGCCGACGGCCACCAGCGTGGCGCCGGCGGCGATCAGTTCGCCGGCGTGGCGGCCACGGCTCACCCCGCCCATCCCGATGATCGGGATATCGACGGCGTCGCTGACTGACCGGACCTGAGCCAGCGCGATCGCCCGCACCGCCGAGCCCGACACGCCCCCGGTCGTCCCGCCCAGCCACGGCTCGCCGGTGCGGGGGTCCAGCGCCATGCCGCGGATGGTGTTGATCAGCGACACGGCGTCCGCCCCTTCGCGCTCCGCGGCCAGGGCGACCGCCGGGACATCGGACGCGTTGGGCGTGAGCTTGACGATGAGCGGCTTGTCGGTGAGCGGCCTCACCGCGCTCATCAGCCGTCCGATCTCACCCGGGTCGGCGCCCATCACCATGCCCGTCTCGACGTTGGGGCACGAGACGTTGAGCTCCAGCGCGGCCACCTCGTCGCGCCCGGCGAAGGCACTGACCAGGGTCGCCACCTCGTCGCGGCTGAAGCCCATGACATTGACGATGAGGGGGACCGGCAGCGCCGCGAGCTCGGGCAGATCAAGGGCGAGGTAGCCCTCCAGGCCCTTGTTGGGCAAGCCGATCGAGTTCATCAGCCCGGCCGGGAGCTCCCACAGGCGTGGCGGCGGGTTGCCCTGGCGCGGGGCAACGGTGACCGTCTTGGACACGAAGGCAGCGAAGGGGAAGCGCTCGATCAGCGCGTCGCCGAAGGCACGACGCGCGGCGATGGCGTCAAAGGTGCCCGACGCATTGATCACCGGATGGGCGAGCGCGATGCCGCAGAAGTCCACCGCGGTGGCCGTGTCGCCCGCGGCGCTCAATGTCCGGCTCCCGGCGTGATTGCCGTGGCGAGTCGGGCGGCGTCGATGACCGGGCCGTCGACGCAGAGGCGGAGATAGCCGTCACGGGTCGCCACCACACAGCCAAAGCAGGCGCCATAGCCGCAGGCCATCCCGGATTCGAGCGCCAGTTGAGCCGGGATCTCGCGCTCCGCACACAGGGCCCGGACGGCTTCGAGCATCGGCGGGGGGCCGCAGGCGTAGACCTCGGCGTGGGCGTCGTCGTCGAGCTCCGCCGCCAGCAGGTCGGTGACGAGGCCGTGATGGCCCACGCTGCCATCGTCGGTGGCGAGGCTCGCCGCATCGAACAGCTCGGCGCCGGGGGCGTGGGCGGCGTCGCGAAAGCCGAGGAGGACCCGTGCCTCCTCGAGCTGGTCCTGCCAGATGGCCAGCGGGGCGATGCCCACCCCACCGCCGACCAGCACCGCCCGCCGCTGCTCTCGCGGGGCCGTGAAACCGATGCCCAGCGGGCCGAGCACCACCAGCTCCTCGCCCGCGCCGAGCTCGCACAACCGGGCCGTGCCGGGCCCGACGTCCTCGATGAGGAAGTGCAGCTCGTCGTTGTGCGCCGGCGCCCGCAGCACGCTGAAGGCGCGGGGCAGGTAGGGGCGCTCGTCGGCGCCTCCCCCCCATCGCTGCGCCGCGCGCAGCATGTAGAACTGGCCCGCCGCCGGCCGTGGCCCGTCCGGGTCCGCGCAGCGCAGGACGGTGTAGGCGCCGTGGCGCTCGGCGGCGAGAACCCGCGTGGCGCGTGCGCCGAAGGGCGCCTGGACGCGATCGCTGACGCCGGCGCTCACTGCGACACGGAGACGCTGCCGGTCCCCGAGGCGCGCGCCCTCGTCTCGCCCGGGCGGTGCAGCTCCTGGAGCGAGACGACCTCGGGCTCACCGCGCTGGGCGGCGATGATCGCCCGCGCCGCGGCCAGGCCGCCGGCCATCGTGGTGATGCAGGGGATCCCGCGCTTGACCGCGGCCGAGCGGATCTCGTAGCCGTCGGAGCGGGCCCGCGTGCCGGTGGGGGTGTTGATGACGAGGTCCACGGCGCCGCGCTCGATCCAGTCCACGACGTTGTCGGGACCGTCCTGGATCTTGTTGATCGCGGTGGCCGAGATGCCCATGCGGCGCAGCGACTGGGCGGTGCCGCGGGTGGCGATGATCTCGAAGCCGAGGTCCTGGAGCATGCTGGCGATCCCAATGGCGGCCGGTTTGTCGCCGTCGGCCACGGTGAGGAACACCGTGCCCTGATTGGGCAGCTTGGCCCCCGCGGCAGCCTGCGCCTTGGCGAACGCCGTGGGGAAGTCGGCGGCGATGCCCATCACCTCGCCGGTGGAGCGCATCTCGGGGCCCAGCAGCGAGTCGGCCCCGGCGAAGCGGCTGAACGGGAGGACCGCCTCCTTGACGCACACGTGGCCCCAGCGGACCTTGTCCGGCAGGCCGAGATCGGGGATCTTCTCGCCGAGCAGGATCCGGCAGGCGAGCTTGGCCAGGGGCTGTCCGATCGCCTTGGAGACGAATGGCACGGTGCGCGAGGCGCGCGGGTTGGCCTCGATCACGAACAGGCGGTCATCGCCCCGGATCGCGAACTGGACATTGAGCAGCCCGACGACGCCGAGCGCCTTGGCGATGCCGGTCGTCTGCTCGCGGATGCGGTCGAGCATCTCGCCGCCCAGGGTGTGGGGCGGCAGCACGCAGGCCGAGTCGCCGGAGTGGATCCCCGCCTCCTCAACGTGCTGCATGATCCCCGCGATCCACACCGTCTCCCCGTCGCACAGGGCGTCGACGTCGACCTCGATGGAGTCCTCCAGGAAGCGGTCGAGGTAGATGGTCGGGTGGGCGGGGTCCGTGTCCGCGCCGACGCGGTCGAGGTAGTCGCGCAGGCCGGCGACGTCGTAGACGATCTCCATCGCCCGGCCGCCCAGCACGTAGCTGGGACGCACGAGCAGCGGGAAGCCGACGCCGGGCGCGGCGGCCAGGGCCTCCTCGGCGCTTGCCGCCGTGGCGTACGGCGGCGCGCTGTAGCCCAAGCGGTCCAGCAGGGCGCCGAAGCGAGAGCGGTCCTCGGCCAGGTCGATGGCGTCGATGCTCGTCCCGAGGATCTTGACCCCGGCGGCGTCGAGGCCGGAGGCGAGCTTGAGCGGGGTCTGACCGCCGAACTGCACCACCACGCCCTCGGGCTGCTCGATCTCACAGACCGCGAGCACGTCCTCGAGCGTGAGCGGCTCGAAGTACAGCCGGTCTGAGGTGTCGTAGTCGGTGGAGACGGTCTCGGGGTTGCAGTTGAGCATCACCGCGTCGCGGCCGGTCTCGCGCACGGTCTGGGCGGCGTGCACGCAGCAGTAGTCGAACTCGATCCCCTGGCCGATCCGGTTGGGCCCCGAGCCGAGGATGACAACGCTGGGCCTCTCGCCGCGGCGGACCTCGTGGTTGGGGCCGTCGGCGCCCGGCCGCTCCCACCCCGAGTAGTAGTAGGGCGTCTGCGCGGCGAACTCCGCGGCGCAGGTGTCGACGGCCTTATAGGTGCGCTGACCCGGGAACGGATAGCCGTCGCCCTCGGCCGTCTGCTCGCGGGCCACCAGCTCGCCGAGCTCGCGCAGGAACCACGGGTCGATGCTCGTGCGGGCGTGCAGCTCGGTGATCGACAGGCCGCGGCGCAGCGCCTCGAGCAGGTGGTCATAGCGCTCGGCCCCCGGCATCTCCAGCAGCGTGAGCAGCGCCTCGTCATCGGCCGGCGACGCGGCACGGGTGTCCAGCTCACGCGAGCGCAGCGCCTTGGCGAAGGCCTGCTGGAACGTCCGCCCCAGCGCCATCGCCTCGCCCACGGATTTCATGTGCGTGGTGAGGTCGGCCTCGGCGCCGGGGAACTTCTCAAAGGCAAAGCGCGGCCACTTGACCACGCAGTAGTCGATGGCGGGCTCGAAGCTGGCCGGGGTGGCGCGGGTGATGTCGTTGGGGATCTCCTGCAGCGTGTAGCCGACGGCCAGCCGCGCGGCGATCTTGGCGATCGGGAAGCCGGTGGCCTTGGAGGCGAGCGCGCTGGAGCGCGACACGCGCGGGTTCATCTCGATGACGACGATCTCATCGGTGGCCGGGTTGACGGCGAACTGGACGTTGGAGCCGCCGGTCTCCACGCCGACGGCGCGGATGACGGCGATGGCCTGGTCGCGCAGCGCCTGATACTGCTTGTCGGTGAGGGTCTGCTGCGGAGCCACGCAGACGCTGTCGCCGGTGTGCACGCCCATCGGATCGAGGTTCTCGATTGAGCACACGATCACCACGTTGTCGGTGTGATCGCGCATGACCTCGAGCTCGAACTCGCCCCACCCCAGCACCGACTCCTCGAGCAGCACCTGCCCGATCGGCGAGGCGGCCAGGCCGCCGCCCACGATCCGCTCGATGTCGGCCTCGGAGCGCACGACGCCGCCCCCGGTCCCGCCCAGCGTGAAGGCCGGGCGGACGATGAAGGGCAGGCCCAG
>DATJTQ010000098.1:0-17776 GCA_035503355.1 Solirubrobacteraceae bacterium
CTCTGACCGCGTGGCCGAGATGCGCGATCTGCCCAAGGGCATCGATCAGCGCAGCGCCTGCCGGCACCCCGACTGGACCGGGCCCGACGACCTGGAGATCAAGATCGGGGAGCTGCGCGAGATCACCGACTGGCGCATCCCCATCTACGTCAAGGTGGGCGCCTCACGCACGTACTACGACGTCGCGCTCGCGGTCAAGGCCGGCGCCGACGCGGTGGTATTGGACGGGATGCAGGGCGGCACCGCCGCCACCCAGGAGGTCTTCATCGAGCACGTCGGCATCCCGATCCTCGCCGCCATCCCCCAGGCCGTCGAGTCGCTGATGGAGCTCGACATGCACCGCAAGGTCCAGCTCATCGTCTCGGGCGGGATCCGCACCGGCGCCGACGTGGCCAAGGCCCTGGCGCTGGGTGCCGACGCCGTCTCGATCGGCGTGGCCGCGCTCATCGCGCTCGGCGACAACGCGCCCGAGCACGACGCCCAGTACGCCGAGATCGGCTCGGCGGCCGGTTACTACGACGACTGGCAGGCCGGTCGCGACCCCGCCGGGATCTCGACCCAGGAGCCCGCGCTGGCCGCTCGCCTGGACCCGGTGGTGGGCGGGCGCCGCCTGGCCAACTACCTGCGCACGCTCACGCTCGAGACCCAGACGCTGGCCCGCGCCTGCGGCAAGTCCCACGTGCACAACCTCGAGCCCGAGGACCTGGTGGCGCTGACCATCGAGGCGTCGGCCATGGCCAAGGTTCCGCTGGCCGGGACCAACTGGATCCCGGGCCGGACGGCCTTCTAGACCTCGACCTCCCGGCCGTCCTCGGTCCAAATCGTGTGGAAGGTGCCCTCGCGGTCCACGCGCTTGTACGTGTGCGCCCCGAACAGGTCGCGCAGGCCCTGGATGAGGCTGGCGGGCCCGTTGGCCCGGCGATAGCCGTCGTAGTAGGCCAGCGAGGAGGAGAAGGCGGGGGTGGGGATGCCCAGCTCCGCCGCCCGGGCCACCACGCGCCGCCACGGGTCCTGGGCGTCCTCCAGCGCGGAGGCGAAGAACTCCGCGAGCATGAGGTTGGCCAGGCCCGGCTCGGCGTCGTAGGCCTCGCGGATGCGGTCCAGGAAGCGGGCGCGGATGATGCAGCCGCCCCGCCAGATCGTCGCCATCGACCCGAGGTTGATCTTCCAGCCCTCGTTGTCGGCGGCAGCGGCCATCTGGGCGAAGCCCTGGGCATAGGAGACGATCTTGGAGGCGTAGAGCGCGTGCTCGAGATCATCGGCCAGCGCGTCGTCGGCGGCCGGGCGGGGCGGCGGTCCGGCGAGGATGTCGGAGGCGTGGACCCGTTGGTCCTTGAGTGCGCTCAGCGTCCGGGCGAAGACCGCTTCGGTGATGCCGGTGAGCGGGACGCCCAGCTCCAGCGCGTCCTGGGCGGTCCAGCGGCCGGTGCCCTTCTGCTCGGCGGCATCGAGGATGACGTCCACCAGCGGCTTGCCGGTCGACTCGTCGGTCTTGGACAACACGCGCGCGGCGATCTCGATGAGGAAGGACTCCAGCTCTGAGTCGTTCCAGGTGCGGAACCGATCGGCGATGCGCGGCACGTCCCAACCGACGCCGTTGCGCAGCAGGTCATAGCTCTCGGCGATGAGCTGCATGTCGGCGTACTCGATCCCGTTGTGAACCATCTTCACGTAGTGGCCGGCGCCGTCGGGACCGACGTAGGTGCAGCACGGGGTGTCGTCGACCTTCGCCGCGATCGCCTCGAAGATGGGCTTGACCGAGGCGTCGTAGGGTTCGCGGTCGCCGCCGGGCATGATGCTCGGCCCGTTGAGCGCGCCCTCCTCGCCGCCCGAGACCCCGGACCCGATGAAGTGGATGCCCTGCTCGGCGAGCTGCTCGTGCCGCCGCTGGGTGTCGCGGTACAGCGCGTTGCCGCCGTCGATGATGATGTCGCCTTTGTCGAGGTGGGGCGCGATGTCGTCGATGACCGCGTCGGTGGCCGGGCCCGCCTGCACCATGCTCATCAGCACCCGGGGCGTGGCCAGCGCGCCGACCCACTCCTCGGTCGAGGCAAAGCCCTCGACCGGGCCCTCGGAGCCGTGCTCCTCCACGAACGTCGTCATGCGGCTGGTGGTCCGGTTGTGCACCGCCACCGGGATGTCGTGATGGGCCACGTTGCGGGCCAGGTTGGCGCCCATGGTGGCCAGGCCGGTGAGTCCAAAGTGTCTGTCGTCGCTCATGGTTGGAACTTACTCTCAACCAGGAGCTTCACATGCCGCGCACTAGGGTGGAGGTCATGGACTACCGCACACTAGGCACCACCGGAGTCAAGGTCAGCCCGCTCTGCCTCGGAGCGATGATGTTCGGCGACTGGGGCGACCCTGACCACGACAACGGCATCCGCATCATTCACCGCGCGCTGGACGCGGGCATCAACTTCATCGACACCGCCGACGTGTACTCGCGCGGCGAGTCGGAGGAGATCGTCGGCAAGGCGCTGGCCGGCGGCAAGCGTGACAACGTCGTACTGGCCACCAAGGTGCACGGCAGCATGGGCGATGACCCCAACGAGTTCGGCAACTCGCGCCGCTGGATCATCCGCGAGGTCGAGAACTCCCTGCGGCGGCTGGGCACCGACTGGATCGACCTCTACCAGATCCATCGCCCCGAGGCCGACACCAACATCGACGAGACGCTCGGCGCGCTCACCGACCTCGTCCGTGCCGGCAAGGTCCGCTACATCGGCTCCTCCACCTTCCCGGCCTCTCAGATCGTCGAGGCCCAGTGGGTGGCCGAGCGCCGCGGCCGCGAGCGCTTCATCTGCGAGCAGCCCCCGTACTCGATGCTCGTACGCGGGATCGAGAACGATGTGCTGCCCACCACCCAGCGCTACGGCATGGGCGTGATCCCCTGGAGCCCGCTGGCCGGCGGGTGGCTGTCGGGTCGCTATCGGCTGGGCGAGGACGTGCCGCAGTCGCGGCGGGCCGAGCGGATCCCGGGTCGCTATGACCTATCGCTGCCCGAGAACCAGCGCAAGCTCGAGGTGGCCGACGCGCTGGCCAAGGTGGCCGAGGACGCCGGGATCACCCTGATCGAGATGGCCATCGCCTTCGTCATCCGCCACCCCGCGGTGACGGCGGCCATCATCGGCCCCCGCACGATGGACCATCTCGAGTCCCAGATGACCGCCGCGGACATCGAGCTGTCCGACGAGGTGCTGGACAAGATCGACGCCATCGTCCCGCCCGGCGTCAACGTCAACGCCGCCGACGGCGGGTGGCCCAACCCGGGGCTGGAGCCCGCCGCGCGCCGCCGCTGACGCTGCTCTGGGAAAAATAAGCCCGCATAGGGTGCATGAGGCGAGGCACGCCCCCTCAGCTGAGCCGCCAGCTGTCGAGGATCGCCGCGAGCTGGTGCCGGACGGAGGCCGGGGCATCCGGGCCGAGATAGATCTGGACCTGGAATCCCCGGCCCGCCTCGCGGAAGTTGCGGCTCTCGCTCATCTGACAGCTGCTCACGCGCGGGGCGCCCGGCCCGATCGCGAACCGCGCCGCATGCTCGGGGAAGTACTGCAGGTCTCGCCGGCTGATCCGCGTGTACTCCCAGGTGAACACGAACGCTCCGTCGCGCGGGAGGTTGGCCAGGTTGGGCATACCGCACTCGCACGCGTGCCTGGCGAAGCGGACGTGGAAGGTGGCGAGCGCTCGCGGGACGGGGTCGACCACCTCGCTGACCCGCCCGCGCACCACGTGCCACCCGTGGGGCAGCACCACGCTCAGCCGGCCGCCGAGCGAGGTTCGCTGCGTCCCCGCCCCGGCGGACGCCGTCACTGCCGCGGTGACGGCCAGGGCCGGGACGAGGACGAGCAGGAGCCTGCGCACCTTCCTACTACGGGCGGGGCATGACGAGAAGTCCCGCCCGCCCTGGTTAGCGGCGCAGGTAC
Source organism: Solirubrobacteraceae bacterium (assembly GCA_035503355.1). Lineage (GTDB taxonomy): Bacteria > Actinomycetota > Thermoleophilia > Solirubrobacterales > Solirubrobacteraceae > Palsa-465. Next base: position 3,924 of record DATJTQ010000098.1, read on the forward strand.
TCCGCGGTTGGTGCGTCGGCGGGGAAGAACGCCTCCACCGCCAGCTCGGACACCGTGACGTCGACGGCGGTCCCGAAGGTGGTGATGGTGCTGAAGAACGACAGCACCGGCGCGTGGGAGCCCGGGGCCGGAGCCAGCTGCAGCCCCACCGTGACCGCGGCATCGACCGGCCCGGCCGGCGGCTCGGGGCCTGGATAGCCGAGCATCTCCTCGTGCAGCTCGGCCAGCAGCGGGTCGCCGGTGAGCCGCGCCGCCCGGTCCAGGCGCTCGATGAGGTCGGCCCGGTATTCGCCGAGGTTGAGGATCCTCGGCGCCACGCCGTCGGGGTGCAGGGCCAGGCGGATCGTGTTCACCGGCGGGACGAGCAGCGCTTCGGAGACACCCTCCAGGAACGGCCCGAGGGCCTCATTGGAGGCGACGAGGTTCCAGTAGCGGTCCACGGCGATCGCCGGATAGGGCTCGTGCGCGGCCAGCACGCGGCTGACGGCGTCGCGGATCTCGCGCAGCGCGGGATCGTCGAAGTCCCGCGCCGAGTACTGCGGGGCGAACCCGGCGGCCAGCAGCAGCTCGTTGCGCTCGCGCAAGGGGACATCGAGCCGCTCCGCCAGGTGCAGGACCATCTCCGCGCTGGGCCGGGAGCGCCCGGTCTCGACGAAGCTGAGATGCCTCGTCGAGACCCCCGCGTCCAGCGCCAGCTCCATCTGGCTCATGCGCCGGCGCTGGCGCCAGTCGCGCAGCAACGGTCCGATGCGGTGGTTGCGCGGGTGGGTGGCGGGAACGGGATTGTCGGCGACGGTCACCATCACGAGCGTACCGGCGCCGGGATGAGCCGAGTGAGCGCGACAACCCCGGTGAGGGCCACCGCCAGCGCGATCACGCTGATCTGAAACGCGCCGGCGAATCCGTGGGACACCGCCCCGTAGAACAGCACGCCCACCACGGCCACGCCGATCGCGTTGCCGACGTTCTGCATCGTCGCCAGCACGCCCGAGGTCGCGCCGACGTGCCGGGGCGGCGCGGCGGCCATGACCAGGGAGGCCAGCGGCGTGATGCCGAGCCCCATGCCGGCGCCCACGAGCGCCAGCCCGGGAGCGAGGGCCAGCACCGACCCGCCCACGCCGACCGCCGCCAGGGTCAGCGCCAGCGTGACGTGGCCGACGACCAGCACGCCCGCGCCCACCGCCAGCACGGTGCGGCCGTGACGCACGGTCAGCGCCGGCGCGCGCAGCGAGGTCGCGAGGTAGGCGACCGCCAGCATGGTGAACACCAGCCCCGAATGCAGGGCGCTCATGCCCCGGCCGAGCTGCAGGTACAGCGACAGCACGAGGAAGAACGACGCCTGCCCTGACCAGAACAGCATCTGGGCGGCCAGCCCGACGGTCACCGCGCGCGACTCAAACAGCTCGGGTGGCACCAGCGGCGTGCCGCCGCGCGCCGACAGCCGGCGCTGATGGCGCACGAAGACGGCCAGCAGGACCGGGGCGGCGGCCAGCGACAGCCACGTCCACAGCGGCCAGCCGTGCGTGCGGCCCTCCACCAGCGGCAGGACGATCGCGGTGAGGGTCAGGGTGGCCAGGGCGGTGCCCACCAGGTCCGGCCGCCCCGCCGCGCCGCGGGACTCCGGAATCACCCGCGGGGCCGCCAGCACGGCCGCCACGCCGATCGGGATGTTGATGAGAAAGACGCTGCGCCACCCCAGCCCGGCGGGATTGGCCTCCAGCAGGATGCCTCCGATGAGCTGGCCCGACACCGCGGCAAAGCCCATGCTCATGCCGTACGCGGCCAGCGCCTTGGCGCGATCGGCGCCGTCGTAGAGGACGCCGATGATCGACAGCACGTTGGGCATCAGCAGCGCCGCGGCGCAGCCCTGCAGCAACCGCGAGAGGACGAGGACCTCGGGTGACGGGGCGATTCCACACCCCGCGGAGGCCAGCGTGAACAGGGCCAGCCCGGCGGTGAAGATCCGGACACGACCCCACCGGTCACCCAGGCGGGCGCCGGTGATGAGAAAGACGGCGTTGGTGAGGCCGTAGCCGGCGATCACCCATTCGATCGCGCCGCTGGACGCGTGCAGGTGAGCCTGCATCGACGGCAGCGCGACGTTGACGATGAAGAAGTCCAACACCACCATGAAGGTGCCGGCGAGGATCACCGGCAGGGGCAGCCAGCGGCTGCGAGTCTGGGAGAACGCGGCCGGGGCGAGCCCGGCGGCCGATATCGATTGAGTGCTCATGGCCGGCACATTCCCACCGGGCCGTCATCCCGTCGATTACCGGCCGGGTAACGCCGCGACGGTGTTCGAAACTCTTCGCTTTCCCCTACGCAACTCTCATCAGCCGACGCCAGAGTGGTTCTCGGGCAGCACCCAATCTGCCCTCATCAGTGATCGACCGAGTGAACGGACGTTCGATCACCCATATCCCCGCCGCAGTTGGGCCGGCCTCCCCTCCCGAGGCCGGCCCAGCTGGGTTTAAGACGCCCGCCGGCCAGGCTCAGTTGAACGCGATGACGCTCCGGATCCCGTCCTGTCGCTCCATCAGCTCAAACCCCTCGTTGACGGTGTCGAGGGTGATGGTGTGCGAGATGAACGGATCAACGTCGATGTGGCCATCGAGGTAGAGCTGGACGAGTTGGGGGACCTGGTCACGGCCCTTGACGCCCCCGAAGGAGGAGCCGCAGATCCGCCGGCCGGTGATGAGGTAGCGCGGGATCACGTCGAGGGTCTCGCCGCGCCCGGCGACGCCGGCGACGGTGCACAGGCCCCAGCCCATCCGGGCCGACTCGACCGCCTGGCGCATGACCGCCACGAGGCCGGTGGCCTCGAAGGTGTAGTCGGCGCCGAAGCCGCCGGTGGCGTCGAGCACCCGCTGCACGGTGTTCTCGTCGGCGATCCACGTCTCCGTCGCGCCCTGGCCGGTGGCCAGCGCCAGCCGATCCTCGGAGAGGTCGACGCAGATGACCCGCTCGGCCCCCTGCAGGCGGCAGCCGGCCACCGCGCCCAGGCCGACCATGCCGGCGCCGAAGATGACGCAGGTCGAGCCCGCCTTGACCTTGGCCGTGTTCATCGCGGCGCCCAGCCCGGTGGAGAGGCCGCAGGCGAAGAGGCAGGCGTGATCGGGCGCGGCGTCGGGGGAGACCTTGGCCAGTGCGATCTCGGGCATGACGGTGTACTCGGCGAAGGTGCTGGTGCCCATGAAGTGGCGGATGGGCTCGCCGTCGCGCGAGAGGCGCGTGGTGCCGTCGGGCAGGTAGCCCTGGTTCTGCTGGTCGCGGATGGCCAGGCAGAGGTTGGTGTCGGGGCTGAGGCAGTGCACGCACTCGCGACATTGGGGCGAGAACAGCGTGACGACCAGGTCGCCGTCCGAGACGCTGGTGACGCCCTCACCGACCTTCTCGACAAACCCCGCGCCCTCGTGACCCAGGACGGTCGGCGCGTACCCGGAGGGGTCAACGCCCGAGGCGGTGTACATGTCGGTGTGGCAGACCCCGCACGCGGCAAGCCGCACCAGCACCTCGCCCGCCTTGGGCTCGGCCAGGTCCAGCTCGGTCACGGCGAGCGGCTTGGCGAACTCCTCCAGGACCGCGGCACGCATCTTCATCGAGGCTCTCCTTCCCGGGTGGTGGGTCAGAGCGAACCCTAGTGGTCAGCGAGCCCTACCGGCCGGCATCGCGCTGGGTGTCGAGCGCGTCGATCATCAGCTCGAGCATGCGCGGCCACTGATCTGGCTCCAGACGCCGGGCGGCGCGGGTGGCGGCGAAGAGCAGACGGAGATCGAGGGTGGTGGCATCGGCGCGCAGCCGGCCCTCTTCGCGGGCGGCGGCGAGGAGCCGTTCCTGGGCCTCGCCGGCCCGCGCGACCGCGTCGATCACGTCGGGATGGTCCGCGACCGCGGCCCGCGCATCCCCGATGAGGTAGTCGGCGCGCTGCGCGCTGACCAGGCTGCGCAGCATCCCGGTGAGAGCCTCCCAGCGGTTCCCGGGCTGCGCATAGGCCTCATCGACCGCGACGGCGAGCGCATCCATGCGCCGCACGACCAGGGCCGCCAGCAGTTCGCGCTTTGACTCAAACAGGCGATAGACGCTCGCGACGCCCGCGCCGGCGGCGTCGGCGACGACGCTCATCGGGGCGTCGAGCCCGTCGCGGGCGAACACCTCAGTGGCCGCCACCACCAGCCGCTCGCGCTTGGCCGCAGCGTCGAGTTGAGTCCACCCGCACCGACCGGAGGTGGCCTCCGGCTGCGTGGCCGGAATCATCATTCCGCTAGAGTACCGTCACGTGTCAACCGGCGGACATCGGGATCATGGAATCCATCCCAACCTGATCCTCGCCGTGACGGCGCTGGCGGGCATGGGGTACTCGATGCTCAGCTCGGCGGTCATCCCCGCGTTGCCGTCGATCGAGCACAGCCTGCACACCACCGAGACCGGGGTGACGTGGCTGCTCACCGGTTATCTGCTCTCGGCATCGGTGGCCACCTCGATCCTGGGCCGGCTGGGCGACATGTACGGCAAGGAGCGGCTGCTGGTCATCACGCTGGTCATCCTCGCGGTCGGCACCGTCGTCTCGGCGCTGTCCACGTCGCTGCTGCCGATGATCATCGGGCGCGTCATCCAGGGCGCCGGCGGCGGCATCTTCCCGCTGGCCTTCGGGATCGTCCGCGATGAGTTCCCGCGCGAGCGCGTGGCGGGCAGCATCGGCCTGCTCTCGTCGGTGCTCGGCGTCGGCGGAGGCACCGGGATCGTCCTCGGCGGCCTCATCGTCGAGCACCTCAACTACCACTGGCTGTTCTGGATCCCGCTGCTGGTCACCGTGGCCGCCGCGATCTGCACCCAGCTGTTCATCCCCGAGTCGCCGGTCCGTGTCCCCGGCCGCGTCAACTGGCTGGCGGCGGCGCTGATGACGATCGGCTTCTGCGCGGTCCTCATCGCCATCTCGGAGACCATCACCTGGGGCTGGGGCTCGGCGCGAACGCTCGGCCTGCTGGCCGCGGGCCTGGTCATCTCCGCCGCCTGGATCGTCGTGGAGGTGCGCAGCGAGGTGCCACTCATCGACATGGCGATGATGCGCATCCGCGGCGTGTGGACCACCAACCTCGTGGCCTTCCTGCTCGGCGCCGGCATGTACGCCTCGTTCCTCGTCTTCCCGCAGTTCGCGCAGCTGCCCACGAGCACCGGCTTCGGCTTCGGCGCCTCGGTGGTCACCGCCGGGCTCTATCTTCTGCCCGCCGCCCTGGGGATGAGCCTGCTGGGTTCGGTGGCCGGCCGCGTGGCCCGCCGCTTCGGCTCCAAGCTGGCCGTCATCGCCGGGAGCGGGGTCACCGCGGTGTCCTTCGGGCTGCTGGCCGTCGCCCACGGCCATCCCTACGACATGCTGATCAGCGCGGCCCTGCTCGGCATCGGGATCGGGCTGGCCTTCGCCGCCCTGGGCAACCTCGTCGTGCAGGCGGTCCCGCCCGAGCAGACCGGCGCGGCAACCGGCATGAACACGGTCATGCGGACCCTCGGTGGAGCGCTCGGGGGCCAGATCGTGGCCACCTTCATCGCCAACAACACCGTCCACGGCGTGCCCACCGTCACCGGCTTCACCGACTCCTTCGCCCTCGAGGCGTTCTTCCTGGTGATCGCGACGCTCGCCGGGACGCTCGTGCCGGTCATGCGCGAGGACTCTCCCGTCGTGCGGATCGAGCCCGTGGGCGAGCCCGAACTGGCCCAGGCCCACGAGGTCGTCTGAGCCGTGGCGCGCCGTTCGATCAGCTCTCTCAGAGGCACCGGCTCAGATCCCCGCGGTCCCAACTACAAGTGGATCGCGCTGTCGAACTGCACCCTCGGCGTGCTGCTGGCGACGCTCGACGCGTCGATCACGCTGATCGCGATGCCCAACATCTTCCGCGGGATCAACCTCGACCCGCTGGTGCCGTCCAACAGCTTCTATCTGCTGTGGATGATCCTCGGCTTCCTCGTCGTCTCCAGCGTGCTGATCGTCAGCCTGGGCCGGCTGGGGGACATGTACGGCCGGGTGCGGATCTACAACCTCGGCTTCGTCATCTACACGGTGGCCTCGCTGATCCTCACCGTCGATTGGCTCGACGGCCGCGACGGTGCGCTGTTCCTCATCGTCTTCCGCATCGTCCAGGGGGTCGGCGCGGCCTGTCTGTTGGCCAATTCCGCCGCGATCATCACCGACGCCTTCCCCGCCAACCAGCGTGGCATGGCCCTGGGCATCAACAACATCGTCGGCGTCTCGGGGATGTTCGTCGGGCTGGTCCTCGGCGGCCTGCTGGCCCCGATCAGCTGGCGGCTGGTGTTCCTCATCTCGGTGCCGGTCGGGCTGTTCGGGACCGTGTGGGCCTACCTCAAGCTCCAGGAGCTCTCCAAGCCCCGGCGCGCACGGATCGACTGGCCGGGCAACATCAGCTTCGCGCTCGGCCTGATCCTGATCATGGTCGCCGTCACCTACGGGATCCGCCCCTACGGAACCTCGTCCACCGGATGGGGCAGCCCCAAGGTCCTCATCCTCATCGGCAGCGGCGTGCTCTCGCTGATCATCTTCGCGATGGTGGAGCGGCGCGTCGCGGACCCGATGTTCCGCCTGCCGCTGTTCAAGATCCGCGCCTTCACCTTCGGGACGCTCTCGACCTTCCTCTCGGCGGTCGCCCGCGGCGGCCTGATGTTCATGCTGATCATCTGGCTGCAGGGCATCTGGCTGCCTCAGCACGGGTACAACTTCACCGACACGCCGCTGTGGGCGGGCATCTACATCCTGCCGCTCACCATCGGGATGCTCCTGGCCGGCCCGACGTCGGGCTATCTCTCTGACCGGTACGGCGCCCGGCCCTTCGCCACCGGCGGCATGATCAGCGCGGCGGTGAGCTTCCTGCTCCTCGCCCTGCTGCCGACGGACTTCCCATATCCGCTGTTCGCCGCCTGCCTGTTCCTCAACGGGGTCTCGATGGGGATGTTCGCGTCCCCCAACCGCGCCGGGGTGATGAACAGCCTGCCGCCGACCGACCGCGGCGCCGGCGGCGGCATGAACCAGACCTTCCAGAACTCCGCCCAGGTGCTCTCGATCGGCATCTTCTTCACGCTCATGATCCTGGGGTTGTCCGCGACGCTCCCGCACACGATGTCGGCCGGCCTGCAGGCCCACGGCGTCCCGGCGGCGACCGCCCACCACGTGGCCCAGCTGCCGCCGGTGTCGATCCTGTTCGCGGCGTTCCTGGGCTACAACCCGATCCAGCACCTCGTCGGCAGCCACGTCCTGTCGCAGCTGCCGGCCCACCAGCACGCGCTCATCGTGGGTCGGTCGTTCTTCCCGCAGCTCATCTCCGCGCCGTTCCGCAACGGCCTCCATGAGGCCTTCGCCTTCGCCATCGTCGCCTGCCTGGTGGCCGCCGCCGCATCGTGGTTCCGCGGCGGCAAGGCCGAGCCCGAGTCCGGGGCCACGGCCGAGCCGAGCCGCGAGCGGCGCGTGCGCACCCGCGGCGAGCAGCACGCCGAGGCGCCCGTCGTCCGCTGACGGGCGGGTCAGAGGCCCTGGTTGAGGGCCATCACCAGCAGCACGACGGCCACGATCGCCGCGAGGGCGATGACCACGACATTGGCGGCCAGGACCATCCGTAGGGTGCGCCGCGGGTTGCCGGTCGTGTCCGGGGCGGCGTCCCGACCGTCGGTGAGCTCCGCCGGGGGCTCTGGGGCGCTCTCGGTGGTGACCGTCTCGGCCAGCGCGTCGGTGACGAAGCGATTGAGACTGACCTGCTCGCGCTCGGCGGCCTGGGCGAGCTGCTGGTGCAGGTCACCCGACATCCGCACCAGGAAGCGCCCGCTGTAGCCGGCGGCGGCCTTGGTGGCGGCCTTGCCGCTCGCGGCGGACTTGGCGGGGGCCGCGGCGGCCTTGCCAGGCGCCGTTTGTCCGGGTGATACCACCGTCTGGACAGTGGTATCAGTCGCGGTTGCGGGGGTTTTGTCCTCGGCGAGCGCGAGGCGCAGTTTGGTGAGGGCTCCCGCGAGCAACCGCGAGACGTGCGCCTGCGAGATCCCGACCTCGCGCGCGATCTCGCGTTCGGTCTTGTCGGCGTGAAAGCGCAAGAGGACGATCCGGCGCTCGCGCTCGTCGAGGATGTGCAGCGGCGCGGTGAGGAGCAGGCGGTCCTCGGTGTCGGCGTAGGGCTCGGCGACGGCTCCGACGCCGGCGCCGTCGTCGGTGGCGGGCAGGCTCACCGGCTCGCGCGCCTGCTCGGCGGCGAGCGCGCGCTGGACCTGCTGGGTGTCGGCGTCGACGGCGTCGGCCAGCTCACTGAGAGTGGGCGCACGGCCCAGCCGTACGGCGAGTTCTGACTGGCGGGCGCGCAGCCGCTTGCCCAGCCGCTGTAGCTCGCGCGGGATACGAACCGTCCCGGACCGGTCGCGCAGGTGGTGGCGCAGCTCGCCCTCGATGGTCGGCTCGGCGAAGGTGGAGAACGACACGCCGCGCCGCACGTCGAAGCGGTCGGCGGCCTTGACCAGGCCCACCGCGGCGACCTGCACGAGGTCGTCGAGCTCCACCCCGCGACCGGCGTATCGGCGTGCTACCGACTTGGCGAGCGGCAGATGCGACTCGATCAGGCTCTCACGATCCGCGGGCGCGAGAGACCGGTGCCTTGACGTCACCCTTCCACCTCAGCCCGTTCCCCCTGGGCAGTATCAGCGCGATGGTACCAAGGGCCTCCTGAGCCCCTGCATGGATCAGACCAGCGCGCGTGGGGGATCTTAAGGGTGTGGGGATCTGCACAAAGCTCAACATCCCTCAGGGGCCGTCGTAGACGATGGCCAGCCGGGGGCGGCACATTCGAGGGGCACTCTGGACCGCGGTCGCTGTTCTGATCGCGGCGGTCGCGATGACCCTGCCCCAGCGCGCGCACGCCGGTGAGTTGCCGGTGTCGCCGGCCGCGCTGGCCCAGGCCGGGATAACGGCCGCCCAGAATGCCGTCGATGCCGCCACCACCGCGGTGAGCGCCGCCCACCCCACAGCGCCCGCGGCGCCCGCGGTGACGGTCCCGGCGGTCACGGGAGCGGTCCCAGCCGCCACTCCCGCGGCCCCGACGAGGGCCGCCGCGGCTCCCGCGGCCGCGCATGCTCGGACCGCTCAGCGCCCCGCGGCGGTCCATGAGCGCGCGGCCGCGCGAGTGCCGCGGCAATCTGCCGCCCACGCCGCCCCGCGCCCCGCCTCGGCGCGCGCCGCCGGCCCGCCCCTGCCGGTCGCGGCGTCGGCGGCGCGCGCGGGGGCGGCTGCGGGGCCGGCCGGGTCGGTGCCGGGCATGGCGACCGCGATGACGATGGCGACCGTTCAGTTGCCCGCGCTCTCGCTGCCGGCGATGTCGCTGCCGGCGGTGTCGCTGCCGGCGGTGCAGATCCCGCCGATCTCCGTGCCGGGGGTGTCCCTGCCGGCGCTCCAGATCCCGGGCGCGTCGGCGCCGCCCGCGCCCTCCCTCCCGCCGGGCACGACCCAGTGGCCCGTCATCTCCACCACCTGGCCGGCGGACTGGCTTTCGGTCTTCACGCCCTCCACGGCCGTGGCCGGCGTGCCCGGCTCGGAGCTCGGAGCCCTGGCCGCGACGGGCTGGCCGCTGGACACCACCGGGAGTGCGCTCTCCGACGTCCTGCCGTCGCCGTTGCGCGGCACGGTCGCGGGCGCGGCGTTCACGCCCGGCGCCGGCCGCGCGCACCGCCGGCACCTGACCTCGGGGCCGAGAGACGCCGGGCGCTCGCGGGTTCGCAGCGCGGCCGGGGTCAGCTCGGCGTATCGCGGGCTGGGTCCCGTCGCGCCGGGGTCCTGGTCAGCCACGGCTTCGCGCCGCCCCGCTCCGGCTCCGGCATCCGCTCCCTCGACGCCGCGGCTCGGTGGCGATGGGGCGGGCTCGTCGCGGCCTGCGCGCCCGGCCAGCGAGCCGAGCGCCCCGCTTCCGCTCACCTCGCCGATCACAGGCGGCGCAGCGGCCGCGGCGGCGAGCGGCGGCGGTGGCGGCGGCGCCGCCGCGACGCTGACGGCTGCGGCCGTGCTCTTGATCTTCCTGTTGTCGACTCGCGTGTCGCTGGACATGTCGGCGTGGCGGTCCACGCTGCTGTCCCTGCGGCTCGAACGCCCGGGGTAGCTCTCGCTGTCCGATCACACCACGGCGGCCGCATCGGGGGCTAACCGAGTTGCCGCCGGGCCGTCCGGCTCCAGCCGCGACGGCCACGCATCACGTGCATCTGGCCGGGCTCGCCCGGCGGGGCACAGATTCCACGACAGGAGAGAAAGCAATGCGATCAAAATTGATCGCTCTGGTTGTCACCCTCCTCGCGATGGCCGTCCCGGCCACTGCGATGGCAGGCGGCAATCCGGGCGCGGGAGGGGGTGCCGCCGGCGTCGGTCAGGCGCAGCTGGCCTCCCAGCTCGCGGCGACTCTGCAGAAGGCGGCCTCACAGGCGCAGGCCGGGCAGAACGCCGTCAACAGCAACGCCCCGGCCACCACGGCCGGCGGCAATGTGACCGGTGGCGCCAACAGCGCCGCTCAGAACGCCATCAATGGCGCGGCGAGCGGGGCGGGCAATAACGCCGGTACCACCCAGAACAACAACCAGAACCAGTCGGCCTCCTCCAGCTGCAGCGTGGGCTGTGGCGGGGCGGGCCAGGCGCAGGGTTCAAGCCAAGCGGCGGCGACGCTGCAGGCGGCGCTGTCGGCGGCCAACGCCAACCAGAACGCCGTCAACAGCAACACTCCGTCCACCACGGCTGGTGGCAACGTGACGGGTGGCGCCAACAGCGCCGGCCAGAACGCGGCCAACGGTGCCAAGAGCGGTGCGGGCAACAACGCCTACACCAACCAGGGCAACAACCAGAACCAGTCGGCCGGATCCAGCTGCAGCGTCGGCTGCGGCGGTTCCGGTCAGGCGCAGCTGTCCGACCAGAAGTCGGCGACGCTGCAGGCGGCGAAGTCGGCCGCCAACGCCAACCAGAACGCCGTCAACGCCAACGTTCCGGTCAACATCGCCGGTGGCGACGTGACCGGTGGCGCCAACAGCGCCAGCCAGAACGCGGCCAACGGCGCCAAGAGCGGTGCGGGCAACAACGCCGGCACCAATCAGGGCAACAACCAGAACCAGTCGGCCGGTTCGAGCTGCAGCACTGGCTGTGGCGGCGCGGGTCAGGCGCAGGACAGCAGCCAGGGCTCGCTGACGGGCCAGCTGGCCGCCTCCGACGCCAACGCCGGCCAGAACGCGGTCAACGCCAACGTTCCGGTGAACATCGCCGGCGGCAACATCACGGGCGGCGCCAACAGCGCCTCTCAGAATGTCGCCAATGGCGCGGCGAGCGGCGCGGGCAACAACGCCTACACCAATCAGGGCAATAACCAGAACCAGTCGGCCGGCTCCAGCTGCAGCATCGGCTGTGGCGGCGCGGGCCAGGCGCAGCAGTCCGACCAGAAGTCGGCGACGCTGCAGGCGGCGCTGTCAGCCGCCGACGCCAACCAGAACGCGGTCAATGCCGACGTTCCGGTGAACATCGCCGGTGGCAACATCGCGGGCGGCGCCAACAGCGCTTCTCAGAACGCTGCCAACGGTGCGCTGAGCGGTGCGGGCAACAACGCCGGCACCAACCAGGACAGCAACCAGAACCAGTCGGCCGGCTCGAGCTGCAGCGTTGGCTGCGGCGGCGCCGGTCAGGCCCAGTTCAACCAGCAGGGTTCGCTCACGGCGCAGCTTGCCGCCTCGTGCGCGAACGCCTGGCAGAACGCAGTCAACGCCAACGCCCCGGTGAACGTGGCGGGCGGCGACGTGTTGGGTGGCGCCAACAACGCCGCGCAGAACGCCTTCAACGGCGGGCTGAGCGGTGCCGGCAACAACGCCGGAACTGACCAGATGGGAGGCCAGGCGCAGAACGCCTGACGCCTCGTGGGGGCGGCCCGGCCGGGCCTGAACCGGCCGGGCCCCCTTGATGCTTCGGAACCCCCGGCAGACCGCGGCCGGGGGGTTCCGGCACACCAACCCAGCGGATGCACCTCGTCAAGTACGGACAGCAACTCGTCGTCACCATCACAGCGGTCGCGCTCCTGACCGGAGCAGCGGCGGCGCGGGCCGATGGGCCGCGCGCGGGCGTGAGCGGGGGCGCGAGCTTGACGGGGCTGGTGCCGAGCGCGCCAGAGATCCCCACGGCGGCGGGAGCGACGGTGGTACCCGCAACCACCGTCCCGGCGGTATCACCGGTGCCCGTCACGGCGCCGCCGGCTGACCCAACCGCGGCCTCCAACGCGCCGCCATCGGCCTCCGCGACCCCGATATCACCCGTATCAACGCCGATATCACCGTCAGATCCGGCTCCCACGGCCGATCCTGGCCCGTCCGCGGCGCCCGAGGCGCCGCCGGCGACCTCGCCGCCGCCCGCGACGGTCAACACGACCACCCAGACCATCACCCAGGTCCAGGTCTCCTCGTGCGTGTCGCACTGCAGCGGCGGGACGCAGGTCCAACAGGCGTCGCAGAGCAACGCCACCGACCAGGCGGTGGGGCCACCCGTGCCCAGTGACGGCGGCGCCGCGCTCGCCGCACCGGCCGCCACCCCCTCGCCACAACCGGGCGTCACCCAGGTCCAGGTCGGCTGCGTCGCGCATTGCTACGACCACTCCACGCACGACCACTCCGGTCTGACCCCGGCGCAGATCCAGCAACTCGTGGGCCAGGTGCTGCAGCCCTCGCCGCCCGTGGTCACCGCGGCTCCCGGGGATGAGCAGAACGTCACCCAGCAGGCGTCCGCGCAGTCCCAGACCGGCGACGGCCGCCAGACGCAGGCGGCGAGCCAGAGCAACGGCACCGTTGAGGTGGCGCCCGCTCCGGACGGCAGCGACGGGACCCCGGACGGGACCGCCCCGGACGGGACCGCCTCGGACGGGGCCGGCGCTGCGCCCGCCGCGACCAACCAGACCGCGCAGGGGGTCGTCCAACTGCAGGTCGGATGCGTGTTCTACTGCTCGGACACCCGGCAGACCCAGCAGGCCCAGCAGTCCACCACCACCGTGCAGTCGGTCAACAGCGGCGGGGCGGGCGCGACCAACACCGTGTCCCAGGGCGTGCTGCAGGTGCAGGTCGGATGCGTGGCCTGGTGCTACGACACCGTCGAGACGCAGACCGCCGGAGCGTCGAACTCGACCGTCGTCACCGTCGCTCCAGCGCCGCCTGCGCCGGTGGCGGCGCCGGGTGAGGACGCGGCCTCGCCTGGAGCCTCGCCCCGCGCCGCGGAGGGTCCGGCGGTGACGCCGCCGCGAGGGCGAGCGCGGGTGAGCGGCGGCGCGGGGGTGCGGGTGACGGGCGCGGGCGAGCTTGTGTCGCGCGGCGCCCGTCTGACCGAAGAGGTGGCGTCGGTGTCGGCGGTTGAGCAGGTGGGCGGGGGCAAGATGTTGACCTCCGTGGCCACGTCGCGGAGCCTGCAGACTCAGTCCGGGCGCCAGGCGCGGCGCGGCTCCGATCGGCGGGGCGTCGCGCCCGATACGCACACCGCGCCGCCGGTGGTTGCGCCGACGGTCGCCGCCGGCTCGACGGCCCAGGCCACCATTGAGCTCTTCGTGGCGCTCGTCGCCGTACTGACGTTGACGATGGGATTTGCTGTACGGCGGCGACGCGCGGTGGGATGATCCGCCCGCGGGGCGCACACACGCTCCGCCTGCGCAAGATCAACGGGTCGACAGCCGTTGGTTTGACTGAGGAGAGGAGCAACAACGTGCGGAGGGGAACGCGCGACGTCCACGCTCAGCATCGTCCGTTGCCATGAGTCATGGCGCGATGGCCCGGCATTAGCCTGACGGCGGCGATCGTCGCGCTCTCGGCTGCGCTGTCCGCGCCGC
>DATJTQ010000099.1:0-7537 GCA_035503355.1 Solirubrobacteraceae bacterium
GACCAGCCCGTCGAGGCGAGCCAGTTCCTCGGGCTCGGGCGCCACGTACCGGCGATAGCCGTCGACGGCGCGATCCACGCGCGCGAGGTCGCCGCCGAACCCGACTGACCAGAGCAGGAAGGCCAGCGCGTAGGCGCGCGCGCCCTGTCCGGCGCCCGACCAGTCGATGAGCACCATCGTTCCGTCGCCGGGGACGACCACGTTGGCCATCACGAAATCGGGATGGGTGAAGGCGACCGGCAGCCCGTCGCCGGTCTCGAGCTCGTCGACGGCGGTCCGCAGGCCGTCGTAGGCCCGCCGCTCGCGCGGTGACACGGACTCCCCCGCCTCCTCGACGATCTGCACCAGCGCCACCGCCTCGTCAGCCGGACCCCCGTCGGCGAGATGGTGCCAGCCACCACCGGGGCGCGTGAGGGCTCCGGTTTCCATGCCCTCGAGGGTGTGCAGCCGGCCCAGCAGCCCACCCAGCGCGCGCAGGCCGCCCGCGGTGACGACGGCCTCGCGGCGCTCGCCGCGAGCCACCGGGGTGACGTACTCGGTGACCAGCACCGGCTGGTCCTCGTGCACCGAGACGGGCTCGGGCACGGCGACTCGCTCGGCCGGGTACTCGAGCTCGGCCAGGCGCCGCAGGACCTCGGCGTCGCCGTCGACCTGCGCGCGCGGGCGCAGCGCCGGGAACAAGCGGGCCACCCAGCTCTCGCCGTCGGCGCGGTCGACGCGGTAGACCCCGAGGTCAAGCTGCTGAAGGTCGGTCACCTCGATGCCGTGCGTCTCGCTCAGATGGGCCGCCAGCCTCGGCACGCCGCGACGGGCGGCCGTGCGCCGCGCCGGGGAATCGGAGCCCGCGCGGCCCGGGGTCATCGCGCCGCGGGGCGCCCGCCCGTGAAGCCGAACAGCCGCCCGGCGATCCGCCGCAGCTGGAGCTCGTCGGAGCCCTCGGTAATGCGGTAGCGGCGGTGGTGGCGGTAGATGAATTCGAAGGGCAGCGTGCGCATATAGCCGAGGCCGCCGTGAACCTGGATGGCGCGATCGGCGGCGTCGCAGGCCAGGCGGTTGGCGCGCAGGTTGACCATCGAGACCTTCTCGGTGACGCTCGTCTTGGCGGTGGTGGAGGCGCCGTCACCGGCCTGGTCCATCTCCCACGCGGTCTTGTAGAGCGTGTTCCGGACCAGCTCGGCCTCGGTCTGCAGCTCGACGAGCTGCCATTGAACGCCCTGGTAATCGGCGAGCGGCTTGCCGAAGATGACCCGCTCGCGCGTGTAGGCGATGCTGCGGTCGATGCAGAACTGGGCGGCGCCGAGCGACGATGCGGCCTGGCGGATGCGGTTCTCGTGCACGAACAGCTGCGCGCAGTCCAGGCCGCGGTCCACCTCGCCGATGATGGCGTCGTCGGAGACGTGGACCCCGTCCAGCGTGACTTCGCCGTGGTCGGTGGGCATATTGAACGACCAGTGGTAGTACGGGACGCGGAGGCCCGGGACGTCCACGTCGACGAGGAACGCGGTGATCCCCTCTGCCTTGCCGTCCGGGCCCGAGGTCCGCGCGAACACCAGCACCGCGGTGGCGACATCGATGCCGGTGATGAAGCGCTTAACGCCGTCGAGAATCCACCCCTGCCCGTCGTCGCTGCGCCGAGCCCTCGTCTGAAGCCACGTCGCGTCGGAGCCGTGACCGGGCTCGGTGAGGGCGAACGCGATCTCGATGCGCCCGTCCACCAACGGATCCAGGTACCGGCGCTTCTGCTCGGGGGTCCCGTACTCGTGCAGCACGAGCACGAGCGGCTCGTTGGCCACCACCGACGCCTCGTGGGAGAGCTCGGCATGCAGCCCCGGTCCGCGGTGAGCCAGATGCTCGCGGATGAGTGCCATGGCCAGGTTGGAGCCGTCGCTGCCGCCCAGCTCGGCCGGGAACGGGTACCGGTACAGGCCGGCGTCGATGGCCAGCCGCCGCGCCTGCGCCAGCGTCTCACGCCAGCGCTCGGTGGGGATCCCGCCGCGGTCAACGTCGGTGCGCGCGAACTCGCGCCGATGGTCAAACAGGTCCGGATTGCCCTCCTGGATGGGGACCAGCTCGCGATCGATGAAGGCGTCGATCGACTTCAGCAGCTCGGTGACGTCGGCGGGAATGGACAGATCCAAGAGTCGGCACTCCTTTGGGCGGGGGCGGCGGCGCGGCGGACCGGCCGCGACCGTCGATTATCGTGTGCCGATGGCCGTCCGCGCGATCGGGATCAACCACGTGGCCTTCGAGGTGCGCGACCTTGACGAGGCGATCGCGTGGTGGCAGCGGTGGTTCACCTTCGAGCTGCGCGGCCGGCGTCCGACGATGGCGTGGCTGGATCTCGGTGACCAGTTCGTGGCGCTGAGCGAGGTCGCCGACGGGTCCGGTCTGGGTGACGGCGGGCGCCACGTCGGCCTGGTGGTGGAGGACAAGGAGGCCCTCCGCGCCGCGTTGAGAGATTCGGGCGAGGACGTCGGCTCCTCAGGGTCGCTGCGTGTGCGCGACCCGAGCGGCAACCTGATCGAGATTGTCGACTACCGCGACGTGCAGTTCTCCAAGTCCGATGACGTGCTGCGCGGCATGGGCCTGGAGGGCCTGACGAAATCGCCGTCCGCACTCGAGGAGCTGCGGGCCAAGGGTCTCACCGGCGACTGAAGTGTTTGGCTCCTGACACGGGGTAAGCCTTTGCTTATGGCGGCCGGCGCGTGAATCCGTTCCGGCCGTCTTTTAATCCTTGACGGCCGGAATCCGCGTGCGCAGGCGCGCGTCAGACCGCGAGCGGCAACGGGAGCTCGCCGCCGCAGTCGACCAGGGCGGCCACCGCCGTGGCCACGTCGTCGGTCTCTGCGGGAGTGAGCTGGTGGGGCCGGCGGGCCAGCCAGGCGGCCAAGCGAGAGCCGTGGACGAACACGCAGTGGCCGTCGGTCACGCACGCCGCCGGGAAGTCAGACCAGAGGACGACGACGGCCTGCACCCATAGCCGCCGGCCGGTGAGGCGTTCCACGTCGCGGCGCAGCGCGGAGGCATCGGCGAGCGCCCGCGGGCGCAGGCGCTCGATGTGGGCAGGGCCACCGGTGGTTGACGGGCGCTCCACCACCGGCTCGCCGCCCCGAAGGCTGACCACCCCGTCAGGGCTCATGCTCTGGAGGACGATCACCCCGCCATGGCCGATGGCAATGTGGTCAAAGGTGCTGTCGAGGCCGCGCAGGTCGTGCAGGAAGCGCCACCCCGTGCTCTCGAGGGGTTCGAGCGTGTGGGCGGTGCGGTGCTCGGCCCGCGTCTCGACGTCGGGCCGGCGCCGGGCCCTTCGCCCCCCGCGGTGCAGCGCCACCCACGCGCCGGCACCGCCGCCGACGATGACGCCGGCCAGCCACGAGAGCTCGTGGCCGTCGACGATGAGAACGAGGAGGCCGATGAGAACGACGCCGAGGCCGACGATCAGGTCGGACAAGAGCCCACGCGCGCGCAACGGCGCGGCCCGGCGGGCCGTGGGGTGAGCGTGCAGTTCGGTCGGGTGATTGTCCATTCTCATCCACCGCTTAATCGACCGCGAGACGTCATGCCTGAGTCGCGGTGCCCCGAGTTCGCGATATTGATGTGAGAACAACGGCCCGCGGGGGCGCCGACTTGCTCTCACGAGTCACATGACGGCGGGTCTTCGCGCATAGAATCGCCCCACCAGCGAGCGCAAGGAGAGGGAGATGGGCGACGCACAGGTCAAGTTCACGCTTGCCGAGCGAGACATCCCGACGCATTGGGTCAACCTCATGGCCGATTTGCCCGGGGACGCTCCGCCGCCGCTGCACCCAGGCACGAAGGAACCCGCCGGGCCCGACGACCTTTCGCCGATCTTCCCCATGTCGCTCATCCTTCAGGAGGTCTCGGGCGAGCCGGAGGTCGAGATCCCCGAGCCCGTGCGCGAGGCCTACAAGCTGTGGCGCCCGACTCCCCTGTTCCGAGCCCGGCGCCTCGAGCGCGAGCTCGATACTCCCGCCCACATCTACTACAAGTACGAGGGCGGCTCGCCACCCGGGTCGCACAAGGCCAACACCGCGGTGGCCCAGGCCTACGAGAACGCCCAGGCCGGGATCAAGAAGCTGACCACGGAGACCGGGGCGGGCCAGTGGGGCTCGGCGTTGGCCTTCGCCTGCCAGATGTTCGGCCTGGAGTGCGAGGTGTGGATGGTCGGCTCCAGCTATGACCAGAAGCCGTATCGGCGATCGATGATGCAGACGTGGGGCGCCACCGTGCACCGTTCGCCCTCGGACCTCACCGAGGCCGGGCGCGCGCAGAGCGCCCACACCACCGGCTCGCTGGGCATCGCCATCTCCGAGGCAGTGGAGGTCGCGGCGCAGAATCCGGAGGCCAACTACTCGCTGGGCTCGGTGCTCAACCACGTGTTGTTGCACCAGACGGTGATCGGTCAGGAGGCTCTGGCGCAGATGGAGATGGCGGGGGAGTATCCGGACGTCGTCGTCGGCTGCGTCGGTGGCGGCTCGAACTTCGGCGGGTTGACCTTTCCGTTCCTGCGCCGCGTGCTGCGCGACGGAGCCGAGACGAGGTTCGTGGCCGCTGAGCCGGCTGCCTGCCCGACGTTGACGCGCGGCATCTACGCGTATGACTTCGGCGACACCGCGGGGCTGACGCCGCTCATGCCCATGTACACGCTCGGGCACGACTTCGTGCCGCCGCCGGTCCACGCCGGCGGGCTGCGGTACCACGGCGACTCGCCGCTGGTGTGCGCCCTGGTCAAGGCCGGCATGGTGGACCCGCGGGCCTACCGCCAGAACGAGACGTTTGCGGCGGCGGTGAGCTTCGCCCGCTGCGAGGGGATCATCCCGGCGCCCGAGCCCGCCCATGCCATCCGAGCGGTGATCGAGGAGGCCGAGGCGGCGCGCGCGGCGGGCGAGGAGCGGGTGATCCTGTTTGGCCTGTGCGGCCACGGCCACTTCGACCTCAGCGCCTACGACGCCTACCTGGCGGGGCAGCTCGAGGACCCGGAGTTCTCCGAGGCCGACCTCCAGGCCGCCCTGGCCGAGCTGCCCGAGGCCCCCGCGCTCACGTAGGAGTCACCGGTCGTTAGGTGCGCCGGCTCTCGAGGATCCGGTGCAGGCGGGCGGCCTCCTCGGTGGGCCGCCCGGCCATGCGGTCCGTGGTCACCCGGACCGTGAGGTAGCCGTGCTCGGCAGCGGTCGCATCACGCTCGCGGTCGGACTCGAAGCTGGCCCGGCTGTTGTGGGTGCCCCAGTCGTCGATCTCGACGATCACCTTCTCGGCCTCGAAGAGCGCGTCGACCTCGTTGCCGAACAGGGTGGTGTTGATCGCCGGAGTGGGGAGCCCGTACCGCCGGCAGAAGGCGACGAAGTCGTCCTCCTTGCCGGAGCGGGTCGGGTTCTGCTGTGGGTCGATGAGCCTCCGGGCCCGCGGAGAGCTGCTGAGCAGGCGGCCGAGCTCGGTGGCCTTGAGGTGGTTATCGAAGCGCAGCTGGTTGACGGCGCGGGTCAGTTGTTTGTCCGTCAGGCGATCCTGGATGTCCAGGATGGTCCGAGAGGGGCTCGTCACCCGGACGTTGTGGAGGCGGCGGATCTGGTTGCGGGTCAGGGTGGTGGTGCGGTGGGTGCGGATCCCTGCGCGGCGGCGGTCGTGAGGGGCGGTGACCTCGGGGAGCAGGGGCCATCTGCGGACGCCGTAGAGAGCCCCGGCGGAGTCGTGGCTCAGGCTCGCCTGGTCACCGCAGGCCAAAACGGCCGCCATGGCCATGGCGATCGCGGTGTGTTGGCGGTGGCCGACCGCGTAGACGCCGGCGTGGACGCGGATCAGCCTGCAGTTGCCCACCCAGTAGGCGATCGTGGCCGATGGGACGTTCAGATCGAGCAGCTGCTGGCGAGTCACGTGACCGAATTGCCGATCCGCGACGCGCGCGATCTTTACAGCTATGTTGGAGAAATCGCGCAAGGCCCTCTATAGATGAGAGCCTCGAGCCCCACCCTTTCCTCCCCTGTGTGCCGAAATCGTCACACAAGTAAACTCATAAGTTTACTTGGTGGCCGGACAGGTCGGACGGGCGGGTGGGCCGGGCCGGGCGGGCCGGGGGGGCGGCGGACGGCGGGGTGGCCGGTGGTCAGGTGTTGCCGAGGGCGAGGAGGTCCGGGACGCGGGCGAGGGTCTCGAGGGCGGCGCCGATGGCCGCGTTGACGCGTTCGCGGGTGGAGGTGGGCAGGGCCGTGACCGCGATCCATCGGCCGTCAACGTGCCCGGCGCTCGTGGCGGCGTCGAGCGCGCGCAACTGCGCCGCGGCGGTGCCCAGCAGGTACGGGGCGCGTGGGGCGATGAGCGGCGCCAGGAGGTGCAGGACCTCGCGGGTAGCGGCGACGTCGGCGGTGACCGAGGCCAGATCGGTGCCGCTGCCGTAGTCGTCGTCGCCGGTCAGCGAGTCGCGCAGGGCGTCCTCCAGCACCTCGTGGCTGCGCAGCGTCCAGGCCGAGAGCGACGCCGCGCCCAGCGACAGGTCGATGGCGATCCGAGACCCGGACAGCCGCCCCACGACCGCGGCCAGCTCAGCCGCGTCGGCCGACGCCGCACCGAGATCGCCGCGGCTCCACAGATCGAGCTCCACCCTGTGAAAGCCGGTGAACCCCGGATCATCAACACCGCGCACCAACCCCGCCGCCGTTCCGTCGATCTCGCGGCCGAGCTCGCCGAAGGCGCCGTAAGCGCCGTCGTCCTGCCCGATCGCCAGCCACGTGAGGTGCGCGGGCAGCCAGGCGGCCTCCGCGCTGGGAAGGTCGCGTGCGGCGATGGCAGCCCGGAGGGTGGCCACCTGCGCGCGCAAGGTCACCGCCAGCCCGTCGACGTAGCGGCGGTAGGTGAGCATCGGCCCCACCAGCTGGCCGGCCTGCACCGGCACCACTCGCGGGCCGCTGCCCCCGACCTGCGGGTGCGCCGGGACGATCGCGGAGTCCGAGGTGTGGCGGGGAAAGCCGTCCAGGTCGCACGCCCACGCGTAGGGGCCCGGCCGCAGCCGCACCGCCACCACGCGGACCGCGCCGGGGCGCACCCCGCGCAGCGTGGCGACGATGGCGCCGCTGTCGGCGTGGTAGAGGTAGACGGTGGCGCGCTGACGCGACTGGTTGGCGACGGCGAACCGCGCGCGGCCCGGGTTGGGGGCGCGCCAGCCCGGGGCGCAGGTGACCACGCCGAAGGTGATCCGCTCCGGCGCCGCGGCGGACACCGCACGAGGGCCCGCGGCGACGAGAGCAGCCGAAGCGCCCGCGGCGGCCGCGGCCGCCGCCACGACGACGGCGGCCACCGCGGCCGGCGCAACGAGCCTTCTCACCCCGCGGGGTTGGAGTACACGTCAGCCCCGAAGGAGTCGACCTGCTTCTGCTGAGCGTCGCCCAGGTGCTTCAGGCCGAACAGGTCCTCGAAGCTGCGCAGCTGCGAGTAGTGGTTGTAGGGATGCCGGCTCACCGTGCCGGCCTTGATGAACTTCGACAACAGGATCGCGCCCACGCGACCGCCGCCCGGGCCGTAGAGC
>DATJTQ010000100.1:0-5866 GCA_035503355.1 Solirubrobacteraceae bacterium
GAGGCGCGCCGGAGCGATCCGGAACGAGTCGAAGTGCCGCGCCACTCCGTGTGAGACGGTGCTGTAGACGACCTCGGCCCCGGTGCGCCGGGCGCTCACGGTCATGAAGCCGTGCTCACGGCACTGGAAGGACTCGAGCGTGACGCCCTCCAGCCCGGCGAATGACGCGGGCAGGTCGCGAACCCCGGTGCCGATGCCGTGTCGCTCATGAAAGCCGCCGCTGCCGGCGACGATGTAGGGAATCTGCCGACCCTCCACGCCGCGGGCGAAGCGCTGGTAGTTGTGGGCGTGCCCGGTGAACACGGCGTCGGGCACACGTCCCGCCTCGGCAAAGCACCCGTCCAGGAGGTCGGCGAGCTCGAGGTTTGAGCCGTGCACGACATCGGCGGAGTAGACGGGCTGATGCATGGCGAGGATCACGGTGGCGTCTCCGGGCGCGGCGCGGAGTTCGCCGACGAGCCAGGCGAGCTGGTCGGAGGCGAGCTGTCCACCTTCGGGGACGTTGCTGTAGAGGCCGACCACCCACAGCCAGTCGTGCGTCAGCGTCCAGTAGACGTTGGGCTGGGCGACAGCGGGCCGGGGGAGCCTCACGGCGGCGTCCCGCAAGGGCGCCGCGTCGGAGCAGAAGGCCTTGAGGAAGCCCGCCAGCGTTCCGGCGCGCGAGCCGGGCGTGAGCTCGGCGTCGTGGTTGCCGGGCACGGCGAAGATCGGCGCCGAGTAGGCGGCGTAGGGCGCGAAGAACTGCGACCGGTAACCGGCCTCCTCTCCGTGGGGATAGACCACGTCGCCCAGGTGGTAGAAGAAATCGACGGGGGCGCAGCCGTGCAGCTCCTCCGCCATGGCCTCGGCCACCCCGCGTTGCGGCCGCCCGTCACGCCACCCGCCGGTGTCCCCGACACAGTGAAACCGGATCAGGCCGGCGCGGTCGATCGAGGCCATCCGGTCGGGCTCGAGGACGTCGGCGAGCCGCACGCGAAACGGCGGCGGGCCCGAGGGCTGCGGGAGCGGCACAAAGTCCGCGGTCGGCGTCGCGGGCCGGCGCAGGGTCACCTGCTGGGCGGCGGTGGGGAGCGCGTGGGCCGGGGCCGGTCGTGCCGAGACCGGCGTCGCTCCCTGCCACGAGTCGCTGCGCAGACGGATGCGCCTCATTCTCAGGGGCGCACGGCCCGGGGTCGTTTAGATCCTGTGATCGCCCACCCCGTGCGCGATCCTGTGATCGCCCACCCCGTCGGCGATCCTGTGATCGCCCACCCACCCCGTGCGCGAAAAATAAGCCCGCATACGGTGCACCAGGCGAGGCACGTCTGAGCTAAGCCGCGCGCATCCGCCGCAGCAGCTCCAGCGCGCCCGCCTTGTGCAGCGGCTCGTTGAGGTTGCCGCACTTGGGCGACTGCACGCAGGAGGGGCAACCCGACTGGCACGGGCACTCCCCGATGAGCCGCTGCGCATCGGTGACCAGCCGGTCGAACTCCTGATAGCCGCGTCGGGTGATCCCCACTCCACCGGGATGCCCGTCGTAGATGAAGATCGTCGGTCCGCCCGTCTGTGGATGCGCGTCGATCGACAGGCCGCCGATGTCCCAGCGGTCGCACATCGCAATCAGCGGCAGCACCGCGATCTGGCCGTGCTCGAGGGCATGCAGGGAGCCGAGCAGGGCGGCGCGGGGGAACTCCTCGGCGGCGATGAGCTCGTCGAGCTCGTACCACAGCGCGCGCGTGTCGAACTCGGTGGTCGGCAGGTCCAGCGACTGAAAGTCGATGACCTCGTGGTCCTGGAGCGACTTGCGCTGGTAGCCGATGACGGTCTCGGTGTAGACGACCGAGCCGTAGGAGAGCGTGACCCCGTGGGTCACGCGCCGCTCGGAGAGCCGGTCGATGTAGAGCATGATCTCGCGCTTGGCCTGCGTGAAGTAGTCGCCGTCGAAGGGCTCCAGCACCACTCGGCGCGCGACGAGATCCAGCTCGCGCACGTGGTAGGAGCGTCCCAGGTGGAGGTAGACCGCGCCCTCGTGGACGGTCGAATAGGCCCGCCCGGCTTCGATCGTGCCCAGCACCTCGCCGGAGCTGGCATCGAGCAGGACGAAGCTGTCGGGGGAGGCCGAGCGCAGCGCCACGCGAGCCGCGGGATAGTCATCGGCGCGCTTGGGGACAAAGCCGGTGGCGCGCTCACGCAGCAGCCCGGCATCGGCCAGCTCTGAGGCGAACTCGCGCCACTGCGGTCCCAGGAACGGCTCGTCGGCCTCTGAGAGGGGGGCCTCATGGGCGGCGCACAGGAGATGCTCGGCGTAGATCTCGGGGCTGCCCGGGTCAAGGATGGCGGCCTCGACGGGCCGCCCCAGGAACTCGGCCGGGTGACGGCAGAAGAACTGGTCCAGCGCGTCCTCGCCGGCGATGTAGACAGCCAGGCCGCGGCCACGCCGGCCGGCCCGACCCCACATCTGGCGCAGGCTGGCCACCGTGCCCGGGAAGGTGACGCATACGGCCGCGTCGAGCTCGCCGATGTCGATGCCGAGCTCCAGCGCGTCCGTGGCCACGACCCCCAGAAGCTCGCCGGTGGTCAGCCGGCGCTCGATCTCGTGGCGCTGGGCGGGCGTGTAGCCGGCGCGATAGGGCGCAATCCGCTCGCCCAGCTCGGCGGGGAGGCGGTCGACCGCGTGCTTGAGGATGAGCTCCACCCCCTTGCGCGACTTCATGAAGCAGATCGTCCGGGCGCCGTTCTGCACCAGCTCGGAGAACACCTCGGCCGCCTCGTAGAGCGCGGAGGCGCGGACGCCGAGCGCTTCATCGAGCAGCGGCGGGTTCCACATGACGACGCGGCGTTGGGCGTGCGGGGCGGCGTCGTTGGCCACCAGGTTGAACGGGCTGACGCCCGTGAGCGTCTCGGCCAGATCGACGGGGTTGGCGATCGTCGCCGAGGCGAGGAGAAACCGCGGCTCGGTGCCGTGGATGGCGGCGGCCCGGCGCAGGCGGCGCAGCACGTTGCCGACATGGGAGCCGAAGACGCCGCGGTACACGTGCGCCTCGTCGACCACGACGAAGGCGAGGTTGGCGAACAGGTCGCCCCACGCCGCGTGGTGGGGGAGGATCCCGACGTGCAGCATGTCGGGGTTGGTGATGATCAGGTTGCTGCGCTTGCGGATCGCCGACCGTTCCTGGCGCGGCGTGTCGCCGTCATAGATGGCGGGGCGGATCTGCTTGTTCAGGCCGAACCGGTGCAGCGACCGCGCCTGGTCCTGGGCCAGTGCCTTGGTCGGGTACAGGTACAGCGCGCGAGCGGCGGGATCGCTGGTCAGGACCTCCAGCGTGGGCAGCTGAAAGCACAGCGACTTGCCCGATGCGGTGCCGGTGGTGACGACCGTCGGGCCGTCGAAGGCCTTGAGCAGCGCCTCGGCCTGATGGCCGTAGAGGTGCTCGATCCCGGCCTGGTCAAGCGCCTGGCTGACCGGCCAGCTCAGCTGCTCCGGGATGGAGACAAGCCGCCCCGGGCGCCCCTCATAGACGTCGTCGTGCACCAGGCGCTCGTCGGAGCGTCCGGTGGTGAGCAGGCCCTCCCAGGGCTCGGTTTCACGCAGCGCAGACACGGGTGAGTCTCAGTATGGCGGGCGGCTCTGACCCGCCCTTGGCGGGCGCGGTGCTACGGTCGCGCCCGCCGTGCGTTGCCTCTACGTCGACCTCGACGGGACCCTGCTCGGGCCCGACGCCTCCCTGCTCACCGGAGCCGATGGGGGGTTCAGCGCGCTCAGCGTGCGGGCGCTGGAGGCGTGCTCGCGGGCGGGCGTCGAGGTCGTCATCTACTCGGGGCGGCGGCAGGGCAGCGTGTTTGAGAGCGCGCGCCTGATCGGGTCCACGGCCTACATCTTCGAGTTGGGCTGCGGCGTGGTGGTGGACGGCGAGCTCGAGTGGCTCACCGATGGTGTCGAGCCCGCCGACGAGGCCGGGACGATCTATGAGCAGATCAGCGCCTCGGGGGCGCCGGCCCTGCTGCTTGATCGGTTCGCGGACACGCTGGAGTACCACACGCCCTGGTCACGCGGCCGCGAGGTGTCGCACCTGTTCCGCGGCAACGTGGACCTCGGCGAGGTGAGCGAGATGCTGGAGGGCGAGGGGCTCGGCTGGCTGCGCCTCGTCGACAACGGCGTCATTCGCGCCGCGTCAGAGCAGATGGCGGGCATGCCCGTCATCCACGCGTACCACCTCATTCCGGCAGGGGCGTCGAAAGCACGTGGAGTGGCCCGCCACATGCAGATTCGCGGCTACGCACCGGAGGACTGCATCGCGGCCGGCGACTCGCGAGAGGACCTCGAGGCGGCCTCCGTCGTCGGCACCTTCTGGCTTGTCGCCAACGCGCTGGAACGTGACCTGACGCTCGAGCGCGAGGTCACCGGGCGCCCCGGCGTCCGGATCGCGTCAGAGAGCTACGGCGCCGGCGTCTACGAAGCCGTGGTCACGACGCTCGCCGAGCGCCGGGCGCGCTGAGTACGCGTCATCTCGCGCTGCGCGGCGTCGATGACCCGCTGACGCGCGCGGCGTTGGTCTGTCTTCACCCGTGACCGCCGGTTGACCTCCTCGGCGTCGCCCACGGCCCATCCCAGCCGCTCAACGAGTTGGGCGGCGAAGTGCTCGGACTCGAAGTCACTCTCGCTCACCCTCTCGCGGAACATGATGGGAGGCTCGGCGTCCTCAGCCAACGTGTCAGCGGTGACAATGATCTGGGGCATCTATCCCTCCCGTCGACATCGGTTCCAGCCCAGAGTGGCACGCTCACTTTCATGGACGGTAAACATCCTGTGAGACTCGCGAAGGTCTTCCTCTAATTAGTGGCGCATCGGGCACCATAGGTCCGCAAAGGTGAGTCGCGTACCCCCGCGCGCGCGGGTACGCGGGCGTGGGCGGGCGCGCGTGCGGCCGGCCGCGCTGCCGTGCGTGGGCGCGCCCGTGGGCGCGCGTGAGGCAGCCGGGTCGAGGCGGCTGATGCGAGCCGAGCGCGGCTGAGGTCAGGCTGCGCCCTGGGCGCGCGAGCGCGGAGACTGGACCGCCGCGTCCTCAGCCGTCACCTCGTCGGCCAGCGCCCCGGCCGCCTCTGCGAACTCCCCGAACGCGTCAGCCACCGCCGCGGCGCTTGACCCGGTGATTGCGTGATTGAGCGCGCCCACCGCCGCGTCGAACCGCTGCCACATCTCCGTCGGCCCGCGTCGACCCGTCCCCGGCCTCAGCTCATACGGCGGCTCCGCGTTCTCGGCACCGGGCACCGGCCGCCACAGCAGCCCCGCGGCGTGCGCGTGCTCCCAGGCCACCTGCTCGTTCAATGCCGCCTCCGCGAGGTCACGCAGCCGCGACCCGAACCCGGGATCCGGCGGCGCGAGCTTGTGCGCCCGCATCGCCGCGGCCCAGTCGTCGCTGGCATGTCGCACCGCGCGCATGATCTGGGCGCGCTGTCGATCGAGATCGTCCCCGAAGCTCATCCGCCTCCTTGATCTTCGTTCCGCACTTCCGGGTCGCCCGGGCCCGGAACCTCGCTGCCGTCGCTCGGGCCGGCGACAGCACTCGCGGTCACCACGCCCGCGGCTGGAGCGCCCGCGGTCCCGTCCAGCGCCGGCTCGGCGACCCCCGGAGCGGGCTCCGCGACCCCCACCGGCTCGCCGCCCCAGAAGTCGTCGGCGCTCGGCCCGATCCGGCGGCTCGGCGGCGGCGTGCCCGCGCTGTAGCTGTCCTCAAGGATGCGCTCAAAGTCAGAGCGCTTGATGCGCACCCTCCGCCCCACCCGCAGCGCCGGCAGGGACCCCTGGTCAATCCATTATCTGAACGGTCGGATTATCTGGAGCGGCGTTCGGTGCGCTCAGGGGTGACGGGTCGTTGCGACGGCAAGG
>DATJTQ010000101.1:0-7301 GCA_035503355.1 Solirubrobacteraceae bacterium
AAGCTGGCCGCAAAGCCGCCGGTGGTCCCTTCCCAATCGCCCTGCACCGGGACGAACGGCCGGCCGTGATGGGGCACGACCGCGGGCGGGGTCGGCTTGGCGGGGGAGACCACGGCCGCCGTCGAGGCGGAGGTGGTGCTCGCCGTGGCGGCCGCGAGCGCCCCCACCACCACGATCGCGGCAGCGACTGACGGCATCCGGTGTCTCTTGCGGCGTACGGGCATTGGTCCCCCCTTCACGATGGCGCACGTTGCGCCAAAACTTGGGCAATCCTATCCATACATCACTTGGGGAGAGGGCCGGTCGTTGCCGGCGACGGGCGTGGGCCGGCCCGGTGCCGCCCCGGCGGGGCGGACCTATAGTTGCTGGCGGACCGAGACCCCACCCACCTCACCGCCCCGATGCCGACCTTCTGCCGCCACAACCGCCTCGTTCAGAACTGCCCGATCTGCTCCAAGGAGCAGGACGTCGAGATGCGCCCGGTCGTCTCCCCGGGAGGCCAGGCGGTGCGACCGCCCCGGCCGATCGGTTCCTCCGGTCCTCCGACATCGACCCGCCGCGCCGCCACGGCACGCTCGGGGTCTGCCCGCGGCGGCGGGCTCACCGTCCGGCGCCTGTCGCGAGCCGCCGAGGACGGCTTTCGCTCCGCGCTCGTGCCCGGCCTGCGCTCGGGCGCCGACGCCCAGCGACTGGCCGAGGAGCTGGCCTTCGCCGCCACGCGGCTGGAGCGTCTGCGCAGCGATCCTCCCGGGCTCTACGCCGAGGTGGCGGACGCCTCCCAGCCACTGGAGGAGCGCAGCTGGCTGGCCTTCCTCATCGCCTACCTCGCCCCGGTGGACGGCGACGATCCGTTTGCCGGCATCGCTGAGGCCCGGACCTCCTGGAGCTCGGGTGAGGCACCCCACCTCGACGGGGTGGCCACCGGGCCGCGGACAGCGCACGAGCCGGGTGGCGGACAGCGCACGATCGACGCCTACCGCGCCTGGGCGCAGCGCGCCGGGTCCCAGGAGGCCGGGTTCACCGGCGACGCCGCGTGGGCGCCGGACCGCCGCTTCGCCCGCGTGTTCGAGCGGCTGGCGCTGCCCGGCCTGCACCGCGGGGCGCGCTTTGACCTGCTGGCCACACTTGGACAACTCGGCGCCTATGAGATGAGCGCGGGCGCTCTCGGCTTCGGCGGCAACGACGAGGTGACGCTGGCCGCCAAGCGGGTGCTGGGGATCGGCGACGCCCTGCTCCTCGAGCGCCGCGCCGCTGAACTGGCGGCGGCCTGCGAGCTGCCGCTCGAGGCGCTCGATCTCGGCCTGTTCAACTGGGGCCGAGGGACGCGGGCCGACATGGGGATGGAGCCGGGCACCGGGCCCGACCCGGCGCTGGTCGCGAGCGCGCAGGCGGCGCTCGGGCTCTGACGCCTCACTTACCGTCGGGGTTCTAGCCTGTAGGGAGAGATGTTCGCCCTTCTGCTGCTCATCCTCTGGCCCATCGCCGAGCTGTTCGTCGCCATCAAGGTCGCCGAGGCCATCGGTGTCCTGTTCACGGTGATCCTGCTCCTGGCCGGCTGGCCGATCGGGATGTGGCTGACCAAGGCCGAGGGCCGGGCGGCCTGGCGGCGCCTCAGCGCGGCGGTCGCCGCGGGACGACCCCCCGGACGCGAGGTGATCGACGGCGCGCTGGTGCTGGCGGGCGGGTTTTTGATCATGGTGCCGGGCTTCATCACCGACGTGGTCGGGCTGGCGCTGCTGGCGCCGACGCGCAAGCTCGCGCGCGAGGTGATCGCGCGCAACTTCCAGAGCCGTCTGGTCGTGGCCGCCACGCGCTTCTCCCGGGAGCCACGCTCCTCCTACGACGTCGAGTCGACCGCCACCGACCTCGACGGCCCGCAGCTGCACCGATGAGCCTCAGCGCCGCCAACCACCTGCGCACGCTGGCCTTCGGCGATGTCGAGGGCGGATTCTGGGGCGCGGCGGTGCACGCCGCTCACCCCGTGTTCGTCTTTGGGGACGCCCACGGCGTCACCCGGTCAGCGGAGCTGTCGGCGGACGGCTGGAGCGCGGAGGGCGTGGGGTGGAAGCTCATCGGCGACGGGGTGGACTTGCACGTCGTGCCCGGAGGCGAGGCCGAGGAGATGGAGTCCGGGGAGACCGAGGACTCCGGCGCCGATCTCAGCGGTTGTGACGAGCTCTGCCGTGTCCGCGGCACGGTCTCGGTGGAGGGCGCGGATCGCACCATCGATTGCGTCGGTACCCGATGCGTCATCGACGGCGTCGACGCCGGCTCGCTGGGCTCGGCACGGATGGTCTCGGGCTGGTTTGACGCCGACGAGGCGTTCATGCTCCTGGCCCTGCGCGCCGCCGAGGCGGTCGGCAACGAGTCCGACCTGGTGGCCGCGACGCTGTTTGATCCCGACGGCTGGGTGCCGGTGGACGACCCGCGGCTGTCGACCACCTACGCGGAGTCGGGTCTGCCCTCGCGCACCAACCTGGAGCTGTGGATCGGCGAGGGCGACAACGAGTTTCCCCGCCGGGTCGCGGGCGAGGCGGCCGGCGACGGCGCGGTCCTGGCCACCGAGGGGACGGAGCTGCGGGTGATCCCGATGCGATGTCACAGCCGCGGGCGCGAGGGAACCGGCGTGTACGTGCTCGCGACCTTCTAGTGGCGTCTCGCCTGTGAGGGACGCCGACGAGTCCTCCGCGCCGGCGCACCCGCGCGTGGCCGCGGTGATCAGCGATTTCGGCGGCGTGCTCACCTCGCCGCTCCGTGACGCCTTTGCGGCCTTCCAGGAGGCCTCCTCCGTGCCCCTGAAGGAGCTGGGCACAGCCATGGCCGCGATCGCCGCGCGCAGCGGCGTCAACCCGCTGTTCGAGCTGGAGACGGGGCGGCTCGGCGAGCCCGAGTTCCTGGCCCAGATCGGCGATCAGCTCTCCCAGCAACTCGGCCGGCCGGTGGATATGAGCGCCTTCGGTGAGCGCTACTTTGCCCACCTGGAGCCCAACGAGCCCATGATCGCCTACATGCAGAGGCTGCGCGAACGTGGCTACAAACTGGCCATCTGCACCAACAACGTGCGTGAGTGGGCGCCGCGCTGGCGGGCGATGCTGCCGGTGGATGAGATCTTCGAAGTCGTCGTGGACTCCGCGTTCGTCGGCACGCGCAAGCCCGAGCCGCGCATCTACGAGCTGACGCTCGAGGCGCTCGGGGTGCCGGCCGGCTCGGCGCTGCTCATCGACGACATCGAGGCCAACTGCGACGGCGCGCGCGCCGTCGGGCTCAATGCCGTGTGGTTTCAGAGCACCGAGCAGGCCATGGCCGACACCGAGGCGGCGCTCCAGCGGTGAGCCGGCGGTCCGCGTGGGCGGCCGGTGGGGTCGCCGCACTGGTGTGCGGCGTCGTCATCGCCGCGATCATCCTGCTCAGCGACTCGTCGCCGTCGCGCGGTGACCCGAGACCGGCTCGGCTGGCCGGCACGGTGACGCCCACCCTGCCCGCCGACCGGCCCCACCCGGGGGATCCCACGGTCTCCGTGACCGTGGGCAGCCGGCCCGCGGGGCCGCCGATCCCATCGGGCTTTCTCGGCTTCTCCTTCGAGTTTCAGGCGGTGCGCGCCTACACCGGCAGCGACCCGGCGCACGTCAACCCGGTGCTCGTGCAGCTCATCCGTAACCTCAGCCCCGGCCAGCCTCCGGTGCTGCGCATCGGTGGCAACAGCACCGACATCGCCTACGTGACCGGCCCGGGGGTCACACCCCTGCGCTACGTCGGCTATCACCTCACGCCCAGCTGGCTGGCCACGACCGGTGCGCTGGCCAAGGCCACCGGGGCACGGATGATCATGGGCCTGAACCTGGCGGCCAACGACCCCGCCCTGGACGCCGCCGAGGTACGCGACTACGTCCAGGCGCTGCCGCAGGGCTCGATCGACGCGGTGGAGATCGGCAACGAGCCCAACATCTACAACAAGATCACGGTCTACCACACGGCGTCGGGGGCACCCGTGCGGGCCCGGCCCCGGACCTTTGGCTACGCACAGTTCCGCCGACAGTTTCAGGCGATCGCCCGCCGGACGCTGCCATTGAAGCTGGCCGGGCCCGCGCTCGCGGTCGGCCCGACGGCGGGTCCGGGCTCGTGGGTGCAGAGCGTGCCCGACCTGTTGCGCCGCCAGCCACGGCTGACCACGATGACCGTCCATCGCTATCCGCTGCGCAACTGCTTCGTCCCGCCCCGCTCACCCCAGTATCCGACCATCGCTCACCTGCTCTCCAGCTACTCGACGGTCACGCTCACCGCCGGGCTCAAACGCTGGATCGCACTGGCGCACGCGCAGGGCCGCCGGCTCCGCGTCGACGAGCTCAACTCGGTGGCCTGCCGGGGTAAGGCCGGGGTGTCCGACACCTTCGCCAGCGCGCTCTGGGTGACCGATGCGCTGTTCAGCCTGGCCCGGGCCGGGGTGGACGGGGTCAACCTGCACACCCTGCCCGACGCCGCCTACGAGCTGTTCGCCTTCACGCACCGCGGTGCGGACTGGCAGGCACGGGTCCGGCCCATCTACTACGGGCTCCAGCTGTTCGCGCAGGCCGCGCCGGCGGGCGCGCGGCTGCTGTCGGTCTCGCGCCGGGGAGCCGACGCGGGGTTGAGCGTGTGGGCCACGCGCGCGCCTGACCGTTCTCTGCGCGTCGTGGTCATCAACAAGAGCCGGGCGCAGCGCAAGACGGTGACGGTACGGCTGCCCGCGGGCGCGGGCACGACCGCCACCGTCGAGCGGATGCTGGCCCCCAGCGCCGCTGCCAAGCAGGGCGTCTCGCTGGGCGCGCGCACCTACGGGGCCACGACCCAGACCGGGCAGCTTCGCCCCGCCAGGGTCGCCGCGGCCACCGTGACGCGAGGCCGCGTCACCCTCTCGGTACCGCGCGCCAGCGCGGCGCTGCTCACCGTCGGGTCATAACGGTCCCGGCCGGCGTCAGTTCTCGGCGCCCAGCCGATCCCAGCAATACAGCTCCAGGCACTCCGCGGCCAGCGACCGGCACCGCTCATCCGATAGCCACGGCAGCACGGTGTCGAAGGCCTGCTCCTCACCGACGCCGGCCTCGAACGCCTCCTCCCCGCGGAACCCGGCAGCGATCTTCAGCGCCTCGCGCCGGTTCTCGCCCAGCGAGGGGAAGACGTTGACCAGGAACTCCTTGCTGGGCAGGGGATGTCCCACCTCCAGCGACACGTGCCACGCGGCCAGCAGCGACAGGTCGTGCTCATCGAGGTCGGCCACCGCCTTGGCGTAGTGGGAGTCCAACTCGCTCTCCGGGATCTCGTCGACCCACGCCCGGACCACCTCGCCCAGGATCTGACGGCGCGCCTCGCGGCCGACGGAGTCGGCGATCACGCGAATCGCGTTCTGAGGTTCTATGAAGCAGAGGGTCATTGCAGCTCCGACTAGGGGATGCGAATGCCGCGAAAGGTAGGGATGGCCCCGGACGGAGCCGCGCGGGCGCGAATAGCGGCCCGGCCGGACGTGATTGCCCGGTTATGCCAGTGCGGCCGCCGGGCCCTCCAGCTCCAGCTTCACGCCAGGGAGCTTGTGGAGGCCGACGAGCTCGATCAGCGTGCGGATCTGCGGCTGGGGGCCACACAACCGGACGCCGCACCCATGAGCACGCAACCGCCGCGCCAGCATGACCAGGTCGAGCATCAGCGACGCATCGGCGAACACCAACTCAGACAGATCCACGCGTACGTCCTTCTGCGCGCGGATGGCCCTGATCAGTGCCCGGCGGCGGCAGCCCTGCGTCGTGCGGTCCTCGTCGCCGGCGCAGCGCAGTACGGGCGGTGTGTCATCAAAGACGACGATCCCGGAAACCTACTCAACTCCACCGCTCCTTGTCCAGCCGATCTATCAAATCTCGTGGCGTCGGCCACAATCAGGTCAAATCCCGGCTGCGCCGGGCGCCATCCCGGCCCGGCCGGAGGCGCGGATCGGGCCGACTAGACTCACCGCCATGGCAACAGTGGATGAAGTGACCGACGCCCTGCGCGAGGTGATCGACCCAGAGCTGGGCCTGGATTTCGTCGAGCTGGGCCTCATCTACGAGGTCGCGGTCGACGGTGGCTCGGTGCAGGTCACCTACACGCTCACCAGCCCCGGCTGCCCGATCGGCCCCCAGGTCTCGGAGCAGATCGAGGAGTTCGTGATGGACCTCGACGGGGTGGAGGACGTCCAGTCGACGATGACCTTCACGCCGCCGTGGACGCCGGAGCTCATGAGCGACGACGCGAAGTTCGCGCTCGGCTTCTGAGCGCGTCCGCTCAGGTTCTGGGTCCTGCCTGAGCCGCCCGCGGCCGCGGGCGGACGGTCACACCCCGGGGCGCAGCTCCCGGTTGAGGTCGATGGCGCGGATGTCGTGCTCGCCGGGCAGCTTGGCCAGCACCGACAGCGCGACGTCGCGCACGTCGTGCTCCTGGCGCCCGAGGTCGTCCACCAGCGACTTCAGCGCCGTGTGGACGATCTTGAGCTGGGCCGCGGTCAGCTCCAGGTGGTAGGCGACCTCCCCCGGCTTGATCAGAATGTCGTCTTCCACTGGTGCTCCTTTGGGTGTTAGTCCTGGGTTCTCTTGCGGGCGGGGCGGGAGCCGCGCTCGCGTTTGGCACGCATGTCGGCCGAGGGTCCGCGCTTGGTGCGGCGGGCGTGATCGGCGGGGATGATGGGGGCGGGCCCGCCGTTCTCCACCGCGGGCGCGTCGGCCGGCGCGGTTCCGTTGGCCCTGCCGTTGGTGGCGGCGGCGCTGCGCGGCGTGCGGCCGCGCGCGGCGGCGAGCAGCTCGGCCAGCGAGGCCTCGATCCCGTCGGCCACGATCTCGATGTCGGGCATGGCGTCGTAGTCGCCCAGCAGCCCGTAGTCCAGGCCGCCGTTGTAGGACATGATCGCGATGGCCAGCGCGTGATCCTCCGGCAGGAAGGCCAGCGGGAACAGATCCTCGAGCCGGCGGCCCAGGACGTAGAGGGGCACCTGCGGGCCGGGGATGTTGGTCACCAGGAGGTTGAACAGGCGGGTGGAGAAGTTCAGGCGGCTCGCCTGGGCAAGGATCGTCGGCGGTGCCAGGTTGTTGACCGCCGCCAGGGTCGCCGCACCGACGGCCTGCTTTGACTCCTTGAGTCCGTTCATGGCGGCGCTGATGAACCGCAGCCGCGAGACGGGGTCCTCGATGTAGACCGGCAATGGGCCTCGCATCACCGTGAGCTGGTTGCCCAGGTGCCCGCGCTGGTCCTTGCTCCGGACCGACACCGGCACCAGGGCGCGCATCTCGAGCCCTTCGGTGCGC
>DATJTQ010000102.1:0-20760 GCA_035503355.1 Solirubrobacteraceae bacterium
TCAGCGGCGCGGTGCTCATCTCGCCGGCGCTCGAGATCACCTCGCTGCGCCCCACGGACTACGACGTCCTGGGGTGGGTGGACCCGTTGCCGACGATGGCGTTGACCGCCATGCACCATGGCCGCTCCCGAGCCTTCGGAGCCGACACCCCCGCCGCGGACGTCCGCGAGCAGGCCGAGGCGTTCGCCACCGGCGAGTACGCCACCCAGCTGACGCGGGGGGCCTCGATGCCGGCCGGCGACCGCACGCGCATTCTCGCGCGTCTGGCCGACCTCATCGGGCTTGCCGAGGACGTGGTGGCGCGCGCCGAGGGCCGCATCACGCTCGGCACGTTCAGCCGCGAGTTGCTGCGCGACCAGCGCCGGGTGGTCGGCTGGTATGACACGACGATCACCGCCACCGATCCGTTCCCGGATCGGGAGCTGTTCGCGGGCCCCGACCCCACCCTGGCCGGGATCGACATGGCCTTCACCACGGCCATC
Source organism: Solirubrobacteraceae bacterium (assembly GCA_035503355.1). GTDB lineage: Bacteria > Actinomycetota > Thermoleophilia > Solirubrobacterales > Solirubrobacteraceae > Palsa-465. The sequence goes on from DATJTQ010000102.1 coordinate 483, forward strand.
AACCGGCACCTGCGGTCCGACATCGGAGTGCAGACCGACCGGGAGTATCTGCTCCTCAGCGACGAGGTCAACGAGGCCTGGCGCAACGACGCCCCCGAGGACTTCTTCACCCCGCCCGACGGGGCCACCGACGATTTCCGCTACGGGATGTCGCTGAACCCGCACATGAAGGCGTTCATCACCAACGGCCACTTCGACCTCGTCACGCCCTACTACGCCACCGACCGGCTGCGCAACCTCATGCGCCTGGACGCGGAGATGGCCGGGCGCCTGACCGTGCGCCACTTCGACGGCGGGCACATGTTCTACGTCTGGGAGGCCAGCCGGCGCGCGCTCACCGATGCGCTCAAGGCGTTCGTCGCCGACGCGCTCGCGCCGCAGTGACCACAAGCGGCGTGACGGAGCGGCGGCGCGCACGTAGGTTGGGGCAGATGCGGCGGTCGATCCTGGTCCTGACGTGCGCGCTCGCGGCGCTGGCCATCGGCCCGCTGGTCCTTGCCGGGCCATCGCGGGCCGGGCGGCCGGCGCCGATCCCGCGGACGTTCGTCTCGCTCGTTCCCGCGTGCGCGTGCGGCCGGCACACCGAGCTTGACGAGTTCTCGATCGCCGACGGACGGCGGTTGCGGACGCTCGCCCCGGTCGTGACCGGCCACTACCAGCTCGACACCCCGGCCGCCACGCGCGACGGGCGGCTGGACCTGACCTACGTCAGCGGCGTGCAATGCGCCGCCAACGGCGTCTATGCCGAGTGCCCGCGCTATGTCCCGAACTCCTGCCGCAACGTGGTCAGGCAGCTCTCGCCGGGACAGACCGAGCCGCGCCCGTTGTTCACCGTCGCCGGATCACGCGCCATCGTCGGCCATGTCGTCCCGAGCGCCGATGGTCGCCGGGTGGCCCTGAGCCTGACGCCGTGTGTCAGCGTGCACGGGACGACCGGCCTGTTCGTGCGCACCCTGGCCACGGGCGCCACGCGCGCGGTCATGAGCAGCTCCAACCGCTGCGACGGCTTCGGGCCCGCCGCGTGGAGCTCCGCGGGCACCGAGCTCGTGTTTGCCTTCGATCGCGCGGGGGGTCGTCCGGAGCGCTACGCCGGTGGGATCGCCTGCCCGGAGGGTCGCAGCTACCTCGCCGTCGCTCCTCTCGGTGCCGCGCCAGGGCGGGGGGTCAAGCTCCACGCCGCCGACCGGGGGTGCGTGTTCCGGTCCGCGGCGTTTGACCGGGCGGGCATCGTGGCCGCCGAAGGCTGCGACCGGGGCGATCCCGAGCACGGCTCCGGGAGCTTCCTCGGGCGCGCGTACCTGCTGCAGTTCGGCCCTGCCGGCAAGGTGACCACGCGCATCCGGCTCAGGGCCGGCATGGAGGACGCGCTCATCGCCGCCGAGCCGGGCAGCGGCAACCTGCTGGTGACCGAGGACCTTCCCGCCAACGAGCCCTACCCCGAACGTGACTGGGTGTGGGAGTTCGACGGCCGGCACCTGCGCCTCATCGCCTCCTACAGGGCCGACGACGCCGCTCAGATCCTGGCCGTCCCGTGGTAGGGGCGGGGTCAGGTCAGCCGTAGAGCACGAGCAGGGAGAAGCCGAGCGTCGTGGTGCCGTGGCGCAGAGCGCGGCGCTCGCGGATGCGGCGGGCATAGGCCGCCGTCTGCGGGCCTCCGTGGCGCTCGGCGTTGTCGGCCAGCGTCTCCTCGTAGATCGCCCAGTCGCGGCTTGAGGCGATCGACTCGGACACGATGTGAAACCCGGCGTCGAGGGCGGCGGCGTGCAGGCCGCCGAGATCGGCCAACTCGTCGACGGTGGCCCCGCCCAGCGCATCGAGGAACGCGGCCGACGGCGGCCGGTTCCAGAACCCCTCGCCGTAGAGGACCACCGGCGCCAGAGCGCGCAGAGCGGTCAGCGCCGCGGGAAAACCGCCGTGCGCGTGCGACGCGCCGACGTTGATGACGGCCTGAAAGTCGCCGCGCACGGTGGCGGCGTCCTGGACCTCGAACCGGACGGGCAGCCCGGCGCCCCGCTCACGTGCCTCGGCGATCGCGTCGGCGTCGAGGTCCACTCCGAGCCCCCGCGCCCGGGGGTAGGCGCGCAGGGCGCGCAACAGCATCTCCCCGTTGCCACACCCGGTGTCCAGGATCAGTGGGTCGGGCCCCAACGGCAGAGACCGGATGGCGGCGTCGACGGCCGCCTCGGATATGGGGTTGGCGAACGGCAGCCCTGCGTGCGCGATGCGCGAGGCGCTGGGCCCTTGCGCGCGGGCGGTCAGTGCGCTGCTTGCTCGGCGCGCCTCGGCAGCTTCCAGCCCGGCCGCACGAAGTGGCACGTGTAGCCGTTGGGGTAGCGCTCCAGGTAGTCCTGATGCTCGGGCTCGGCCTCCCAGAAGGGTCCGGCGGGCTCCACCTCGGTGACCACCTTGCCGGGCCACAGGCCCGAGGCGTCGACGTCGGCGATGGTGTCCTCGGCGATACGGCGCTGCTCATCGTCGACGTAGAAGATCGCCGACCGGTAGCTCGAGCCGACGTCGTTGCCCTGACGGTCCTTGGTGGTGGGGTCGTGGATCTGGAAGAAGAACTCGAGCAGATCCCGGTAGGAGATGCGCTCGGGGTCGAAGGTGATCTCGATGGCCTCCGCGTGGGTGCCGTGGTTGCGATACGTCGCGTTGGGCACATCGCCGCCGGAGTATCCGACGCGCGTGCTGATGACGCCGTCGAGCTTGCGGACGAGGTCCTGAACGCCCCAGAAGCACCCGCCGGCCAGGATTGCCTTCTCAGTTTCCGCCATCTCGCTGCTCCTTCTCGTGACGTCTGCTCGGTGTGACGAAGATAGGTCCACAGGACGATAGACGCAAGGTGTCGCCGCTCGGTGGGATGCTGGCGTGACGATGACGTATGATAACGACAGATGTCCGCCATCGCCTTCGATATCCGCGAGCCCGCCACCGTGGTCAGCGAGCTCGCGGAGGCCAACGCACGGCTCGCCGAAGCACGCCACACGCCCCCCTCGGTGGTCGAGCTGGTCGGGGACCTCGCCGACGCCATCGCCGACGGTGATGAGGGCGCCGTGGCCCTCGTCAACCCATGGCTGTGGATCAAGCTCCAGAGCGCCGCGCTGCGAGCCCAGTCGGCGCTGCGCGAGGAGGACCCGGCGCGCCGTCGTCACCTGCGTCTCGCCCTCGAGCAGATGCGCTTTCTCTTCGCGCGGATCGCCGACCGTGAGCCGATCGGCGAGGACCGCCCGGTCCGAGATGTCGTGCGCTGGCTCGACGGCGCGCTGGCCGCGGTGAGTCAGCCCCGCAAGGCCGAGCTGTTGCGCGTGAGCCCGCGCACGTATCAGCGGTGGGTGTCAGAGCAGCGATCGGGGCGTCCGAGTGCGGAGGACGAGCGTCGCCTGCGCATCGTCGCCCGCATCGTCAACCAGCTGCGCCACAGCCTCACCGGGCCGGGTGTGGTGGACTGGTTTGAGCACCCACGGGCGGAGCTGGCGGGAGTCGCCCCGGCAGCTGTCCTCGACGATCCCGAGAAGCTCGAGCTGCTGATCACCGCCGCGGCGGCGTCGCGCGGCAACATCGCCGCCTGAGCGGTGGACGGCATGGAGGTCGTGACCTTTCGCCTGGCCAACTACGAGACGCCGTTGTGGTCAGTCGAGAACTTCGCGGCGGGCCGCTACAACCGGGCAGGCTCGGGCGTCACCCAGTACCTGAGCCTGCATCCGCTCACCCCGTGGGCCGAGCTCCTGCGCAACGAGGACCGTCGCACGCGTGACCGTGCCGTGCTCATGCGCTATCCGCTGTGGGCGATCCGCGCGCAGCTCGCCGACGAGCCGCGCCGGCTGACCTTTGACACCGCTTCACAGTTCGGGCTGGACCCGGGCGATCTCGTCGCCGACGACTTCAGCCGCTGCCAGAGCCTCGCCGACACGCTGCGCTCCAGCGGGACGCGTGCCTTCACGGCTCCCTCGGCCGCCCTCCCGGGAACGACGAACCTGGTGGTCCTCGAGCCCCGCGTGCTCGTCTCCTACAACCAGGTGCCGCTTGACGAGCTCGACTGGCCGGGAAGCGTGACCGCTCAGGACGGGCGCTGCCCGGACGGCCTGTGGGAACTGGTCCACTACCGGGCCGCCGCCGCGCGACACCGCGGTCTGGAGGCATGGGAGCGAGGGGAGACGCTGCCCTTTCGCGAGCCGGAGGTCACCGCGGGGGCGCTGGCCGGCTGATCACGTCACGGCGGACGTGCAGAAGCTGCCGCGGGTTCACAGGAAGGTCACGAGGCGGTTGTCATGCTTGATCTGAGATGGCCCTGGGCACGCCACCGTCCTCCGGCGCCGGGCGCGCGGAGTTCGCCGCCGGTCTCGCCGCGATCGCGGTGAGCATCGCGCTGATCGCCGTCATCCCGCAGCTGCGCCACTGCGTGAGCCTGGTGGCCCACGGTCACCTCAGCGCCCTGCGCTCGTATGTCAAGTCACTGGGCGTCGGCGGGGTGGCGTTGCTGCTCGGCCTCATGGTGATTCATGCGGTTGTCTGGTACCCGAGCGAGATCGTCACCACGACGGCCGGCTACGTCTTCGGCTTCGGGGCCGGCCTGGCGCTCGCCGCGGGCGGGTGGCTGCTCGCCGCCCTGCTCACGTACGCGCTGGGGCGCGCGGTCGGCGGGCCGGTGCTCCAACGGGTCCTGGGCCGGCGCTTCGGTCAGCTGACCGCGGCCATGGAGGGCGGTGGCATCTCTCTGCTGCTGAGCGGCCGCCTCATCCCGTTCATCCCCTTCGCGATCATCGGCTACGCGGCCGGGGCCACTCAGATCAGCCTCTGGCGCTTCGCGTGGACCACCGTGGTCGGGTATCTGCCGTTGACCATCGCCGTGGTGTACCTGGGGTCGCGGGCGCAGACGTTGTCCACCAGCGATCCCAAGCTGTGGCTCGCCGCGGCCGTGGTCGTCGCGGCACTCGTCGGCGAGCGCGTGTATCGCCGGCGGTTCGGGCGCGCCACGGTCAGCAAATGATCACCGCCGCGGGGAAGGTTTCGCCGACCCCGGACCGGGCTCGACACAGGTGGTACAAGTTGAGGTCGTGATGGGCCGGGCGCTCGAGGCCGAGGGGCAACGAAGCGAGGGGGCCGAAACCGCAACCCTCGCGCGCCTGCCCGCGCTCGCACCGTCGAACGGGCCCGTCGGGATGCTCTCGCTGCAGCGCCTCGCCGGCAACCGCGCGGCGGTCCGCGCCCACGGCGCGCGGCGCCGCTCCGTCATGCGCTGCGGCGGCGGCGTGTGCCACTGCGGCGGTGCGTGCCGCGGCCGGTCCGCCGACGAGGAGCTCCTCACCGAGGGCCACGAACGGTTGCGACGAGCGGTTCTCGCCCGGTCAGCCGCGCGCGACGATGCGCCGTCGCCGTCGCCGTCGCCGTCGCCGTTGCGCGACGTCGCGCCGGCGTCGACGGTCGCGGCCGGTGGGCCCCGGCCCCGGCCCCGGCTCGCGCGCGTGCCGCTCTGGCAACCCACCCGCCCGCGATGGGCGACCAAGGACCCGGCGCAGCCCGCTGAGGATTGCGTGCCGATCCTGCTCCCCGGGGATGCATATGAGATGTGGGCGGTGACCCTCGCCGGGTTCATGACCGCCATCACCACCCTCTGCCAGGACTGCCCCGGCGACGCCCGCGAGGTCTACCGGGCGTACTTCTCGGCCACGGGGACGCCGCGCTATCACTGGAGTGAAAGCACCGATGGGTTGAGCTGTCCGATCACGTCGCTGAAGAACGACAGCGAGCATGAGCCCTACGAGGACACGGTGATCGGCCACGTCCGGCGCAACCTGCCGACCCTGATCGCGCGCCTGCGCGGAGTGCCCTCCGTCCGCCTCTCGCTCACCGACGCCGGCGTGCCGCCGGGCCTCCTGCACGCTCCCACGACGACCGGCTGCACTCACGCCGAGCCCAACGCGCCGGCGTGCCTGTGGCTGGCCTCCAACCGCACCTTCGGCAGCCTGCTCTTCGGCCGGGGCTATGAGGAGGGCAGTATCCAGGACAGCGAGTACGGCAACGACTCGCGCGACGTCGATGGCACGGTCGAGCTGACCAAGGTCAGCGACCCCGCGGATCCGGGGCACATCCGGGTCGCGCTCCGCTTCGAGCTCAACTGGCACCTCGTCGACGCCGTCGACTTCTGCCCGGGGAACACGGTGCCGGGCAGTGAGCCGCAGCACACGTTGCTCAGCGCGGCCAGCCGCCTGGAGGCCACCGGGATGGCGCGCGACATCCGCACCGAGGCCGAGTACACGCGTGAGCGCACCCTCGGCCCGGTCGGCCCGTTCCCCAGCCCGGACCCCGCACCAGCGCCGCCGGCGCCCCCCACCCACACCCTTCCCGCAGAGGCCCTCTTCGCCTTTGACAGCGACGCCCTCAGCCCCGAGGCCGTGGAGGCGATCCACCGCGAGCTCGGCCCGCGCGGGACCACCTTTCACCTCGCGCGCGACGTCGAGGTCGTCGGCCACACCGACAACGTCCCGGGTCCGACGCCCGACTACAACCGGCACCTCTCCGAGCGGCGCGCCGCCGCCATCCGGCGGCTGCTGGAGCGCGAATACCCGAGCCTGTCCGGCCACGTCCACGACACCGGGGTGGGGGAGACCGCGCCGGTCGCCGACAACCACACCGACGCCGGGCGGCGAGCCAACCGCCGGGTCGACGTGACGCTCGTCGAGCGCTAGACCCGCCTCAGGGGGCGGCGACCGCCGGCGGACCTCGATGTGCCGGAAATGGGCGTAACGGGTAGGCTCGGTCCGCACCCGCTGCATCCAGGTCAGCCCAGGGAGGACCCACCATGCTCGATGTCGAGGTCGGCGACGCGCGCGCCACGCCCCACAGGATCTCGCGCCGTCGCTTCATCGGCTATCTCATCGCGGCGCCCACATTGGTGGCCGCGGCGGATCTGAGGGCCGCGCCGGCGGCGCGGGCGTCGGTGGCGACGGTTCAGCCCGTCGACTTCTTTGACCTCACCGATCTGCTCACCGACTCGGCGAACCTGACCGCCGCGCTGATCAGCGTGACCATCAACCCCGATGGCACCGCGTCGTTCGCGCTCCCGCGCGCCGAGGTCGGCCAGGGCATCACGACGGCGGTCGCCATGGTGATCGCCGACGAGCTCGGGATGCCGCTCGACAAGATCGACATCACCCTGTCCGATGCCCGGCCCGAGCTGGAGTTCAACCAGCTCACCGGGGGATCGAATTCGATCCACGCGCTCTATGACCAGGTTCGGGTGGCGGCCGCCATCGCACGCGGCCAGCTGGCGCGGACGGCCGCCCAGCAGCTCGAGACGCCCTTGCCCAAGTTGACCCTCAAGGACGGCGTCATCACCGCGCCCGACGGCACCGCCCTCACCTACGGCGCGTTGGCGACAGCGGCAGCGGCGTCGCGCACGCGTCCGGTTCTCGCGCAGCTCAGACCCGCGTCGCAGCAGACGCTGGTGGGCACGCCGCAACCGCGGATCGACGCGATGGACATCGTCACCGGCGCCAAGACGTTCACGATGGATCTCGAGGTGGCCGGAGCCCTGCCCACGATGGTCTGCCGCCCGCCGACCATCAACGGGGCCGCCCTGGCCATCCTCAACGCGGCACAGGTCATGGCCATGGACGGCGTCACCGACGTCGCGCTGATCCCGCACACCCAGTTCGTGCCCGGCGGTGTCGCCGTTCGCGCCGCGACGTTCGGCCAGTGCATCGACGCCATCCGGGCCCTGGACGTCACCTGGGCGCCGGGGGCCGCAGCCGCCCAGTCAGATGCCGACGTGCTCCAGGACCTCATCGACGCCGAGCTGCCGATGACTCCCGCCCTGGGACAGGCCCTTGACCAGCGCTTCACCTTCTACTTCCGGCCCGGCGATCCGCTGGAGACCAACTGCGCGGTCGCGGACGTGCGCTCTGACAGTGCCGAGATCTGGTCCTCCCTGAAGTCGCCCGTCTACTTCCAGGAGACCGTCGCGGGGATCCTCGGGTTGCCGGTGTCGGCGGTGACGGCCCACGTGACACAGGGTGGGGGGTCGTTCGGCCGCCACCTCTTCGCCGACGCCGCCTTCGAGGCCGCGGCGATCTCAAAGGCGATGGGCAAGCCGGTCAAGCTGATGTGGCACCGGACCGACAACTTCCGCCAGGGACGTGTGCACCCGATGTGCACTTCACGGGTGCGAGTCACCCATGTGGGTGACGAGGTGCTGGCCTTCGATCAGCGCCACACCAGCGTGGCCACGGACTTCACGCACGGTCTCGGCGAGATCCTCAGCGCGACCCTGGGCGACGTGCCCGAGGGTGACTTCCTCGGTTACTCGCAGAGCGTGTTCACCCTGACTGCGAATGTGCCCTACAACTTCGGAGCCGCGACCCAGCTGCTGAACGAGGTCTACCACCCACCGGGCAGCCTCTTCAACACCTCGAGCGTGCGCAACATCTACAGCCCCGAGGTCACCGTGGCCAAGGAGCTGATGGTCGATCAGCTGGCCAAGGCACTGGGGCAGGATCCGTACCAGCTGCGGCGCTCGTCGGTGCGCGACGCCCGCATGCTCGCGGTGCTCGACGCAGCGGCCAAGGCCGCCAACTGGGGTAAGCCGATGGCGCCGCTCACCGCCCAGGGGATCGGCGTCCACCGCGAGTACAAAGGCTACGCCGCGTGCGTGGCCGAGATCGACTGCACCCCGCAAACGGTCAACCGGGTGGTGCAGGACGGGTACACCGGCCCGCGGGTCACCAGGGTCACCTATGCCGTGGATGTCGGACTGCCCATCAACCCGCTCGGCCTGGAGGCCCAGATGATCGGTGGGATCATGGACGGGATCGCCCAGGCGCTCACCTACAGCCTGCACCTCCGGGACGGTGCCTTCCTGGAGGGCAGCTGGGATAACGCGTACTACACCCGGGAGTGGAACTGCCCGCCCAATACCCCGCCGGCGAAGGGGATCCAGGTGATCATCATGCCGCCCAACCAGAGCGAACCGGGTGGCGCCGGCGAATTCGGGGTGGCGGCGTCGATGGCAGCGGTGGCCAACGCCTACGCGCGCGCGACCCAGACGCTGCCCACCAGCTTCCCCATCAACCACAACAAGCCACTGGGGTTCACCCCGCTGCCGACGGTGCCGCCGATCCCCCAGTCGCCCACCGACGGATTGCAGGAGGCATTCTGATGGCGACCCACACCTTCGTCCTCAACGGCAAGTCGGTGAGCGTCGAGTGCGCCGACGATCTGCGCCTGCTCTGGGTCCTGCGCGATCTCCTCGGAGTCCACGGACCGAAGTACGGGTGTGGCCTGGACGTGTGCAAGGCCTGCACCTGCCACATCAACGGCAAGGCCTTCAACCCCTGCTCGGTCCCGGTCTCAGACATCCAGGCCTCGGACCAGATCACCACCATCGAGGGCCTTCCGGCGTCGGTGGGTGAGCCGCTGCATCCGATGCAGCAGGCGTGGCTGAAGTACGACGTCGCCCAGTGTGGCTACTGCCAGCCCGGACAGATCATGGCCGCCGTCGCGCTGGTCACCGAGGTGCGGGCGACCGGCCGGCAGATCACCGACGCCGACATCGACGCCCTGCGCAACATCTGCCGCTGCGGGACCTACGCGCGCATCCGCGAGGCGATCGTCGAGGGCGCAGCCAACATGTGACGCGGTGGGGGACGGTCGCACCGGCGCGACGGCCAACTAGCCTGTCGCCGGTGCTCGTCCTGCTCCCACCCTCGCAGGGGAAGTCGTCACCCACTCACGGTCGCCGCGCCGGGCTCTCCACGCTCGTCTATCCGCGATTGCGCGAGCCGCGCGAGCGGCTGATCGACGCCGTTGATCCGGGCCTGCGCGCCGCGCCGGCGATGGCGGCGGCCGAGCTGTACACCGGCGTCCTCTTCGCCGCGCTCGGCCTGAGTGACCTTCCGTGGGACGACGTCCTGATCGCCAGCGCGCTGTGGGGCGTCGTCCGCCCCGGTGATCGGATCCCGGCCTACCGGCTCGACATGAGTGCCAAGCCGGCCGGCATCGGAGCGCTCGCCGCCTACTGGCGCGAGCCGCTGCGGGCTGCCCTGCCTGACCGCGGCCTGGTGCTGGACCTCCGCTCTGGCTCCTACGCCGCCGCGTGGCGACCGCGCCGCGCCACGCATCTGGCCGTGCGAGGGTTCAACGAGGCGCCCGACGGCACACGGACCGTCATCACGCACATGGCCAAGCGGGTCCGCGGCGAGGTCGCGCGCCTCGTCCTGAAGGCCGGAGACGTCGCCCGTCCGGAGGAGGTCGCCGAGATCGCGGCCGCCGCCGGCCTACGCGTGGAGCTCTCAGACGGGGTCCTCGACGTCATCGAGTGACGCGGGCCGCCAGGCGCCGGGCCGCCGGGGCGCACGGGCACGCGGCCTTCGCGGCCGCGCCTCGGCGCGTGACGGCGCTCAGCGGCTCTTGCGAATCCAGGCCAGACGCCGGCGCGGCCGCTTGGTGCGCTCGGGGTGCATGGTCCGGTGAAGGTCGCGGACGTGGGCGTTGATGGTGATGTGCGATGTTGCGGGATGCATGTTGGGGAACCTCCGGTTACGCGTTCTAGTTTGAGACGATAGCGTCGAGATTTCGTTCAAACGAATCTATTTTTCGCGGGAACGATCGGTCCTATCGATCAAAGAATGTCTCTATGCTGCCCAGGCCGTGATGGCTGGGCACCACCGCAGGGGGCTTCGAGGCGCTGGCCAGCCGCTGGCCGCGCTGGTCGCGGTCGCCCTGGCGGCGCTGGCCGTGATGGCGCTGGCGCCCCCGCTCGCCCGAGCTGATCTCACCTGGCACGGACCGCTGGCCACCGACTCCGGGGGAGAGGGGTCGGCGATCGCGGCGGTCAGCTGTCCGTCCGAGGCCACGTGCGTCGCGGTGACGGGCGGCGGCGGCGCGGTCACCTTTGATCCCCGTGCCCCTATGGGCAGCACCCCCGCGACGATCGACACCGTGCCCCCGACCGGCCTCGTGTGCCCGCAGACGTCGCAGTGCGTCAGCGTGGATGGCTCCGGGAACGTGGTCACCTTCAATCCGGCGTCGCCGTCGTCGGCATCCACCGACCCCATCGACACCGGCCACTCGCTCAGCGGCGTGGCCTGCGTACCAGGGGGCGCCCAGTGCGTCGCGGTGGACGCCAGCGGGAACGCGCTGGCCTTCAACCCCGCAGCCCCCGGCACTCCGACCGCCGATCCTCTGGAGCCGGGGATCAAGCTCGTCGCCGTCGCCTGCCCCGCTCAGACCGACTGCGTGGCGATCGACTCCGCCGACAAGGAGCTGACCTTCAATCCGCAGGTGACTACCGGCCCCAGCTCGGTACAGACCATCGATTCCACCTCGGATCAGCTCACGGCGCTGGCCTGTCCATCCGCCACGCAGTGCGTGGCCTTCGATAACGCCGGCCTGCAGATGACCACCAACCCGCAGGCGCCGTCGGCCCCGACCACGACCACGTTGGACCCCGGCAGCTCGATCACCGGCGTCGCCTGCCTGAGCACGAGCCAGTGTGACGCCACCGATTCGGCCGGCAACGTGCTCAGCTTCGCCCCGGGACAGAGGGGGACATCCACGCCCGTCGATCCCGGCGGCACCTTCGCCGGGATCACCTGCTCAGCGGTGTGCGTCGCCGGCGACACGACCGGCCACGTCCACACCTTCGCGCCGCCGGGGACCGGCGCCGCCACCACCCTCATCGATGCCCAGGCCGCCTACTCGGCCGTCGCCTGCCCCACTGTCGCGCAGTGCACCGCGATGGACAACTTCGGCGACGAGGCGACGTTCGATCCCCTGAGCACGGCGGCGGCCGGCGCCGCCGCCGTCGATGCCAATGCCGACGTCATCTACGGCGTCGCCTGTCCGTCGACCGCGCAGTGCACCGCGGTCGACGATCTCGGCGCCGCGGCGACCTTTGACCCGCAGTCCCCGGCGGGCGCGACGGTGACGACGATCGTGACCGGCCACCCGCTGCTCGCGGTCGCCTGCCCGTCCCTGACCCAGTGCACGGCGGTCGACGATGACCGCTACGCGGCGACGTTTGACCCGCGGGCTCCGGCCACCGCCCGCTACACGGACCTCAACACGCCCGCCGCGGCGAGCCTCGTCGGCATCGCGTGCCCGTCCGCGGCTCAGTGCACGGTGCTCGACGGGTCCGGAGACGAGGTCACCTTCGACCCCCAGGCGCCCGGCCCCCGGTCGCCCGTCCGTGTCCTGAACGGACCGGGGGTGGCGATCGCGTGTCCCACCACGGTCATCTGCGTCGCCGTCGACGCCGACGGCGACCGGGTCACCTTTGCCCCCTCCGCGCCCGCCACGCGCACCACCGCCTCCGTCGCCACCAGCCAGCCGGTGTCGCTGTCGTGCCCGACGGCCACCTACTGTGTCGCCGTGGACATGAACGGCACCGCCCTGGAGTTCGATCCCCACGGCGCCGGGCTCACCGTGGCCCGCTCCGTCGGCAGCGGGGTCCAGGCCGCCGGGCTGACCTGTCCGTCGCCCTCACGCTGCGTGGCGGTGGACTTGGCGGGCACGGCGTTCACCGGTACCCAGACGATCGCCGGCGTGCCCTCGGCCGTCACCGCGCCGAGGATCACCGGCCACCTCACGCAGGGCGATCTGCTCACCGTTCATCAGGGGACCTGGCGCAACGCCCCGACCTCGTATGCGGCCGAGTGGGAGCGATGCAGCGCGGCCGGCCGCTCCTGCCGGGCCATCGCGGGAGCGACGGCGCTCACCTACCGCGCCGTCCTGGCCGACGTCGGTCACACGCTGCGAGTCGTCGAGACGGGCGCCAATCCGCTCGGAGTTGGGTCGGCGGCGATGTCGCGCGCGACGGATGCCGTCTCCGGGCTTCCCACCGGGCCCCGCATCACCTCCGCGACGCTGAGTGCGCCGGCCCACGGTTCGGCGCGACTGGGGCTGGCGCTGACCGCCGCGCGCTACGGACCGCTGCTCAGGCGGATCTCGGTGCGCCTGCCGGCTGAGGTCGCATTGAGGGCGCACCTCTCCCACGGCGCCGTCGCGCTCACCGGGGCCGGCGGACGGCCGGTCCGCGGCCGGTTTCGTGCGGTCCGCGGCGGCTTCGTGGTCGATCTGCGCCACGGCGCGGCTCAGCTCCACGTGGCGCTGGCGGCATCCATCGTGACGGTCGCCCACGCGGTGGTGGCCGGACTGCGCCTCCCCGGCAGCCCACCGGTCCCGCCGACGGTGACGGTGGCGGTCGGCGCCGGATCGTCCTTGCGCACAACCGCGTCGCTGACGGTGCGAGGATGAGCCGCCTCACCCGGGCACCGGCGCCGCCGCTGGTCTTCGTCGCCGCCGCGGTGGCCTGTCTTGCCGGGAGCGGGCGCGCGCTGGCGGGCGTGCCGCGGCCCAAGCCGCCCAGCGCCGCCGTGCGGGCCGCGACCGCCTCGGCCCAGCGGGCATTGCTGCGGCGCCCAGACCTCGGCGCCGGCTGGTCCTCGGTCAGCGCGGCGCCGGCGCGCGCGGCGTCGCTGACCTGCTCCGCGGACCACTCCGTGCTCGCCGCGGCGGCGTCAGCCACCTGGTCACGGCGATCGGCCGATGTCTTCGCCTCGGGCACAAGCTACGGCTATACCGGCGTCGCGGCAGAGCGCCGGGCGTGGCAGCGGACCGGGAGCGGGGGGATGGGTCCCTGCCTGGAGAGGTTGCTCGCGGCCGGCTCCGGTCGCGGTGTCCGGCTGACGGCGAGCGGCGTCCGGCGGCTGGGCGGACCGAAGCTCGGATCCGGCGCCCACGGCGCGGCCGTCCGCCGCTACCGGGTGTCGGGCGTGGCCAGCGGCAACGGCCAGCAGACGTCCGTAGCCCTCGACGTCGTGCTCGTCGCGGCTGGGAGCTGGATCGCCGAGGACGAGTTCACCGCGGCTCAGACATCGCCGGCGGACGCGCTCGAGGCGCGCGTGGTCGGGGCACAGGCTCGCCGCGCCATCGGCTCGTCCGCACACTGAACCTCGACCGGGGGCTGAGGGTCGAGGGTGGTTGAGACCCCCTCACACCCCATTTCGCCCAAGGGGAACGTCCGACCTCTGGACGAATATTCGAGCGGTGATCGGTCTGAATTCTGTCAAAGTGACGTTTACGGGTCTTCGGGAACGGCCTCGCTTGTGCGACCCTGACCCACCCTTAATCGCGGGGCAGGGCAGACGAGGTAGGGCAGGGCCAATCGGTTATCGATGCCGGAGCGCGCACGGGCGCGCGCAACTCGAAGGGGAGCAATTGACGGTCTATCGGCTGGGGACGCAGGTCAAGAGGGCCACCATCGGCGCGTGCGCGCTGCTGTTCATCGTTCTGCTGACCGCCACCGGCGCTCAGGCGGACTCATTTACGTGGTTGGGGCCGACATCGCTGATCGCCACCGGCGGCAACAAGGCCCTGAGCTCGGTCAGCTGCGCCAGCACCGGGCAATCGGGCACGAGCCAGTGCACCACCGTCGACCACTCGGGCCAGGAGGTCACCTTCGATTCGGCGACGGGCACCATCATCTCTCGCCAGACCGTTGACCTGGGCCTGGTCGTCTCCTCCGTGTCGTGTCCGTCGAGCACCCAGTGCTTCGCGGTCGACAACGGGGGCAACGAACTGGCCTTCAACCCGCAGAACGGCGCGACGATCGCGGCCGGGGTCAACCACATCGATGCCAGCGGCCTCACCGCCGTCTCGTGTACCTCGGGTACCGCCTGCGTCGCGGTCGACACCGCGGGGACCGAGTTCCTCTTCAACCCCAACAGCGACCCCGAGGCCAACGCGACCCACGGCACCATCGACGGCTCGGCCCGGCTGAACGCCGTGGCGTGCCCCACCGCCGGCAGCACATGCACCGCGGTCGACGGCACCGGCAACGAGATCACCTTCACCCCCGGCGCCAGCCCGGCGCCCGCCAGCACCTCGATCGACGGGTCGCACTCGCTGACCGGGGTGGCCTGCCCCGCCACGACCACGTGCACGGCGGTCGACGGTCTGGGCAACGAGGTCTCCTTTGACCCCACCTCAGGCACGTTGATCGGGTCAGCCACCCAGGTCGACACCACCGGCGGGGCGCTCACCGGGGTCTCCTGCCCGACGGCGACCGTCTGCGCCGCGGTCGACAGCCTCGGCAACGAGGTGACCTACGCGCCAACCGCGAGCCCCAGCCCCGCTGTTCATGGGATCGACCAGGTGGGCATCTCCAACGTGCCGCTGACCGCCGTCTCGTGCCCGGCCGGCTCCACCGCCTGCGCCGCCGTGGACAACCACAGCCAGGAGGTCGGCTTCACGCCGAGCGGCACCTCCACCGCTCCCGAGCCGGTCGCCTCTCCGTCGATGTCGGGGATCGCCTGCCCGAGCCGCACCCAGTGCACGGCGATCGAGTCCGGCAGCAGCGAGGTCACCTTCGACCCGACCACGGGCGCCATCAACAGCGCCGGCGTGTCGGCCATCGACACCACCAACAACGCCCTGACCGGGATCGCCTGCGTGTCGACGACCGAATGCACGGCGGTGGACGGCGGCGGCAACGAGATCACCTTTGACCCCACCACCGGCCAGGAGAAGGCCGGCGGCTTCCTGTCGCTCGAGGCGGTGCCGGCGACGTCGGTCGCCTGCCAGATCGTCAACGGCTCCAGCCAGTGCACGGCCGTGGACACCAGCGGCAACGAGGTGACCTTCTCGCCCGATCCCCCCAACGTGGGGATTAACACCAACACCCCCACGCAGGAGGACTCCGGCGCACTGCAGTCGGTGGCCTGCCCCTCCGCCACCCAGTGCACGGCGGTGGATACCACCGGACGCGAGGTGACCTTCACGCCAACCTCCCAGACGTCGTCCACGCCCGGCTCGATCGACTCGGGCGTCGGCGATTCGCTGCTGAGCGTGGTCTGCCCATCCACGTCGCGGTGCACCGCGGTGGACCGCGGGGGCAACGTCATCAGCTTCTCGGCGGACCCCGGGCATCAGCCGTCCAACGTGGTGAGCCAGAACCTGGAGGGCGGCAACACCAGCGTGAGCCTCAACGCCATCTCCTGCCCGACGGCCACCCAGTGCACCGCGGTCGACAGCCTCGGCGAGGAGGCCACCTTTGACCCCACCTCAACGGGCATCAATTCGTCGCTGCTGACCCCGATCATGGGCGCCAACTCGCTCATGGGCGTGGCCTGCCAGTCCACTTCGATCTGCGCCGCGGTGGACGCCGACGGCGACGGCCTGGAGGGCGTCGTGCCGCCGGCCGACACCACGCCGCCGACCGTCTCGGGCACGGCGTCCGAGCACCAGCAGCTGAGCCAGGCCGACGGCGCGTGGACCAATGTCCCGACGGGCTTTGCCCATCAGTGGGAGGACTGCGCATCGCCCACCGACACCAGCACCTGCTCCCCGATCTCGGGCGCCACCGCCACCGGCTACACGCCGACCGCCGCGGACATCGGCCAGTACATCCGGGTGCAGGAGATCGCCTCCAACGCCGGCGGCCCCGGCGCGGCCGTGCTCTCCGCTCCGACCGCCCAGGTGACTCCGGCCCCGCCGACCAACGGCGCGCCCCCGACCATCGCCGGGACCGCCCAGCAGGCCCAGACGCTGAGCATCCAGCACGGGACCTGGAACGAGGACGCGCCCGCCCCGCTGAGCTACAGCTATCAGTGGGAGGACTGCAACACCGCGGGTGCCGCGTGTACGCCCATCAGTGGCGCCACGGCAGCCACCTATATCCCGAAGACCAGCGACATCGGCCACACGCTGATCGTGCTCGAGGCGGCCGCCAACTCGGGCGGCGGCAGTGGCCCCGCGGCGTCGGCGCCGACCGCGGCCGTCACCTCGGCCCCGCCGCCGCCCGTGCAGGCGTCGACCCAGGCGGCCAAGCCCGTGCTCGTCACCTCGGCCACGCTGCACGCCGCCCTGGCCACCCAGGGGGTCGGCGTCAGCTGGCAGTTCGTCTACGGGACCAGCACGCACTACGACGCGGGCACCCCGGTGCAGACGATCGCGGCGGGAGGGGCCCACTCGGTGTCGGTCAGCCAGGTGCTGCGCAACCTCAAGCCCGGCACCAAGTACCACTACCGGATCGACGAGACCGCGGCGGCAACGCAGTTCGCACCCGCAAAAACGGTGTTCGGCCGAGACATGACCTTCACCACGCCGTCGACGGGCAAGATCACGCTCGTCCATACGCGGCTGCTGGTGAGCCCCAACGGCGCGGTCGCGGTGCCGATCTTCTGCCAGAGCCCGCTCGCCTGCGTCGGGCGCTTCTCGATCAGCACCTCCGCGACCATCGGCCACGGCGCGAGCAGCCGGTCGGCCCGCGTGCTGTGCAACACCTCGTTCATCCGGGTGGGGGCCGAGCGCAAGCAGAACGTCAACATCACGGTCGCCAACGGCTGCCTGTCGCTGCTGTCCTCGGCCACCTCGCACCAGATCAAGGGCACCTTCACCACCCGGCCGCGCTCCGGGCAGCACGGGCTCGTCGAGCCGATCGTGCTGGCCGCCGCGCCGTCGAAGGGCAAGACGGCGAAGAGGCTGCGCTGACCGACGATGGTGGCGGGCGTGACAGGGGCGGGTGACCACGGTGCTTAGGGCGGCGATGCCCGCCTACGCCGGGACGGCGGGCGGCGTCCCCGCGGGCCGTCCCTACCGGGGAGTTCTCGGCTCCCAGCGACACCGGCTGGTGTTTGCGCTGCTGGCGCTGCTCGCGCTCGCCCTGCCCTACGCGGGCCTTGCCGTGGCGACGGTGCGCTCGATCGTCGATCCCCCGGCCACGACCATCGCGCTGCCGGAGCTGACCCTGCCCGTCGCGCGCTTTCCGGTCCGAGCGCTGCCGCGCGAGGCACGCGCCGCCGGCCCCGGGGCGAAGGTCGGCTCTGGCCGCTCGACCGCCTCCGCCTCACCGGCGTACGGGTCCGGCCGGGTTGCCGGGACGCGCCGGGTCGCCTCCGCCAACCCGGCCGCGGGCGTTACCACGCGCCCTGCGCAGGGGGCCACCACGAGGGGTCGTCCCACGGTGAAGGTCCCGGTGGTCACCAGCTCCTACTCGGCTCCGGCGGGCACACCGGCCAAGAAGCGGTCTCCCGCGCAGACGGCGGCCGGCGCGCTGGCCGGGGCGCTGGCGGCGGCGCCCACGGTTACCAACGTGGCCGCCCCGGAGCCCGTCATGCAGTCGGTGCCGGTCGCCACCACGGTGCCGGCGCCCCTCCCGACCTCGCCCGGCGCGCTGCCCTCGACGCCCGTGTCCGCGACGCCATCGCCGGCGCCGTCCTCCACCGGCGCGGCGGTGTCCTATGCGGTCCGTCATGCGGTGACGCAGATCGCGTCGGCGGCCACGGACTCCGACGCCACGGCCGCTGCACCGGCCGCGGTGTCGTCCGACACCACCGCCGCCGCGGCGACCCCGGCGGCGACGACGGACGCGCCCGCCGCGGACTCGACGGCCACCGACGCGGGGGCTGACACCGCGACCACCGGCGCCACGTCCGCCGACGCCACGACCACCGACGCCACGACCACCGACACGGCGGGGACCACCACCGACACCTCCCCGAGCGACGGCACCGTCACCGCCCCCGCGCAGACCATGGCGACCTCGCCGCCGAGCGACGCCCCCGACGCCACCACGACAACCGACTCCACGCCGGCGTCCGCCGGCAGCGCCGCGCCCGCCGGTGACGCGTCCGCCACCCCGAACGCCGGCCCCGCTTCGGGGACCGCGTCAGGCTCGGGTGACTCGACCGCGGCTGCCGGCGCGGGGAGCGCGCCGTCTCCCGCACCGTCGTCGCAGCCGACGACCCCCGATACGACCGTCACCAGCGACGGAACCGCGCCCGCGCAGGTCGCGCCGGCCACGGCGAGCGTCAGCGACGCCCCCGTCTCGGCACCGGCCGAGGTGAGCGGCTCCGTCGCCACCGTGCAGGCCCCTGTCGACGCCACCGTCGACACCGTCAGCTCCCCGTCGCAGGTGGCGGCGCTGACTGACCCGGCCACCACGGCCGCCGTGCTCGTCGCCCCAGCCACCGGCGCCACGACGGTGGATCTCACCCTCTCCAGCGCACCGGCGCCGGGGACCGGCGATCAGCAGACCGACCTCGACACGCCGGTCGCGGCCCCGACCTCGACGGTCACGGCGATCAGCGCCGCCGACGGCGATACGGCCGCGCCGGGCGCGAGCCTGGCCCCGACCGCCGCGACCACGGAGAGCGGCGGCACCTCCGGGGCGGCCGGCGGCTCATCCGGCGCCACCGAGGACGAGGTCACACCCCCGGCCGCCGACCAGACCTCCACGCTCACTCCCGAGGCCACCGACACGCCCGCCACCGCTGACGCGAGCGGGCTGGGGGCCCGCGGACCTCCCGGGACCTACGGTCCACAGCTGATCAGCGCGGCCCAGGGCGGCACCATTGACGCCGGCGCGGCCACGCTGTCCTTTGCTCCCGGCAGCCTGCCCGACGACGCCTACGTGACGGTCACCGTCACCAGCGGCGACGAGGCCGGCCTCGGGGCGGTGTCGGCGGTGTACAACCTGACGGCCATCGACGCCGTCACCGGTGCGGTGATCGAGCACTTTGCGTCGGCGCCGGTGCTCTCGATCGCCGTGGGCGGCGACACGGGCGCGGGAGCCGGCATCTACTACCTGCCGACCGACGGCGCGCCGCAGGCGATCAACACGACCTATGACGCGGCCAGCGGTGTGGTCACGGCCGGCCTTCCGCATTTCAGTACCTACGCGGTCCTGTTCTCGATCGAGTCGGTGCTGGAGCAGTACGCGGCGGGCGCCATCACCGGGGATCACACCTTCTCGCCCGGGGACCTCGTCGTGGGCGGCGTCGTCGACATCGCGGCTCCGTCGCTGACCTTCCACATCACGTCGAGCTCCGGCAGCGGCGCCAGCGCGACGTTCACCGCGACGGTCACGCTCTCCGCCGCCTCGGCGACCGTCTCCACGGGACCGATCACGGCCGCCTTCGGTGCCGTCTCCGGCTCCTACGCGCTCGCCAACCAGACGGCAGGACAGGGGACGCTCACGCTCACCCTCGGCGGTCCTTCCATCACCGTCGCCGGGCTGGCCTCGCTGGCGGCGGCGACCGCCGAGCTCGTCTCCCACGATGACGGCACCACCACCACGACGACGATCGGCGCCGCCGGCGTCACGGTGACCCTGTCGGCCGGGACCGGCGGCCCGGCCCTCACGGTCACCAGCCCGGCGTTCGGCCTGGTGGCCTCCGACCCCGACGCCGCCGGCAGCACGCCCGCCTTCGCCCTTCTGGCCACCGGCTCGGCAGCGCTCACCGGCCTGCCGGGCGTCACCCTGAGCGGGAGCGGGTGGACG
>DATJTQ010000103.1:0-11738 GCA_035503355.1 Solirubrobacteraceae bacterium
GAAGTCCAGCTACCTCGAGGTCGCCTACCTGCTCATCCACGGCGAGCTGCCCACTCAGCAGCAGCTCGACGAGTGGGATCACCTGATCACGATCCACACCTTCGTGCACGAGAACGTCAAGGAGTTCATGCAGGGGTTCCGCTACGACGCGCACCCCATGGGGATGCTCCTGGCCTCCGTCGGCGCGCTGTCGACCTTCTACCCCGAGGCGGCGGCGATCAAGGAGGAGGACACCCGCTACCTGCAGGTGATCCGCCTGCTGGCCAAGATGCCGACGCTGGCGGCCTTCTCCTACCGCCACAACCGCGGCATGCCCTACGTCTATCCGGACAACGACCTCAGCTACGCGGGCAACTTCCTGTCGATGATCTACAAGATCGCCGAGCTCAAGTACGAGCCCGACCCGCGCCTGGAGCACGCGCTCGACGTGCTGTTCATCCTGCACGCCGATCACGAGCAGAACTGCTCCACCAGCGCGGTGCGCAGCGTCGGGTCCTCCCAGGTCGACCCCTACTCCGCGGTGGCCGCGGGCGTCGCCGCGCTCTACGGCCCGCTGCATGGCGGCGCCAACGAGGCGGTCCTGCGGATGCTCAAGCGCATCGAGACCACGGAGAACATCCCCGACTTCATCGATGGGGTCAAGAACGGCGACGAGAAGCTGATGGGCTTCGGCCATCGCGTCTACAAGAACTTCGACCCGCGGGCCAAGATCATCAAGAAGGCCGTCGACGAGGTGTTCGAGGTGACGGGCAAGAACCCGTTGCTCAACATCGCCACCGAGCTCGAGAAGATCGCGCTCGAGGACGAGTACTTCATCAAGCGCAAGCTCTACCCCAACGTCGACTTCTACTCCGGGCTGATCTACGAGGCCCTGGGCATGCCGGTGGAGATGTTCCCGGTGCTGTTCGCCATCGGGCGCACCAGCGGCTGGATCGCTCAGTGGCTGGAGATGATCGACGACCCCGAGCAGAAGATCGCCCGCCCGCGCCAGATCTACACCGGTGGCCGCGGGCTGGACTACGTGCCGATCTCGGAGCGCTCGTAAAGCATCTGTGGTGGGCTGAGCCCCGGGCGGTTCTCGCCCGGGGCTCAGTGACCGCTGCCACATTTGCCGCGCCGACCTCGGCGTAGCCTCTAGGGCGTGGATCTCTACGCCCTAGCCGACGGACGCATCGTCATCATCCGGCCCATCCGGCCCGATGACGTGGAGCGATTGCGCGCGGCCCACGGCCGCCTGTCGCCGCTGACGCGCTACCGCCGCTTCATGACCGCCAAGCCGTCGCTCAGCGACGCCGATGCCTCCTACCTGGCCAACATCGACGGGTTCGACCACTACGCGCTGGTCGCCACCTACGCGGGGCACGACGGCGATCCGGCCGCGCCGCTCGTCGCGATGGACGGCGAGGAGGCGGCGCCGATCATCGCCGTGGCCCGGTTCGTGCGCACCCCCGAGGACGCCGGCGCCGCCGAGTTCGCCATCGTCGTCGGCGACGACTGGCAGGGCGAGGGGATCGGGCGCGAGCTCATGGGGCGCCTGGTCGACGCCGCCGTCACCCGCGGGGTGACGCGCTTTGAGGCCTCCATGCTCGCCGACAACGTGGCCATCCAGCGACTGTCCGAGCGCTTTGCCGCCGGGCCGCTGCAGCGCCGGCGCCGCGGGAACACCTTCGAGGTCAGCTTCCTGCTGCCCACTCGGGCTGACGCCCCGCTGCCGGCGGACGCCCCGCCGCCGGTCGAGGCCGCACCCGCGCCTGCGATGATCGCCGGGTGCGCTGGAAGCTGACCGAACGCGCCGGACCCAAGGTCAGGCGGTCCACCTTTGGCGACGTGAACCGGGCCCTGGAGGCCCTGGAGGCGCGCGGGCGCGAGCTGGCCCAGACGGCGCCCGACGAGGTGGTGGACGTCAAGTACAAGCGCTTTGAGCCCCAGGACCAGGTGGTGGCGCGGCTGGAGCTCGCCGGGCCCGAGCGCTTCGTGCCCAGCGTGCGCGCCGGCGTCGACGTCCGCGGCGACGGGTCGGTGGAGGCCTACCGCGGGCGAGTGCGGCGCGAGGTCATCGCCGGGAACGGAGACGAGAGTCCGTACGCGGCACTGCGCCGCGCGCTGACCGAGCGCTCGTGACGGGCGGGGTCAGCGGCCGTCAGAGCACCAGCGTCTGGCCGTGGCGGCGCAGCCACCGGGAGTGCTCGGCGTAGTCGGGGCACCAGCCCGCCAGCAGGGCCCAGAACCGCGGGGAGTGGTCCATGACCTGCAGGTGGCAGACCTCGTGCCAGACGACGTAGTCGAGCACGTCCTCGGGCGCCAGCAACAGCCGCCAGTTGAAGCTCATCGCGCCGCTGCGCGAGCAGCTCGCCCACCGGGTGCGCTGTCCGCGGATGGTGAGCTTGGAGTACGAGAGGCCCGCCAGCGTGCAGGCGCGGTCCAGTCGCGGGGCGATCTCGGTGCGCGCCGCTCGCCGGTACCACCGCTCCAGCGCGGGCTTGCGCTCGGGGCCGGCCGGCGTGAGGAGGACCGCGCCGCGCCGATGGACCCGCGTGCGCCCGGGCTCGGGACAGACGCCCAGCTGCTCGCCCAGGTAGGGGACGGTGTCGCCGCGCGCCGCCACCGCCGCCTGGGCATGGGCCAGCTCGCCCAGGCGCCGCCGGATCCAGGGCTCGAGCTCGCGGACGGCCGCGCCCGCCTCGCGGGCGGCGGCGCGGCGGGGCAGGACCACCTCGACGCCGTCGGCGTCCACGTTGACCCGAATGCGCCGGGCCCGCTCCGAGCGCCGGACCCGGTAGTCGATCTCCCGCCTGTATTCGCTCTCGGACATGGCTTTGAGAGTACGGTCCAGGGCCGACATGCCGTCATTCCCGGAACCGATCGAGCTGCGCACAGAGGCGGTGGCGCTGCGCCTCGCCGCCGACCGCGACATCCCCGAGGTCCTCATCGCCCACCAGGACGATCCCGACCTCGCCCGCCGCCTGGGCCTGGTCCGTCCCCCCAGCGGCGCCGAGCTCGGCCGGCGCGTCGAGGGCGGCCCCGCTGACCGGGCCAGCGGCAGTGGCCTGTGGCTGACCATCGTGGCCGCCGGAGATGACGAGTGCATCGGGCAGGTGAACGTCCACAACGTCGACTGGGATCACGCGCGCGCCGAGCTCGGCATCTGGACCGCGCCGGCGCATCGCGGCCGTGGCGTGGCCGCCGCGGCGCTGCGGTTGGTGGGCACATGGCTGCTCAGCGAGTGCGCGATGGCCCGGGTCCAGCTGATGACCGAGCCCGACAACGCGGCGATGATCGCGGCGGCCCTGGCCGCCGGCTTTGCGCAGGAGGGCGTCCTGCGGGGCTACCTGCGCGAGCGCGGGCAGCGGGTCGACATCGTGATGCTGTCGCTGGTGGCCGCCGACGTGGTGGTGGTGTCGGCGTGAGCCCGTACCGCGTCACCCTGCCGCCCGGCGTGGGCCAGCCCTTCGAGGTCTACGTCAACGGGGTGCCCCAGGAGCTCGGCACCGACTACCGCGTCTCGGAGGGCCAGCTGCTCTTCGAGCGCGAGCTCGTGCGCCAGCGGCTGGGCCGCTGGGCCTGGTTCTGGGGCTTCTGGGGGATCGGGACCTACAAGCGCCAGGACGACGTCGACGTGCGCTATGAGGTCAACGGGCAGCCGATGGTCGCCCACGCGCTGAAGATCACTCCGCCCTCGGAGTGATCACGTCTCACGCGACCGCGGTCTTGACCACGTCGCGTGACACCCACGGGCGGTGCAGGCGCAGGGCCGAGAGGATCGCCCGGGTGGCGTGGGACTTGTTGAGCGTGTAGAAGTGGACGCCCGGCGCGCCCCGCGCCAGCAGCTCCGCGCACTGCAGCGTCGCGTAGGAGACGCCGAGCTGCAGCACGGCCTCGGGGTCGTGCGAGCGCCATTCCAGCGCCTCCAGGAGCTCCTGCGGGATCGTCGCCTCGCACATGCCGGTGATCGTCTTGATCTGGCTGAGGTCGGTGATCGGCATGATGCCGGGGAGGATCGGCACGTCGATGCCCGCCGCGCGGGCCTCGTCGACGAAGCGGAAGTACAGCTCGGTGTCGAAGAACAGCTGCGTGATCAGGAACGAGACCCCGTTGTCGACCTTCTCCTTGAGAAAGCGCAGGTCGTGGGCGAGGTCCGGCGCCTCGGGGTGGACCTCGGGGAAGCAGGCTCCGCCGATGCAGATGTCGTGGTCCTCGTGGATCAGCGACGCCAGCTCGGTGGAGTAGTGCAGGCCACCCGGATGCGGCTTCCAGTCGCTCTCGCCGCGGGGCGGATCACCGCGCAGGGCCAGGATGTTGTCGATCCCCGCCTGGCGCATGTCGGCGATGACATCGGAGAGCTCCTCGCGCGTGGAGCCCACGCAGCTGAGGTGGGCCATGGCCTCGATGCCGAGCTCCTGCTTGATCCACTTGGTCAGCTCCAGGGTGCGCCCACGCGACGCGCCGCCCGCCCCATAGGTCACCGAGACGAACGCCGGCGACAGCTGGCGCAGCGACTCGAGCGCGAGCCCCAGGACCCGCTCACCGGCGTCGGTCTTGGGCGGGAAGAACTCGAAGGAGAAGATCGGCTCGTCGGCCTCTTCCAGGATCTGATCGATGCGCATGCGGAGCAGCCTACCAACCTTGACACGATCGTGTCAAGGTTAGGATCCGGCGTGCTGCGTCAGGTCGCGCGCCAGCGCTCGACGTCGCCGTCGGGCTCGCTGTGCACGCGCCCCTGAGCCTCCAGGTGGCGCAGGTAGGAGAGGGTCTCGGAGAGAAACCAGGTCGCGTTACCGACGCTGACGGGTTGGTCATAGACCGAGGGGAGGATCTCCAGCGCGGTCTTGGCCTCGGTGTCGATCGCTCCGAGGACGGCCTCCAGGCGCTCGGCGACGAGCGCCCGGTTGCCCTCGATGTGGCCGTGCACGTCGACGAACGGCTTGCCGTGCCCCGACAGCGCCAGCCGGGCGTCGAGCACGTCGACCTTGTCCAACGAGGCCAGGAACTCGCCCACCGGGTCCGGGCTGTAGCCGTAGTCGTAGAAGAGCGAGATCCGGCCCAGCACGTGGTCACCGGAGATGAGGATCCGGCGCTCGGGCTGGCACAGGCACACGTGCGAGGGGGCGTGGCCGGGGGTCTCGTAGACCGTCCACTCGCCGAGGTCGGTCTCGATGGTCACGCCCTCGACGAGTGCGCGATCGGGCTCGATCACCTTGGCCACGCCGGAGGGGAAGTTCTTGGCCCGCTCCGCGTACTCGGCCAGCGCCCGGGGCGGGACTCCGCTCTGGCGCCCCACCTCCAGCCGGCGCTCCAGCGCGGCCTGCGGATCGTGGGCGCCGGCGGTGGCATGGGCGTGATTGGGGTGCATCCACAGCTCGCAGCCGGCGCGCTCGGTGATCGGCGCCGCCTGGCCCCAATGGTCGGCGTGGGCATGGGTGCAGGCGAGCAGGCGCACGTGCTCCAGACGGAGGTTCACCTGGTCCATGGCCCGCTCGAGCTGGGCCAGGCCCCCGGGCTCGTGCATCCCCGTGTCCACGAGGACGACCCCCGATCCCGAGGCGATTGCCCACGCGTTGCAGTGGGGGACCCCGGGCCACGGCAGCGGGAGGCGCAGGCGCCACAGCCCGGGCAGGACGCGCTCGCCGCGTCCCAGCTCTTTCTGGCGCGTTGTCGGAGGCACGCCCTCAGACGTTATTGGTGGCGCGTAGACTGCGGCGCCTTGGCCAGCACCGCGGACATCGCCAAGCGCTACTTCGCCGCGCTCAGCGCCCACGACCTCGACGCGGCCGTCGCCCTGTGGAAGCCCGGCTCGATCGACCGCTTCGTCGGCGGCCAGGAGCTGGTGGCGCCCGACGGGATCGTCGCCTACTTCTCAGAGCTGTTCGGCGCCTTTCCCGATTTCGAGCTCGAGGTGGTGGAGCTCACCACCGCGCGCAACCGCACCGCGGTGCGCTGGACCGCGCACGGCACCTTCGCCGGCCCCGGCCGCTTTCAGGGCTTCACCCCCAACCAGGCACGGATCGCCATCGAGGGCTGCGACGTGATCACGGTGACTGACGAGCTCATCGTCCACAACGACGCCTACGTCGACAGCGGCGACCTCGCCCGCCAGCTCGGCCTGCTCCCCGCCGCCGGCTCGCCCGCCGAGGTGCGCCTCACCCGCCTGGCCAACGTGCGCACCAAGGCGCTGCGGGCCATGCACGGGGTCTCGGTCGAGGCGGTGGCCGACGGCGTCTGGGTCGTCCGCGGCGGCTTCCCGATCAAGACGATGAACGTCTATCTCATCCGTGACGGCAGCGGGGTCACCGTGTTCGATGCCGGGATCAAGGCCATGGGCCCGGCGCTGGCGGCAGTGTGCGCCCAGCACGGCGGCGCGCGCCGGGTGGTCCTCGGCCACGCCGACCCTGACCATCGCGGGGCCGCGCCCGCCCTCGGCGTGCCCGTGTTCTGTCATCCGCTCGAGCACGAGACCGCGCTCAAGGACCAGCCGCTGCGCGACTACTGGGACATGGGCAAGCTGCGGCCGTACGCCCGGCCGTACTTCAAGCGCATGCTCCCGGCGTGGGACGGGGGCGCGGTGGCCATCGAGGGCACCGTCGGCGAGGGCGACGAGGTGGCCGGCTTTGAGGTGGTGGAGCTGCCGGGGCATGCTCCGGGCCTGATCGGTCTGTTCCGGCGTTCCGATCGGCTGGCGCTCATCTCCGACACCGTCTACACGCTGGACATCCAGACCGGTCGCAAGGGCGGCCCGCGGATCCCCCACCCGGCCTTTGACGACGACGTCGAGCAGGCGCGCGCCTCCATCCGCAAGCTCGCCGCGCTTGACCCCGAGCGCGCCTGGGCGGGGCACGCCGATCCGGTCACCGGCGACGTCCGCCGGCAGTTGCAGGAGGCGGCCGAGGCCTCGGTGCCCTGATGGGCCGCCGCGGGCGCGAGAAGGCCAAGCAGACCGCGCTGAGCGCGCCCGTCACCGAGTACCGCGACACCGACGGCAACGTGCTGGCGCTCCGCGGTGCGCTGAGCCCGGCCACGCGGCAGGCCTACGCCGAGACGCTGGGCGGAGGGCTGCACCGCGAGGACGCCCGCGCCCGGGCGATCGAGATCCTGTTCGAGCGCCTCGCCGTGGGCTGGACGATCTCCGGAATCGAGACCTCGCGCCAGAAGGAACTGCTGGCGCGTTACCGGATGGCCACCGCGGCCGAGCGCGACTTCGTCCTGGAGTCGCTGCGCTCCCACCTGGCTGAGAACTTCCCCGAGCTGGAGGCCCCATGACCGCGCCCGTCCCCGATCCCGACGCCTTCGCGGCGCTGCTGTGTGACTGGTCGATGTCGGTCGCCCCCGGTGACCGCGTGGGCATCTACTCCACCACGCTCGCAGCCGACCTCGCGGCGGCGCTGAATCGCGCGGTGCTCGAGCGCGACGCCTGGCCCTATGTGGCCCTTGAGCCGGCGGGCTTGGCCGCCGACCTCTACCGCCACGCTCAGGCTCGCCACCGCTCCGAGCCGCCGCCGACGCATCTGGCGGCGGCGGGGGCGCTCGATGCCTTCGTCCGGATCGAAGCCCCGGCCAACACGACCGAGCTGGCCGACGTGGATCCGGCCACCGTGGCCGAGGTTGCCGGTGCGCGCCGGCCGCTGCAGGAGGCGTCGCTGAGGTTGCGCTGGACGGGCACCATCCAGCCGACGCCGGCGCTGGCTCAGCAGGCCCGCATGAGCACCGGGGAGTACGCCGCCTTCGTCAACCGCGCCCTACTGCTGGACCGGCCCGACCCGGTTCAGGCGTGGCGCGATCTCAGCACCACCCAGCAGGCAATGGTGGATCGCCTGACGCCCGGCTCGGAGATCCACATCGAGGCCGAGGGGACCGACATCCGCCTCGGCGTCGCCGGCCGCACCTGGATCAACTCCGACGGCAAGCACAACATGCCCAGCGGCGAGGTCTTCACCGGGCCCCACGAACACTCGGCCAACGGCACGGTGCGCTTCACCATCCCCACCGGGCCGCGCGGCGTCACCGTCACCGGCGTGGAGCTGACCTTCAAGGACGGCGAGGTCGTACAGGCGCGCGCCGAGCGCGGCGACGAATACCTCCAGGCGGCCCTGGCCACCGACGCCGGCGCGCGCTACCTCGGCGAGCTGGGGATCGGCACCAACGTCGGCATCGACCGCGCCACCGGCCACATCCTCCTCGACGAGAAGATGGCCGGGACGGTGCACCTCGCGCTGGGCCGCTCCTACCCGGAGAGCGGCGGCACCAACGACTCGGCCCTGCACTGGGACCTCATCTGCGACCTGCGGGAGGGCGGCCGGCTGAGCGCCGACGGCGAAGCCGTCGTGGAGGACGGCCGGCTCCTGGTCTGACCCGTCCGGGGCGCCCACCCGCGCTCGGGCCACCGCGCCCGTGCGCGCCCACCCGCGCTCGGGCCACCCCGGCCTCACCCCATCCACGTGTGAGCGCTCACATGCTATTAACGAGTCGTTTCTCAGCGGTCCAGTACTTTGGTCTGAAATGCGTCGCACCAAGATCGTCGCCACCATCGGCCCGGCCTCCCGTGACCCGGACACGCTCGCGCGCATGGTCGCGGCCGGGCTCGACGTCGCGCGGCTGAACTTCTCGCACGGCGACCGCGAGATCCACGCCGAGAACGCCGCCCGCGTCCGCGCCGCCTCGGCGGCGGTCGGGCGCCCGGTCGCCATCCTGCAGGACCTGCCCGGCCCCAAGCTGCGCATCGGGCCGCTCATCGACGACCGGGTCGAGCTCAAGCCCGGCGAGCGCCTCGTGCTCGCCTGCGGCACCAACGACCCCGGCGACGAGACGCGCATGTCGGTGTCGTGGGGCGGGCTGGCCGACTGCGTCGATCCCGACGACGTCATCTACCTCGCCGACGGCGCCATCCGCCTGCGCGTGGAGGCCGTCCGCAATGGCGACTGCGAGGTCGAGACCGCGGTGGAGGTCGGCGGATCGGTCGCCTCGCGCCAGGGGCTCAACATCCCCGGCAACACGCGGGGCCTGGCCGCCGTGCCCGAGGAGGACCTCGACATGCTGCGCTTCGGCGAGTCGATCGGCGTCGACGTCGTCGCCCTGTCCTTCGTCCGCAGCGCGGAAGACGTCGAGTCGGTGCGCCGCCACACCCGGCTGCCGCTGGTGGCCAAGATCGAGAAGCCGCAGGCCGTCGACGAGGCCGAGGAGATCATCCGCGCCGCCGACACCGTGATGGTCGCGCGTGGGGACCTGGGCATCGAGCTGCCGATCGAGGACGTGCCCATCGTCCAGAAGCAGCTGCTGCGGATCGCCGGCCGCCTGGCCCGCCCGTCGATCACCGCCACCCAGATGCTCGACTCGATGGTCTCCTCCTCGCGCCCGACGCGCGCCGAGGCCACCGACGTGGCCAACGCCATCCTCGACGGCACCGACGCCGTGATGCTCTCCCAGGAGACGGCGGTCGGCGCCTACCCCGTCGAGGCGGTGGAGATGATGGCCTCGATCGCCGAGCGCACCGAGGGCGTGCTGCCCTACCGCGAATGGAACGAGTCGCGCGTGCGCCGCGACGCCCGTGACCCGGCCTACACCATCGCCTACAGCGCCTGTGCCGCCGCTCGCGACCTGGGCCTGGCCGCCCTCGTGGTGCCGACGCTGTCGGGCCGCTCGGCGCGGCTGATCTCCGCGCACCGCCCCTCGGTGCCCATCTACTGCCTCTCGCCCGGGCGCGAGACGGTGCGCCGCTGCAACTTCATGTGGGGCGTGCAGGCGGAGTCGATCCGCCGCCACGAGGTCACCGAGGAGCTCATCGCCGACAGCGCGCGGCGCGTGGTAGAGCTCGGCTGGGTGCAGCACGGCCAGCGCATCGGCATCACCGCCGGGCTGCCCAGTGGGCGTCCCGGGACCACCAGCCTCTTCCAGGTCCAGGAAGTCTGACCCGTCCCGGCGCCGCCCCGGCAGGTGCGCGGCCGCGCGTAGCGAACCCCGTATTAGGGCAGCCTATTAGGGACGCCTAACCTGTGGTACGGTCCAAGACGTAAGCCGAGTCCCCTGCTCGGAATTAGCTGTGAACGACACCTCCGCCGTTACTCCCCGCCCCGCGAAGACCGCCGGCTCGCGCACTCCGCGATCAAGCTCGGCGAGCTTCTACGTCTGGACCGCCATCGTCCTGGCCGTCTCCGTCGTCGTGGTCGTGATCAGCTGGCACGCCGCGGGCGGCACCACCGACCCGACCGATCTGCCCGCGGGGCATCGCCTCAGCCACACCACGGTGGTGCTCAACAGCGCCATCCTCGTCTTCCGCGAGGGCCTGGAGACCATCCTCGTCCTCGCCGCTATCACCGCGAGCTTCTTGGGCGCCAACAAGGTCTACCGCCGGCCGGTGGCGGCCGGGGGCGCGCTGGCCATGGGCGTCGGCGTGGCCACCTGGTTCGGCGTCATCTGGATCATCGGACAGTTCTCCGGCTCGGAGCTGTCGATCCAGGCGGCCACCGGGATCCCAGCCCTGATCGTCCTGCTCATCGTCATGAACTGGTTCTTTCACAAGGTCTACTGGACCGGGTGGATCTCGCACCACCACAAGCGCCGCAAGACGCTGCTGGGCGCCGACGCCGACACCAACAAGCGCCGCATGCTGCTGGGGCTCGGCCTGCTGGGTTTCACCTCGGTGTACCGCGAGTGCTTCGAGATCGTCATCTTCCTTCAGAACCTGCGCCAGATCTACGGCGCCGGGGTGGTCCTGGAGGGCGTGGTCATCGGCCTGCTCTTCACCGGCGCGGTCGGTGTGCTCACCTTCGCCCTGCACCAGCGCCTGCCCTACAAGCGGCTGCTCATCATCACCGGCGTGCTGCTGCTGTTCGTCCTCCTGGTCCAGGTCGGCGAGGAGGTCAACGAGATGCAGTTGGCCGGCTGGATCAGCACCACGCCGATCAGCGGCCTGACCATTCCGGGCTGGATGGGCACCTGGCTGAGCCTCTTCAACAACTGGGAGACCTTCATCGGCCAGGCCATCGCCCTGGTCCTGGTGGTCGGCTCCTACGTGCTGGCCCAGTACCTGCGGGTGTGGCGGCCGCGCCGGCGCGGCGCCCAGCCGGCGCACCTGGCCTCCGAGGCCCCGGTGGACGTCGTGGAGCTCGCGGAGGCCGGCGTGGCTGCCGCCTCCAAGCGCAGCGGCCCGCAGGTCGTCTCGGTCACCTGACGCGGCGCGGTCGACGAACGACCGCTATCGACGGGAGCCGGGCGGGCCCGGCGACCGCCCGCGGCCCCGCGGCCTCGCGGCCCCGGCGACCGCCCGCGGCCCCCGCGGCCCCGCGGCCACGCGGCCACGCGGCCCGCGGCCCGCGGCGTGCGCGATTTTTACAGCTATGTTGGAAAAATCGCGCACGTGCCCGGCGGCCCACGCCTCGCGGACTACCGAGAGCCCCACACCCCGCCCTCCCCAGCCGCAGTGGACGTTCGGCGGTGCCCCGCGAACCTCACACGGACGACCAGACTGGGGCTACGCGGCCGCCCGCCCGTAGAACTCGGCCTCGAGCCCCCCGAGCTCGGTGGCCGGCGGGTCCCCGTAGAACCACTCCCGCGCGATCCGGTGGAAGTTGCCCTCCGCGTGCAGCTGGGCGATCACGGCCAGGGTCAGGACCTCCATGCGCCGCCCGAAGATGTGGTCGGGCGGGGCGGACTCGTGGCGCAGGTAGCCGAAGTACTCGGAGCGCGGGTCGCTCATGTCGATGAGCACCTGCGTGGCGTACTCGGGCGTGAGCTGGATCTCGCGATCGCAG
>DATJTQ010000104.1:0-4261 GCA_035503355.1 Solirubrobacteraceae bacterium
GTGAAGGTCTCCAGAACGAGCAGGCCGCCCGGCCCCAGCGCCTCGGCGATCGGGCCGAAGAGGTCACGCTGCAGATAGTGGATCTGGACGATGAGGTCGTAGGGGCCGGCGGGAAGCCCGCTCGCCTCCAGGTCGCGCCACGCGACGTTCACCGCGATCCCGCGCTCGGCCGCGGCGGCGCGGAGGGCCTCGACGGCCACATCGGACACGTCCACCGCATCGACCTCGAACCCAAACTGGGCGGCGAGATAGCCCGCGTTGCGGCCGTCCCCGCAGGCGATGTCGAGCGCTCGCCGTCCGGGCGGTCCCGTCAGCAGGTCGCACTGCTCAGCCAGCCACGAGCTGGGACCGTGCGTGAACGCCGCGATGCCGCGCTGCCGGTAGCGGTGATTCCAGCGCTCGCGCGCGTCGCGCGGGGGGCCGCGGCGCGCCGGGGAGTCGGTCAGCGGTCTCGGACGATCCGCAGGTTCGTGGTCCGAGCCTGCAGCCGGTCCATGGCCGCTTCGATGTCGGTCGACGGCGGCTCGTTGGACCACCGCTTGCCGACCTGCTGGACCTCGCCGGCCTCGTGCAGCGTGTGCAGCCGCCGGACCGTCTTCTCGTGGTTGAGTCCGGCCGCCTTGGCGATCCGGGCCACCGAGTGCTCGCCATGGGGGAGCTCGCGCAGCGCCTTGCGCAGGCGATCCTCCCGTGGCTCCGAGCGCTCCTTGGATGCGGACTGGCCCGCCTTGGCCGACCGCGACTGGTTGCGCTTGGCGGCGCGCGATCCGCTGGCGCCCGAGCCGTTCTGCGGCGCGGCGCCGGACCCGTTGGGCTGCGCCGCACCGGACCCGTTGGGCTGAGCGGCGCCCTGAGCCTTCGCCTGCGGCGAGGCGCTCGACGCAGCGTCGGGCTGCGCGGTCTCGGCGGCACCCGCGGGCACCTCGGCCTTCGCCGGCACGGGGGCGGGTTTCTCGCCGGCGCGCAGGGGCGGCTCGACGCCGTAGCGGGCCTTGCACGCGGGGCACATCACGATCGGCTGGCGGCCCTCAGGCCGCACAACCTCGAACTGCCGCGGGCGGCGTCCGGTCTGGCACACCTCGCAGCGGCGCCCGGCGCGCTCGAGCTCGATCTGGTCCTCAGGCGTCATCTGTGCACCCACGATAGAAGGTCCGGAGCAGCAAGTGGTGACCGACGTTCAGTCGTGCTCGATGAGCGACGTGCCCGTCATCGCATCCGGCTGCTCGATCCCCATCATCTCAAGCAGGGTCGGCGCCACGTCGGCCAGCACTCCGCCGCCGCGCAGCTCCAGGTTCGGGACGGTGACGATCACCGGCACAGGGTTGAGCGAGTGGGCGGTGTTGGGCGAGCCGTCGGGCTCGAGCATGTGGTCGGCGTTGCCGTGATCGGCGGTGATGAGGCACGCGCCGCCGGTCTCGAGCACTGCCCGCACCACCTCCCCCAGGCAGCGGTCCACCGTCTCCACCGCGGTCACCGCGGCCTCGATGACCCCGGTGTGCCCCACCATGTCGGCGTTGGCGAAGTTGATGATCCCGAACCTCGGCGGGTCCTTGAGCCAGGCGGTGACGAACGCGTCGGCCGCCTCGGGCGCGCTCATCTGCGGCTTGTGGTCATAGGTGGGCACGTCGCGCGGCGACGGAACGAGCTCGCGCTCCTCCCCGTCGTACGGCGTCTCCTCGCCGCCGTTGAAGAAGTAGGTGACGTGCGGGTACTTCTCGGTCTCGGCGACGTGGAGCTGGCGCTCGCCGCGGGCCGCGATCACCGCCGAGATCGTCGTCTCGGGCCGTTCGGGCGGGAAGGCGACCGGATAGGGCCAGCCCTCCTCGTACTCGGTCATCATCGTGTAGTGCTTCACCGGCTCGGCCCCGTCACGGTCGAAGTCGTCGAAGCCGGGCTCGGCCAGCGCTCGGGTGATCTCGCGCATCCGGTCGGGCCGGAAGTTGAGCCCCACGACCGAGTCGCCGGGACGGATGCGCGCCTCCTCGCCCACCAGTGACGGGGTGACGAACTCGTCGGTCTCGCCGCGCTCGTAGGCGGCCCGCGCGGCGTCGGCGGCGGTGTCGAAGTGGTGCTCGGCGCGGCCGTGGACCAGCATGTCGTAGGCGAGCTTGACCCGGTCCCAGCGCTTGTCGCGGTCCATGGCGTAGTAGCGCCCCACCACCGAGCCAAAGCGCCCGGCTCCGCGCTCGCGCATCCATCCCTCGACCGTCTCCAGGTAGCCGGCGCCGGACTTGGGGGTGGTGTCGCGACCGTCGGTGAAGGCGTGGACGACGAGGTCGGGGAGGTTGAGAGACGCTCCCAGCTCGATCAGCGCGCGCAGGTGCTCCATGCTCGAGTGGACGCCGCCCTCGGACACCAGGCCGATGACGTGGACCCGGTCGGCGGCCGTGAAGGCGTCGTGCAGGGCGGCGTTGGCGGCGAACTCGCCGCTCTCGGCAGCGCCGTCGATGCGGGTGAGGTCCTGCATGACCACGCTGCCGGCGCCGAGGTTGAGATGCCCCACCTCGGAGTTGCCCATCTGCCCGTCGGGAAGGCCGACGGCCGTGCCGCTGGCCGTGAGCGTGGTGGTGGGATAGCTGGCCCAGAGCGCGTCGAACACCGGCGTGTCGGCGAGCTCGACGGCGTTGCCGGGACCGGGCTCGGCCAGGCCCCAGCCGTCGAGGACGATCAGCACCGCGCGATCGACCGGGAGTGTCTGCGGCCCATCGGTCATCGCCGGCTGCCCACCCCGACCGCCCGGCTACGCGCCCGCCGCGGCCACGATGGCGGCGAACGATTCGGCGTCGAGGCTGGCGCCGCCCACCAGCGCCCCGTCGACGTCGGGCAGGGCCAGCAGCTCGGCGGCGTTGTCGGGCTTGACGCTCCCGCCGTAGAGCACGCGGACGCGGGCCGCCTGCTCGCGGGAGCGGTCGGCCACCAATGCGCGCACGAAGGCGATCGCGTCCTGCGCCTGCTCCGGGGTGGCCACCTGTCCGGTCCCGATGGCCCAGATCGGCTCGTAGGCGATGACGACGTCGCCCAGGCGCTCGGTCTCGAGGCGGGCCAGGTCCTCCTGGACCTGGTGGCGCAGCTTGCGTTCGGTGTCGCCGTTCTCGCGCTCGTCCTCGGTCTCGCCGACGCACAGCACCGGGAGCAGGCCGGCGGCGAGCGCGGCCGGCACCTTCTGGGCCAGCGCCTTGTCGGTCTCGCCGAAATACTCGCGGCGCTCGGAGTGGCCCAGGATCACGCCCTGGACGTCGAGCTCGGTGAGCATCCCCGCGGAGACCTCGCCGGTGAACGCCCCGTGATCGGCCTGGTGCATGTTCTGGGCGTAGACCGCCACCCGCGAGCCGCGCGTGGAGTCCACCATCGCCCCCAGGGCGGTGAACGTCGGGCAGATGGCGACGTCGACGCCGTCGGCCGACGACACCCGCGGCAACAGCGCCGCGATGAACTCCTCGGCCTCGGCCACCGTCTTGTGCATCTTCCAGTTGCCGGCGATGAGGGGGGTGCGGTGGCCCTGGGCGCCGGGGTCTGAGGCGGGCGGGGTCATGCCAGCGCCTCCACTCCGGGCAGCGTCTTGCCCTCGATGAGCTCCAGCGAGGCGCCCCCGCCGGTGGACAGGTGGGTCACCTTGTCGGCGAGCCCGAAGCGCTGCAGCGCCGCCGCGGAGTCCCCGCCGCCGACCACGGTCACTGCCGCGCTGGCGGCGACTGCCTCGGCCACCGTGCGGGTGCCCGCAGCGAACGGAGCGAGCTCGAAGGCGCCCATGGGGCCGTTCCAGAAGACGGTGCCGGCGGTCATGACCAGCGTCGCATACGCATCGGCGCTGCGCGGGCCGATGTCCAGGCCCATCAGCCCGTCGGGCACGTCGACGCCGTCCAGCGGAACGGGCTCGGCGTCGGCGTCAAAACGGTCGGCCAGCACCAGGTCTGAGGGGAGCTGGATGGTCGCGCCGCCGCCGTCGGAGCCGCTCGCCCTGGCGATCACCTGGCGAGCCAGCTCGACGTCCTCCTCGGCGCACAGCGAGTTGCCGATCGAGTGTCCCTGAGCCTTGAAGAACGGGAAGCACATGGCGCCTCCGACGAGGATCTGATCGGCCACCTTCTGGAAGGCCTCGATGACGCCGAGCTTGTCGGACACCTTGGCCCCGCCGAGCACCGCCACCAGCGGACGCGACGGGTTCTGCAACAGCTTGGTGAGCGTGGTCACCTCGCGCTCGAGGAGCAGGCCGGCGGCGTGCTGGGACAGCTTGTGGGCCACCCCTTCGGTGGAGGCGTGG
>DATJTQ010000105.1:0-3540 GCA_035503355.1 Solirubrobacteraceae bacterium
GCGCTCAGCCCCGCCCGGCGCCGCAGCTCGTCGACGATGAGCAGCGCGGCGATCTCGCGCAACCGTCGCTTGACCGGTGCCAGCGCCACCAGCTCTGAGTCGAGCTGGGCCAGCACCGGCTCGATGTCGATGTCGACGTCAAGCGCCACGACGTCAGCGGCCGCCACGGCCGGCACCGCCTGCAGCGCGCTCATCGCGTCGGCGCCAGCCGGTAGCGCAGGACGCGGTCATGGATGTCGGCGCGCTCGACGGACAGCCCCGGCTCGACCGCCGGCCGTCCGACGATGAAGCTGAGCGCGGTGGTCTGGCGCCCGCGTCGTGCGTCGTAGGCGATCAGCTTGACGTAATGCTGAGGGTGGGCCTCCCGGCACGCCCGCACCTCGCGCAGCACCACCTCGTAGTCCTCGGGGAGCAGCTCGAAGTACGGCTGGCCCCACATCTCCCAGTAGGAGTTGCGTGGGTGGGCGTCGTCGGTGTACTCGACGCTCATGGACCACCCCTTGTCCAGCGCGTAGCGGATCTGGGCGGCGATCTGCTCATCGGTGAAGTCGGGGAGGAAGGAGAAGGCTCCCTGGGTGACGCGCATGGGTGACCCCTTTCAGGCGAGGGTGGGCGTGACGACGTAGTCGGGCGTATCGGTCGACGCAAAGTCGAAGGTCACGTCCTTCCACACCTGCAGCGCAGCGTTGAGCTCGGGGCAGCCGCGGGCGGCGTGCTCGAGGATGTCCGGCCCCTCGGCAAAGTAGTCGCGGCCCTCGTTGCGCGCCTGGATCATGGCCTCGACGGCCACGCGGTTGGCGGTCGCGCCGGCGGCGATGCCCATCGGATGCCCGATGGTCCCGCCGCCGAACTGCAACACGACGTCCTCACCCAGGTAGCGCAGCAGCTGATGCATCTGACCGGCATGGATGCCGCCCGAGGCGACCGGCATTACCGCCGGCAGGCTGGCCCAGTCCTGTTCGAAGTAGATCCCGTGCTCGGGGTTCTCGGGGACGTGGTCCAGACGCAGGGTGTCGTAGTAGCCGGCGATCATCGCCGGGTCGCCCTCGAGCTTGCCCACCACGGTCCCGGCGTGCAGGTGATCGACGCCGAGCAGGCGACACCACTTCGCGATGACCCGGAAGGAGACGCCGTGGGTCTTCTGGCGCGTGTACGTGCCGTGTCCGGCGCGGTGCAGGTGCAGGATCATCCCGTTGCGCCGCGCCCACACCGACATCGACTGCATCGCGGTGTAGCCGACGGTGAGGTCCATCATGATGATCACGCTGCCCAGGTCGCGGGCGAACTCGGCCCGCTCGTACATCTCCTCCATGGTGGCCGCGGTGACGTTCATGTAGTGCCCCTTGACCTCCGCGCTGGCGGCCATCGCCCGGTTGACCGCTTCAATCGAGTACAGGTACCGGTCGCGCCAGCGCATGAACGGCTGCGAGTTGATGTTCTCATCGTCCTTGGTGAAATCCAGCCCGCCCCGCAGGGCCTCATAGACGACCCGGCCGTAGTTCTTGGCGCTCAGCCCCAGCTTGGGCTTGACGGTGGCGCCGAGCAGCGGGCGGCCGAACTTGTCCAGGTACTCGCGCTCCATGACGATCCCGTGCGGGGGGCCCTGGAAGGTCTTGACGTACGTGATCGGGATGCGCAGGTCCTCCAGACGCAGCGCCCGCAGCGCCTTGAACCCGAAGACGTTGCCGATGATCGACGAGGTCATGTTGGCGATCGATCCCTCCTCGAAGAGATCGAGGTCGTAGGCGATCTTGGCGATGTACTCGCCCTCGCGGCCGGGGACCGCCGTCACGTCGTAGGCCTTGGCCTGGTAGTGGCGATGGTCGGTGAGGCGGTCGGTCCACACCACCGTCCAGGTCGCGGTGGAGGACTCGCCCGCCACCGCCGCGGCCGCCTCCACCGCATCGACCCCCGGCTGCGGCGTGATGCGGAAGGCGGCGAGGACGTCGGTCGGCTTGGGCACGTAGTCGGGATCGAAGTAACCCATCTCGGCGTACGGGGTCACGCCCGAGGCCCAGCGGTCCTTCTTGGTGTCAGCGGTGGTGAGCATGCGCGGCAGCGTAGGCGGGCTCCCACATAGACGTCAAAGACTGATTTGCCTTGCGGGCATAGAGGCACAGCTATGGGTGCCCAGCCGATTTGAGTTGTTGCGCCGCCCCGCGCTCCCTACGCTGCGCAGACCACGATGCGGCCGATCCTGCTCGGAATCTGCGGCGACTCCGCCACCGGCAAGACGACGCTGACGCGCGGGCTGGTCCGGATCCTCGGCGAGACCCAGGTGACCCATATCGACGGGGACCACTACCACCGCTACACCCGCGCCCAGCGGGCCGAGCAGGGGACCACGCCACTGCACCCCGAGGCCAACCACCTCGACGTCCTCGAGCAGCACCTCGTGCACCTGCGCCGGGGCGAGCCGATCCTCAAGCCGGTCTACCGCCATCGCGACGGGACGCTGGCCCCGGCCGAGCACATCACCCCGTCGCAGTTCACGGTGGTCGAGGGCATGCTGGGCTTCCACACCCCGCGGATGCGCGACACCTACGACGTGCGGATCTACCTGGACCCACCGGAGGACCTGCGCCGGCGCTGGAAGGTCCAGCGCGACTGCAGCCGCCGCGGCTACACCACCGACGAGGTCCTGGCCGAGCTTGACCGGCGCGAGCCCGATGCCGAGACCTTCATCCGCCCCCAGCGCCGCTACGCCGACATCGTCATCTCCTTCATGCCCGGCGACCGCGGCGACCCCGAGCATCTCGATGTCAAGCTGGCCATGCGCCCCGGCCTCGCCCACCCCGACCTGCCCGCGCTCACCGAGGGCGACAGCCCCATCCGCATGGCTCAGCGCGGCTCGGAGACCCAGCTGTGGATCCCGGGCACCATCGACCCGGCGCGGAGCGCCGCCTTCGAGGAGTCGATCTGGGACCGGCTGCACTTCGCCAGCCACCTGCGCGGCGACCGCCTGGGCGAGTTCACCGTGGGTACCGAGCTGCACCGTTCAGAGCCACTGGCGGTGACGCAGCTGCTGGTCCTTTACCAGCTGGTGACGGCGCGGGCGGCGGTCGCGCTGGGCGCCAGCGGCGCCCGCGTCGACGCTGATCAGCCCGCGGCCGCGCCGGTGCCGGCGACGTAGCGGGCGCGGAGATGATCGAGGAGCTCGGCGACGACCGGCCGCGCCGGCCCCACCGAGGAGCGCAGCACGTACCAGGGGCGGCTGCGCGGCGCGTCTCGCAGCGCGATCTCGCCCAGCTGCCCGGCGGCCAGCTCGGCCTCGACCGCGGCCCGCGAGAGCAGCGAGACGCCGAGGCCGGCGCGCGCGGCCTGCTTGATCGCGCCGTTGGAGCCGAGCTCCAGCACCCGCGGGGCGAGGCCCCGGTCGGCCAGGAACTGCTCGTTGAGCGTCCGGGTCCCCGACCCGGGCTCGCGCAGCAACCAGGCGCGGCCGGCGAGCTCGGCGGCGCTGTGGCGGCCGTGCGTCGCCGGGTCCTCGGGAGCGGTGATGCAGGCGATCCGGTTCTCTGACAGCGGCTCGGCGCTCAG
>DATJTQ010000106.1:0-12859 GCA_035503355.1 Solirubrobacteraceae bacterium
ACCTCCATGCGCCGCCCGAAGATGTGGTCGGGCGGGGCGGACTCGTGGCGCAGGTAGCCGAAGTACTCGGAGCGCGGGTCGCTCATGTCGATGAGCACCTGCGTGGCGTACTCGGGCGTGAGCTGGATCTCGCGATCGCAGGTGTACCAGGAGGTGGCGGCCCGGAAGTGGGCGAGGACGCGGTCGGGGTTGAACTTCTCGGGGTCCTTGAAGAAGCCGACCTCGGTGCCCAGCCGCATGATCGTGTCGGTGTCGCCTTCGATGATCGCGCGGGCGACGTTGATCTCGAGTTCCACGGCCCCAGGCGGCATGCGCTTGAACAGGCCGAAGTCGAAGAAGGCCATGCGCCCGTCGTCGAGCAGGAGCGAGTTGCCCGGGTGCGGGTCGCCCGAGAACTGCCCGTGGCGGTACAGCGAGCCGAAGTAGAAGCGAAAGAGGATCTCGCCGAGCCGGTTGCGCTCCTCCTGCGAGCGGTTGCGCAGCTCCTCGAATCCGGTGCCGCGCACGAACTCGGAGACCATCACCCGCTCGTGGGAGAGCGAGGTGACCACGTCGGGGATGACGATGAACGGATGGCCGCGGTAGATGCGGGCCAGCGTGCGCTGGTTGGAGGCCTCGAGCTCGTAGTCGAGCTCCTCCTGGACGCGGTCGCGGATCTCCTCGCCGATGGCCTTGGGGTCCATGCCGGGCGCGATGCGCTTGATCAGACGCAGGATCAGCCCCAGGTTCTGCATGTCGGCACGCACCGCGGCGGCCACCCCCGGGTACTGGACCTTGACCGCCACCTCGCGCCCGTCGGTGAGCCGGGCCCGGTAGACCTGGCCGATCGAGGCGGCGGCAATCGGCTCCTCGTCGAAGTCGTCGAACACGTCGCCCAGCTTCTCGCCGAGCTCCTCCTCGATGACCTTGCGCATGTCGCGGAAGGTCACCGTGGGCGCCGCGTCGCGCAGGACGGCGAGCTTGCGCTGGAACTCCTCGCGGTACTCCTCGGGCACCATGCCGACGTCCAGGAAGGAGAGGACCTGCCCCACCTTCATGGCGGCGCCCTTCATCGTCCCCAGCGCGGCCACGATCTGCTCGGCGGCCTCGAGCTGGCGGCGCTCGAGCGCGACCTGCCTGCCCTCCGGTGAGCGCGCGACGTTGGCGGCGCGGGTCCCGGCCTCGCGGATGACCTGACCGGCGGCCAGACTTCCGATCCGGGCGGTGCGTCCCACCCGGGAGGTCGGAATCTTGTCCTGGGGCACGGTGGGCGGGTCAGTCCCGGCTTACCTGCGAGCCGGGCACGATGTCGTCGGAGCCGTCGGGCCAGCGCACCCAGGCCTTGTGGCCACCGTCGTAGTCATCACCGAGCAGGATCAGCGTCGCCGGCTCGCCCATCGCGGTGCAGGCCTCGTCGCCCTCGGGATCCACGCCACGCCAGATGCGCACGAACTTGTTGGTGTCCAGCTCGTCGGCCACCGTGGTCGGGTCGGTGTGGCCGGGATGGATCCGCGTGGCGGCCGGCAGGGCCAGCAGCTTGTCCATGATCGAGGTCTTCAAGTCGGCGTAGGTGGTGTGCCCCGGCGCCCGCACGCCGCCCACCGAGCCCTTGAACAGCGTGTCGCCGGTGAACACGTCGGTCCCGTCGACGAGCAGCGACAGCATCCCCGCGGTGTGACCCGGCGTGTGGATGGTCTCGATCCGCAGCGCGCCGATCTCGATCGTCTCCCCGGGCTGCATGACCTCGGTCGCGCCCGGGACCTGCTCGCGTTCCAGCGGGTGGATGAGCACCGGCACGTCGGGGAACGCGGCCGTGACCGCGTCGAGCTCGGCGACGTGATCATGGTGGTGGTGGGTGAGGAGCACGTGGGTCAGCGTCAGCTGACCGCGCTTGAGGAATTCGAGCAGCGGAGCCACCGGCCCGCCGGCATCGACCATGACCGCGCTGCCCCCCACTTCGTCGGCCACGATGTAGGTGTTGGATAGCCATCCATCGCTCATCGAGCGCTCAACGATCATGCCAAGAGGCTATCGAGCCGGTGGGCTGAGGGCAGACCCACTACGCTTGCCCCAAGACATGAGCCTGATCCACACCTGTTACCGGATCACCGACATCGATCGCTCGGTCGCCTTCTATGAGGCTCTGGGCTTCCAGGAGGTCCGCCGCGCGCCGATCCGCGACGAGGCGACCAACGTCTTCATGAACCAGCCCGAGGACGGCGACAACCCTCGCCTGGAGCTGACCTTCAACCACGGCCGCACCGAGCCCTACGACATCGGCACCGGATACGGCCACATCGCCATCACCGCCGAGGACCTTGACCAGACCCTGGCCAACCTCGCGCAGCAGGGCATCGAGCCCGAGCGCCCGCCCTACACCATCCGCGAGGGCGGCAACCGGCTGTGCTTCGTCC
Organism: Solirubrobacteraceae bacterium; assembly: GCA_035503355.1. GTDB lineage: Bacteria > Actinomycetota > Thermoleophilia > Solirubrobacterales > Solirubrobacteraceae > Palsa-465. Next base: position 2,394 of record DATJTQ010000106.1, read on the forward strand.
GCGATCCCGACGGCTATCGGGTCGAGATCATCGAACGGAGCTGACGCGGGGTCGATGGTCGACAACGCCACCATGGGCAAACTGCTGGAGCGCTTCGCCCAGGGCGTGGCCGCTCACGATCGGGAGAACCCCGATCACAACAGCTGGGGCATCGGCATGGCGCATTTCGACATCGAGCGGCTGGGTCTGGAGGAGGGCGAGGAGATCCTCCCCGGGATCGTGCTCCAGGCCGACGGCGGCGGCACCGGGAACTTCCGGGTGCTCTGCGACGGCCAGCACGACGGCGCCGGTGAGATGGAAGAGGAGGAGGTCGTCGACGCGGTCGCCTCCGAGGAGATCGGCGAGCCGGTGTACGTCGACGGCCCCGCCGAGCCGATCAGGCCACCGCTCTAGCGCCCGGTCGGGAGCCGCACCATCACGCGACGGCGCGCGCCTCGCGCAGCGCCACCCGCTCGGCCAGCCACTGCACCGTGGGGCAGCGCAGCCCGTGGCGCTGCCCGGCGCGCAGGACCGCCCCGGCGATCGCGTCAAGCTCGGTGGGCCGCCCCGCCGCGATGTCGCGCTGCATCGAGGAGCCGAGCTCCGCGTGCGCCGCGTCGAGCTCGGCCAGGGTGTCGGCGGCCGCCAGCCCCGCGCCCTCGGCGTTGGCCACCGCCACCGTCTCTGACACCGCGCCCTCGAGCGCCGAACGCCAGCGCGGGTCAGAGCGCACGTAGCCGATGGGGCGGTCCGAGGCGCTCGTGGTCAGCGCCAGCGCGCACAGCCGCGCCAGCTTTGACCACATCACCCGCGGCTCGCTGTCGTCGATGCGGACCTCGATGCCGGCGCCCCGCAGCAGCGCGTCGGCGCCGTCGACGGCGCGCTCCGGCAGGCCCGGCGGCGGGGCCATGTCCACCCGCACTCCCGGGCTGGTCTGCACGATGACGCCTGCCGCCGGCCGGTCTGACTCGATGCGGATGACCGCCGCGGCCACCCGGTCGGCGCCGAACCGCGCCCGGAGCACCTCGAGATGCTCCACCCCGTTGAGCAGCGGCACCGCCAGCCGCGGCGTCGCCGTGACACGCTCCAGCGCGTCGGCCAGACCCCTCGCCTTGGTGGCGACGAAGAGGACGTCGACGGGCGCGCCGAGCTCGGTGGCCACCCGCGGCCGCGCCGTGAAATCCTCGCCCAGCGCCCGGCTGGACACGCGCAACCCCTCGGCGATGTCCAGCGCCGCCGCCGTGTCCGGGCGGGCCACCACCACGACCTCGGCCCCGGACCGGGCCAGCGCGGCCGCCACAAACCCACCGACGCCGCCGGCCCCGAGCACCGCCGCGGTGTCGGTCATGAGCGTCCGCCGCCGCGCGTGTCGCGGGCCTGGCGCTGCGCCGCACGCTGAGCGTGGCGCTCGGCCTGACGCTGCGCGTGCTGCTCCATCTGCTGCTGGGCGTGCTGCTTGGCCTGGTCCTTGGCGTGCTCCTTGGCCTGGCGCTGGACCTCGCGGAAGTGCTGCTGGAGCTCCTGGCGCATCGAGCGGCTGTCAAAGCCGCCGCCCTCCCGGCGGACCTCGGCCCACGCCGCGCGCGCCTGACGCAGGGCCTTGAGGACCTGCGTGCGCGCGTCCTCCGCGGCACGCGCCGCCTCCATCGCCTGCTGCTTGGCCCGCTGGCTGCGCGGGACGTTGAAGGACCACAGCCCGGTCTCGAGCAGACGAGCCGCGCGCTGCAGGTCGTCGTCGACGGCGCGCCGGAGCTGCTCGCCGCGCAACCCCTCCCGGATGCGCCGGGTCCACGACTCCAGCGACACCTCGGCCAGGCCCGCCAGGGCACGGCCGGCGGCCATCGGTTCCGGATCGCGCGGGTCGATGCCGGCCTGAGCGGCGAGCTCTTCGCGGGCGACCGTGGCCAGCCGGTCATGGAGCTCCAGCCACGCCGCGCGCAGCGCGGGGGTGGTGTCGATCATCCCCAAAAAGAGCGGGATGAACTCGATCAGCTCCTCGGGCGCCTGACCGAACCGCTCGGTGTCCTCCTGGATGGCGCGCACCACGGCGGCGGTCAGCGACTCGTCGGGGCCGCGCTCGCGCAGCGCCCGGGCCATCCGCTGCACCGCCTCGTCGGCGGTGTCGAGGACGAGCGACTCCTTGGTGGGGAAGTAGTTGTAGATCGTCTTCTCCGACACGCCCACGCGATCGGCCACCTCGGAGACCTTCACGTTGTCAAAGCCCCGGGTGGCAAACATCGTGGTCGCCGCGTCGGAGATGAGCTGCCGGGTCAGGCGGCGCTTGCGCTCGCGCAGCCCCTCGTCGGGGTGGCGGGACCGGTGCCAGGCCTCCTGGGCACGTCGGGCGGTGCGCATGATCTGGGCGATCCGCTCGCCCATCTCGTCGGAGATGAGCCGGTCCAGGAGCTCCTCGCCCGAGGTGTCGGCCAGTCCCTCGTCGTCGCGCTCGGGCGGGGTGTCGTTGTCCATGTCGCTGCAGTCACGCGGCCGTGATCCGTCTGGCCTGGAGTCTACCCCGAAAGTTCACTTGCAGAATTCTTTCAGTCTCTGTACTTTTACGGCCCATGACAGAAATAGCCATCCTCACCGAGGGCCTGACCAAGCGCTTTGGCGACTTCACCGCCGTCGAGGATCTCTCCCTGGAGGTCCGCGACGGCACCGTGGTCTCGTTGCTGGGCCCCAATGGCGCCGGCAAGACGACCACCGTCCGCATGCTGGCCACGCTGCTGCGCCCCGACGGCGGCCACGCCCGCGTCGGCGGATACGACGTCGTGACCGACGGCGCGCGCGTCCGCGAGCTGATCTCGCTCACCGGCCAGTTCGCGGCGCTGGACAAGAACCTCACCGCCCGGGAGAACCTCGTGCTCATGGCGCGCCTACGGGGGCGTAACTCGCGGGCCGCGCGAGCGCTGGCCGGGCAGCTCATCGACCGCTTCGACATCGGCGACTTCCGCGACCGGCTGGTCAAGAACCTGTCGGGCGGCGAGAAACGCCGCGTCGATCTTGCCGCCGGCCTCATCGACACCCCGCACGTGCTGGTGCTCGACGAGCCCACCACGGGCCTCGATCCCCGCAGCCGCCAGGTGGTGTGGACCACCATCCGCGAGCTGGTGGCCGAGGGCGTCACCCTGCTGCTCACCACCCAGTACCTCGAGGAGGCCGACGCGCTGGCCGACCGCGTGGTGCTGATCGATCGCGGCACCGAGGTGGCCGCGGGGACGCCCGCCCAGCTCAAGGCCCAGGTGGGCGAGCAGCGCGTCGACATCGTCGCCGCCGACTCGGCCGCCTTCACCGAGCTGTGCGACCTGCTGTGGGAGCGCTTCGAGGTCAACCCGGCGCCCGAGCTGCGCACCATCTCGATTCCGGCGCCGGGCGAGGCGGCCGACCTGGCCCGCATCGCCGCCATCGTCGACGAGTCGCAGATCAGCGTCGATGAGGTGGCGCTGCGGCGCCCCACCCTCGACGACGCCTTCCTGGCCCTCACCGGGCACACCGCCACCGAGGCCACTCCCGAGGCCGAGGAGGTGGCGGCATGAGCGCCACCACCGCCACCGCGGTCCCCGTGAGGACCGCCCAGCTCCCCTCCGGCCCGCTGGCCTTCGTGCGCGACACGATCCTGCTCACCGGGCGCAGCCTGCGCGCGATCCCTCGCGTGCCCGAGCGCCTGCTGGACGTGACGATCCAGCCGATCGTCTTCATCCTGCTCTTCCTCTACGTCTTCGGCTCGGCCATCCACGTGCCGGGCGTCAACTACAAGAACTTCATGTTCCCGGGGATCATCGGCCAGTCCCTGGCCTTCGGGGTGATCGGCGCGGGCGTGGCCACCTCCAACGACATGACCGAGGGGGTGATCGACCGGTTTCGCTCGATGCCGATCAGCCGCCTGTCGATCATCTCAGGGCAGGTGATGGGCCAGTTCTGCGAGCAGGTTCTCGGCTTCGTCATCGTCATCGGCTTCGGGCTGGCCCTGGGCTGGAGCCCGCACCTGACCTTCGGGCATGGCGTCGAGCTGCTCGGCCTGATGGTCCTGGGCATGTTCGCCTTCACCTGGGCCGGCGTGCTGTTCGGGATGCTGGTGCGCTCGCCCGACGCGATGCAGGGGATCGGCTTCATCGTCATCTTCCCGCTGAGCTTCCTGGCGGGGACGTTCGTGCCGATCGCCGGCATGGACGCCATCCCGCGCGCCATCGCCCAGTGGGACCCGATCTCGGCCCTGGTCGCCTCCGTGCGCGATCTGACCACGCCCGGCATCCACTCCGGGGGCTCATGGCAGCTGGACCATCCCGAGGTGGCGATGGCCCTGTGGTGCGTGATCATCCTGGCCATCTGCGTCCCGCTCGCGCTGAGGCGGTTTAACCGTACGCTTGCGGCATGACCTACTCGATCGTCGCCCGGGACTCCGCCACAGGGGAGCTCGGAGTGGCGGTCCAATCGCATTGGTTCAGCGTCGGGCCCATCGTTCCGTGGGCCCGACCGGGGGTGGGGGCGGTGGCCACCCAGGCCAACGCCGAGGTGGCCTACGGCCCTCGTCTGCTGGACCTGCTGGAGCGGGGGATGTCGGCCGGCGGGGCGCTCAAGCGGCTGCTCGCCGAGGACCCGCTGGCCGCATCGCGCCAGGTGGCCGTCGTCGACGCTCGCGGGGAGGCTGCCGCCCACACCGGCGAGGCCTGCATGGCCTTCGCCGGTGACGTGCAGGGCGCCGGCGTCTCCTGCCAGGCCAACATCATGGCCGCCGCCGAGGTGTGGCCGGCGATGCTGGCCGCCTACGAGGCGGGTCAGGGCACGCTCGTCACGCGCCTGCTCACCGCGCTCAACGTCGCCGAGTCGGCGGGGGGCGACCTGCGTGGGCGCCAGTCGGCGGCGATCCTCGTCGTCCCCGCCTCCGGGGACCCGTGGGCGACCGTCACCTCGCTGCGCGTCGAGGATCATCCCGACCCGCTGGTCGAACTGGGGCGGCTGGCCCGCCTGGATGAGGCCTACCGCATCGCCGGTGAGGGCGACGAGCAGCTGGCCGCCGGTCGCCATGACGAGGCCTCGGCGTTGTTTCGCCAGGCGTGTGAGCTGGCCCCCGAGTCAGACGAGCTGCGCTTCTGGGCGGGCCTGGGCGCGGCCCAGGTCGGCGATATGGACACCGCGCTGGCCGACGTACGGGCGGCGATCGAGGCCCACGCCGGCTGGCTTGAGCTGCTGCGCCGCCTGACCCCCGAGGTCGCCCCGTCGGCGCCCGCCGTGCTGGCGCAGCTCGACGGCCACGTCTCCTGAGCGCGCTCAGTCGATGAGGACGCCGGGGTTCAGCGCCCCGGCCGGATCCACCGCCGCCTTGGCGCCGCGCAACGCCGTCGCGAACGGCTCGGGCCGCTGGCGGTCATACCAGGGGCGATGGTCGCGCCCGACGGCGTGGTGGTGGGTGATGGTGCCCCCGGCCTCGAGGATCGCGTCGGCCGCGACGGCCTTGATCTGCGCCCACTGCTCGAGCTCCTCGCCGCGCCGGCCCGGCGCCAGGACCGTGAAGTAGGGAGCCGGCCCGTCGGGATAGACGTGGGTGAAGCGGCAGGTCACCGAGCCCGCGCCACAGACGTCGTGCACGGCGGCGGCGGTCCGCTCCATCACCGATCGGTGCAGGGCGGCGAACCGATCCCAGGTCACGGCGGTCTCAAAGGTCTCGGAGATCACGCCCATGGCCACGAAGGTGTCGCGCAGGTACGGGACGCGCAGGAAGGCATCGCGCCAGGTCCCCACCGCATCCTGGGCGTCCCCCGCCCGCGGCGTGTCCCACACGCCGCCGTGATCCGCGCAGCAGGCCAGTGCCTCGTCCAGTCGCGGCGCCACGTCGAGGGCGGCCGACTCAAAGCCGAGCACCAGCAGGGCATGGCTGCCGTCGCCAGCCCCGGTGAGCCGCGCCTCGCCGGCGTCGATGAGCCGGCAGTTGGCCGGGTACAGCCCCGATTGCGAAAGGGCATGGACGGCGCCGACCCCGTCTGAGAAGGTGGCGAAGCGCACTCCCGCCGAGGCGCGAAACCGCGGCCGCGGCCGCACCCGAACCCACGCCTCGGTGATGAGACCGAGCGTGCCCTCCGAGCCGATCAGCATCCGGTCAGGCGAGACGCCTGCGCCCGAGCCCGGCAGCCGCCGCGACTCCCACACGCCGGCCGGCGTCACGGCGCGGACCGACTGGACCAGGTCGTCGATGTGGGTGTAGACGGTGGCGAAGTGGCCGCCGGCGCGGGTGGCGATCATGCCGCCGAGGGTGGCGAACTGAAATGACTGCGGGAAGTGGCGCAGGGTCAGGTCGTGCGCCCGCAGCTGCTCCTCCAGGCGTGGCCCGCTCGCCCCGGCGCCGATCCGGGCGCTCAGCGACTCGGGGTCGACCTCGTGCACTCGATCGAGGCGGCCGAGGTCGATCGTCACCACACCGTCAAAGCGCTGGGAATCGACCGCCCCCTCCACGCCGCCGACCACGCTGGTGCCGCCGCCGAAGGGGATCACGGCGGCGTTGGCGTTCAGCGCCCACTCCAGGACGGCCTCCACCTCGCCCTCGTCGCCGGGGTGGGCGACGACGTCGGGCGGGTGGTCAAAGCGGCCGCGGAAGGCGCGCACGACGTCGCGGTAGGAGCTGCCGTAGGCGTGAAAGGCGCGCGTGTGGTCATCGTCGGCGCAGATCTCGCGCAGGCGGGCGGGGGCACTCAGGCGGGGCACCGGCAATGACACCGCCGCCAGCGCGACCGGCCGCTCGGGCTCGGTGGAGCCGAAGCCGAGGTGCGAGGCGATGACGGCGGCGGTGGCGCGGACCTCGTCGGGCGAGGGTTGCTCGTGCTCGAAGCCCCAGCCCCAGTGCTTGCGGCGCGGTGTCACCGGCGGCAGCATAGATACGGTTTACGCCATGAGCCTTCCCTCCGGCGTCCTCGCTCGCGGCCCCTGGGAGCCCGCCGACGTCGCGGTGAGCTGGTCAGAAGAGCCCTTTGCCGCGTCCCAGGAGGCGACCGACGCCGCCGACCGGCTGCTCGATGACCTGCGCGACCGTGGCTCGCCCGCCCACGACGGGCTGGCGGCGCGGCTGACCGGGTTCAGCACCGACAACGGGACGCTTCAGCTGCAGTGCGAGCCCGTGCGGTGGGCGCTGCGCCTCCTCGACGGCGGGGCCGCGGCCCAGAGCCTGTCGGCGACGTGCGTGGTCCGCTCCGCCGACGGACGGTGGCTGGCCGGCCGGCGCGCGGCGTGGCTGGCCACCTGGGCCGAGCGGTGGGCGCTGGGCGCGGCCGGCTCGGTGGAGGTGGGGGAGAACCCGGCCGAGACGCTGGTCCGCGAGCTGCAGGAGGAATGGTCGGTGACGCCCCAGCGCATGTCCGTCGAGGCGCTGGTCAAGCTGCCCAGCGGGCTGGTGTCGCTGGTGGGCCAGGCCTGGCTGGCCGACGGCACCGCCGTGACGCCGGATGCCGAGCACGACGAGTTCGCCTGGTGGCCGGCTGACGTCGAGAGCTGGCCGGAGCAGGCCGACGCGCCCCTGCGCCGGCTCGCCGCGCTGGTCACGCCCTCAGGGCCCTAGATGCGCCTGGTCACATTCCGGCGCCTCGAGGTGGCGTCGTTCACCCACTCGCTCATCTACCTGGGACTGCTGGTGTGCGCCTTCGTGCTGCACAGCCCGCAGCCCGAGACCTTCATCCTCGGCCTCGGCCACGGCGTCATGTGGATCGGGATGTCACTGCTGTGCATCGACGCCGCCCGCCGCCACGTGATCCCGTTCTGGCTGGCGGTGACCGTCGCCGTGATCGGGGGGCTGGGGCCGTTCGCGGGGTCGATCGGGTTCCTCGTTGCAGAGCGCCGTCGATCTCCGACGACGCAGTACAGTGAGTGACTGTCTGATGGCGGTCGATACCAGCACTGTTCAAGTCGTCATGCCGGCCATGGGCGACTCGGTCGCCGAGGGCACGGTGCTCGAATGGCACAAGCAGGAGGGGGACTCCGTCTCCGCGGACGAGACGATCGTCGAGATCTCGACCGACAAGGTCGACGCCGAGGTCCCCGCCCCCGTCTCCGGGACCATCACCCGCATTCACGCCGCTGAGGGCGACACCGTCGCGGTTGGTGCGCTTTTGGCCGAGATCGCCACCAATGGCGATGGCGCGGCCGCCGCTGCCCCCAACGGCTCGACCGCCGCGGAGACCGCCACACCGGTCTCGGGCGAGTCGCCGCCCACCACCCCCGGTGAGGCCGTGGCCGGCGCCGCCACCGAGGCCGAGGGAGTCGCCGCCTCCCAGGAGGCCTCCGGGCAGACCGTCGACATCGTCACCCCGACCGGCGGCGAGTCGGTCACCGAGGGGACGATCCTCGAGTGGTCAGTCAAGGTGGGCGACGCCGTCAAGGACGGCGACACGGTGGTTGAGATCTCCACCGACAAGGTCGACATGGAGCTCCCCGCTCCCGCCAACGGCACCATCACCGAGATCCTCTTCGAGGAGGGCGAGACCGTCACCGTGGGCCAGGTCATCGCGCGGATGAGCGTCGGAGCCTCCGCCGGCGGCGCGCCCTCGGGCAACGGCGGCAGCGCCCCGTCCACCGGGGCGACGGCACCGGCCGGCGCAGCCGGCCCCACTCAGACTCCCACCGCTCCGGCCACCCCAGCGGCCGGGGGCAACGGCGCAGCTGCCAACGCCTCGCCGGTAGCCCGCCGCGTCGCGGCCGCCGAGGGGGTGGACCTCTCGTCGATCCAAGGTACCGCCCGGGGCGGCCGGATCACCAAGGCCGACGTGCTCAACGGCACGACCGCGCCCGCCGGCCCGCCGGCCGAGGCGCAGCTGATCAAGGGCGGCGGCGCGGCCCTGGCTCGCTACATGGACCAGAGCCGGTCGATCCCGACCGCCACCTCCTTCCGCACCATGACCGTGACCACGCTCGACGAGCGGCGCAAGCAGCTCAAGAACGGCGGCCGCAAGGTCTCCTTCACCCACCTCATCGCCTACGCCATCGCGCGCGTGGTCACCGAGGACATGCCGGTGATGGCCCACCACTTCTCAGAGATCGAGGGCAAGCCCTACCGCCACGACGACGGCGCCGTCAACCTCGGCCTCGCCGTCGACGTGGAGAAGAAGGACGGCACCCGCACCCTGATGGTGCCGGTCATCCGCGACGCCGGGCGCCTCAGCTTCAGCGGCTTCCTCGACGCCTACAACGCGCTGGTGGACAAGGCCCGCACCAACACGCTGACCGCCGACGACCTGACCGGCGGCAACCTCACCCTCACCAACCCGGGTGGCATCGGCACCATCGCCTCCGTACCGCGGTTGATGGTCGGCCAGGGCACGATCGTGGCCACCGGGTCGATCGCCTACCCGGTGGGCCTGGAGCGGATCGGGCCGATGATCGGGGCCGAGAAGGTCATGACCATGACCTCGACCTACGACCACCGGATCATCCAGGGCGCCGAGTCCGGCCGCTTCCTGCAGCGCCTCGAGGGGCTGCTGCAGGGCGACGAGTCCTTCTACGAGGCCATCTTCGCCGACCTCGGCGTCGAGCTGCCCGAGCTCCCGCCCCCGCCCGCCCCGGCGGCCGCCGCCGCGGCCACCCGCGCGCCGGCTGCGACCGCCGCCGAGCCCAGCCAGGCCCACGACGAGGAGCTGATGATGGCGGTGCAGGCCGCCACGTCGCTGCTCAAGGCCCACCGCACGCATGGTCACCTCGCCGCGCGGCTCGATCCGCTGGGGCGCGAGTCCGAGGGCGATCCGGCGCTGGACCCGGCCCCGCTGGGCCTCACCCCCGAGATCATGGCCCAGATCCCGGCGCACGTGCTGCGCATGTACGTGCCCGGCGCGACGCTGGCCGACGCGCTGCCCCATCTGCGCGAGACCTACTGCGGGACGATCGCCTACGAGATCGAGCACATCGCCTCACACCGCCAGCGCCTGTGGCTGCGCGAGGCGATCGAGTCCGGCCAGTTCCGCCGGCCGCTCACCAACGACGAGCAGAAGGCGCTGCTCAAGCGCCTCACCGAGGTCGACGCCTTCGAGCGCTTCATGCACAAGGCCTATCTGGGCCAGAAGCAGTTCAGCGTCGAGGGTCTGGACATGACGGTGCCGATGCTCGACGAGCTGATCCAGCTGTCGGCCACGCGCGGCGCCCGCGAGGTGGTCCTCGGCATGGCGCACCGCGGCCGCCTCAACGTCCTGGCCCACAACCTGGGCCGGCCGTATGACTCGATCTTCGCCGAGTTCGAGGGCTCCTCGACCCTTGAGCCGATCACCACCCTGCCCCAGGGCGGCACCGGCGACGTCAAGTACCACCACGGCGCCCAGGGCTCCTACGACGTTGCCGGCGGCGAGTCGATCATCGTGCGCCTGGAGTCCAACCCCTCGCACTTGGAGTTCGTCGCGCCGGTGGCCGCCGGCGCCACGCGCGCGGCGCAGACCACGCGCCAGGGCCCGCACGCCCATCAGGACACCAACGCCGCGATCCCGATCATCCTGCACGGCGACGCCGCCTTCCCCGGTCAGGGC